>JAHHHE010000210.1 GCA_019359535.1 Gloeocapsa sp. UFS-A4-WI-NPMV-4B04
TTTTGGTTAGTTTCTCCTTGGTTAGATATTTTACCCAACTCCAACTTATTACTTGGATTTAATCACCTGATTAGTGCAATGAATCAATTCAAACCGTTTTATTTTTCTGGATGAAAGGCTTTATTTACTACTTGTTGATTTCGGAAACTGACAAAAGAGGGGTAAGTTGCATATTGTGTTTTTCGTGAAATCCTCTCCTTTGCACCCCTGCTGTTTAAACGACCTTTATTAGATGACTAACAGCTTATCTGGATCGCCCTAATGTGGTGATATATAAAACAGCCTCACTATCTGGAATGCCTAGCACTTCATTAACCTGATCATCAAAAAAGCCAGCGATGCCGCTTACACCTAGATTAAGGCGAATGGCGGCTAAATTTAGCCGTTGTCCTAAATGTCCAGCATCCATATGGAGGTAACGATAAACGCGATCGCCATACTTGGCAACGGCTGTATTTAAGTCTGCTGTGTGAAATAGCACCGCCGCCGCATCCCGACCGAGTTCTTGCCCCAAACACAGGTAATGTAACTCTCGCCGGAAGTTTTTAAACCGAATTTGCCGCAATTCTTGAGCTTTTGGTGCGTAGTAGTAGCAACCTTCCTCTAGTCCTGTTACCCCAGACACCGCAATAAACGTCTCGATTAAATTCAAATCAAAATAGTCTGGTGTTGCATCCAAACCTTGATCAATGTAGTGCTGTGGTTGATAAGTGAAATCGAGTAAAGCTTTTAATTCATCCGAAGTTAGATCAGCACCACTGTAAGCACGAGTAGAACGCCGCGTCAGAATTGTGCTTTCTAGCTGTTCTAAATTTGCTCCCCAGTCAATTGCAGACGTAGTGGTAGGAACTTTCAAGCAAAAGGGAAAGTTGTATTTATCTAATGAAGGCGCAAGCGCAGATTCTTCATAACCTTTCGCTTCCTCAATTTGTGTTGCCTTATGGAAGTATTGCAGCAGTTCACCATCCGGAATCTGGGGATAGTCAGTTTGAGTAGGAGAGGGTAAAGCTGTTTGTGCGATTGGCAAGTTTTGTTTGACATCAAGCAAGTCTGCTAGTCCAATTACTGCTAATGCACCTTCTTGGTTGGAATCAAGGTAAAGTAGCCGATTTACCGTCTCATCTACAAAACCCCCGATTAAATGCGGACGGTAGTCATTTAAAGCGCTTGCTAGCTCAATATTACCTAGCAGATGCCCTGTATCTAAAAAAATCCGGCGATAAGCGCGATCTTGATAGCGCCAAGCTGAACGATAGAAAACAGCAGTTGTGACGATCGCTATTTGGGTACTATCTAAAACGGGATGCCAGAAACAAGCCGCTTGCAAACTTTGCCACACCTCACTTTCCCAAAATTGAATCAAGGAATGAGTTTGAGGCTGATAGTTATATAGTCCAGCGCTTAAAAATGGTGTACCACGAGAAATTAAATATACTTCAGCCGGATACAAACCACCTGCTGATGGTGCAGCGCGGAGATATATCGGATTACCCATTGTTGACATTTTAGCTGTCAAACCATAGCTGCAAAACAGCAGCCGCGACAACCGCCGCCACCAAACACTGGCTGAATCGTCCGCAAATACTTCTGGTTCTTCTTGAAGATATGGCTTTAAGTCAAAGGTAGTGCCAATTTTGTATTCCTTGAACGGTACTGGTTGTTTATCCCAGTCCAAACCCTGACTTTTAGTTGCGATCGTCTCAGGGTCATATTTAGTCCGGTCGTGATAATGTTGAGCAATTGATTCGTGCTGTTGTGACATACAAGTCTGAAGATGCTTATCCCTATATCTTCGATCTTGACATTCCTTTAGGCGATCGTGTCAGCTAATATGCGGGAGGAAACCTCCACATCGCTGCCATGTCATTTTCAAGGTAATAAACAGATAACAGCAAAAATCCCATTAATCAGTGTTAGGCGGTTCTGATACTTGATTTATTGATCGTGAATTTGGTTTCCGTAGCCGAGTATAGCCATAAATAGTAGCACCAAAAAGTAGCAGATACGGACTATAAACGATTAACCAAATACCCAAACGTAGCAAGCCAAAACTAAATTCTCTTAGTGAATAAGTCGAGTTATTCCAGGTTTCTTGAACTTCTGAATTTAAGGAACGCTGAGAAGTTGTGGTAGAAACAGCTGCTTCTAATTTTAGAGTAATAGTAGAATAGGCAATTTGATTTTGTAAGCTTTTGAGTTGAGCATTAATCTGTTCAATTGATTGCCGCACATTACTAAGTTCTTGGGCAACTTTTAATACATCACCCACCGAGCCAGAGCGCTGCATTATTCCTAGTAAGGTACTTTCTGTTTTCTGTAAGTTTCGCAGTCGAGCTTGATTATCTACTAGCTGATCTGCAACATCTTCAGCCGTAATTGTCCGACTTTGGACACTTCCTAGCGTAGTTAGCTTGTCTAGGGTGGTGTCAAGCTGATTTTGAGGTACTCGGATTTGAATTGAGACTGTGTGACGGGCGCTATTATTTGGCGACTTTTGGTCTTCGAGTCCCAGTAAATCTCCTTGATGTTGTTTGGCGATCGCTAAAACTTCTTGAATACTTTTATCTAGTGAGTTAACAACAAGAGTAAGTGCAGCTTTTTTAATTAGTTGAGTACGGGATACTTGCGGCTCAAACTGCGGCTGACGCTGCGCTTCATCTACCAAATTAGCTGTCGACGCGGTTTTTTGAGATAATATTGCAGGTGCAGATGGTGGTGCTGAAACCCGATTTTCCATTCCAGTTTCACAACTGGTTAGGACAACACCTCCTAACAAGGCACTTAACAGTAAAGCGTGTTTATGTCGTGGATCAGCCGAGCCATTCATTGTTTAGCCTGAACTAATTTTAATGTCAGTATTACCTACTAATGAACTTCATTTTTGACTGTTGCTGTTTATGTAACAGATGTATTATCGGTAAGGTGAATTATAGGCGATCGCTCTTACTACCTTCCCAGGATAAGCTTACCGATATCTATCGCTCATTGTCGCCATTACCCCTGCTCCTCTGCTAAGAATGCACCCCTGCTATCTAAATAACCGAATAACTCACAACTTAACCACCCACTGCACCTGAGTAAATCAAACCCCGTTGCATATCTAGAGTTAAAATTGCTCCATCCCGAATAACCTCCGTTGCCCTCTTGACTCCAACGATCACAGGTACACCAAGACGTAAGCCAATTACCGCCGCATGGCTCGTCAAACTCTCTTCTTCGGTAATAATGCCAGCCGCCTTGCGAATCGCCTCCACAAAATCGGCACTTGTACGTGGTGCAACCAAAATGTCACCATGATTAAACTTACCGATATCCAAGCTACTGTGAGCCACCCTAGCCCGACCACTTACAGAACCCTGGCCAAGTCCAATTCCCTGACCAAGTACCGCCGTTACTACTTCTACCTTGATCAAGTCTGTTGATCCCGCTACACCTTGAAGCGTTCCTGCCGTCATCACCACTAAATCGCCTTGAGATAGCAGTTGTTTTTCCTGAGCTACATTCAGGGCAGATTGAAACGTTTGACCCGTCGATGGTAAGTCTAGCACTAACAAGGGTTTCACCCCCCACACCAGTTGCAATTGCCGTGCCACATCCACATGAGGAGTTACTGCTAAAATCGGAATTTGGGGGCGAAATTTAGAGACATTTCGGGCTGTAGAGCCAGTTTTCGTCAGTGTCATGATAGCAGCTGCTCCTAGCTGCTCCGCAATTTGACTTACAGCTTGACTAATAGCATTAGGAACAGAACGCTTGGGGTCTTTATAACTAGGAGGAATTGCTGCTAGCGATTGTTCTTGCTCAATCCTAGTGGCAATTCGCGCCATCGTCGCTACAGCTTCGACTGGGTACTTGCCAACGGCAGTTTCATTCGAGAGCATCACTGCATCAGTGCCATCTAGAATCGCATTTGCCACGTCTGAAACTTCTGCTCTCGTCGGTCGAGGGTTGCTCACCATGCTGTCTAACATTTGGGTGGCTGTGATTACAGGTATTCCTAACCGATTTGCCGTTGCAATCAGCCGCTTTTGTAAGATTGGCACGTCCTCCGCCGGAAGTTCAACGCCTAAGTCACCTCTAGCAACCATCACACCATCACACAAAGCTAAAACCGCCTCCATTTGGTCTATTGCTTCGTGTTTCTCAATTTTGGCAATTACTGGCACTTGCTTTCCGGCGCTGGAAATGATGTCTTTAATTTCCAATATATCTTGGGGGTTGCGGACAAAAGAAAGCGCTACCCAGTCCACGCCTTGATCGAGACCAAACATCAAATCCTGCCGATCTTTGTCAGTTAAAGCTTTAATAGATAGGTAAACGCCAGGAAAGTTGACACCTTTGTTGTCAGAAAGCACCCCAGCTACAACAATGCGACAATGCAACTCTTTGGCAACGCGGTCAACTTCTTCTACTCGCATTTCTACTCGACCATCATCAAGCAGAATTCTTGAACCTGCGGGTACTTCTTCTGCTAAAAGATCGTAAGTGACACAGCTAATAAATTGAGTGCCAACAATAGGACGACTTGTTAGTGTAAACGAATCGCCTTTATTTACTATCACAGAACCCGTTTCAAATCGCCCCAAGCGAATTTTTGGCCCTTGTAAATCTTGCAGAATGCCTACTGGCTGATTCAGTTCAAACGCAGTCTGCCGAATTAAACGTACACAGCGCTGATGTTCAGCATGAGTGCCATGTGAAAAGTTCAGCCGCAGCGTTGTTGCACCTGCTTCAATTAAAGCTTTTAATACCTCTGGTTGGTTTGTGGCTGGGCCAATCGTGGCGACAATTTTTGTGCGGTGGCGAGAATCTTGTGGGTGCATTGACGATCCTGGTGTTGGGCGTTGGATATTTTTAGCCTTAAATAATATGTAAAAAAATATACTTAAGTTTTGCTAGATATAATGTTTAAATATAAATTAAATTGTGACCACTCCATAGTTAATAAAAGGCTAATGTTTTTTTGTAATTACGTACTGGTATCCTAAAATTAAAATTTGTGTTCCAAATTATACTATTTTCTAGCAAATCAATTGCAAAAACATAATGACTTATGCTACACAAAACTTTAAAATCTTAATGGGCGTATCATACACCACGCGATAACTGAAATTAATAAGGAGTTAAAAATGCTAATGTCAGAGGCACAGAAGCCAATGACAGTTCCGAAGGAGCTATTAAGTCCTCCGAGTGAGTTTAATCCAACGTTGCTAATATTTTTAGCCGCGATCGCCATGTTTGGGATATCAAACATTGGTTACTGGCTTTGGGAGTGGCCGCATTGGTGTTGCTTTGTGACTAACACAATTGCCTTGCATATTTGTGGCACAGTGATTCACGATTCTTGTCACCAATCCGCTCATCGCAACCGTGTCATCAACGCTATTTTAGGGCATTGCAGTGCGCTGTTATTAACTTTTGCCTATCCTGTGTTTACGCGGGTACATTTGCAGCACCACGCCCATGTTAATGACCCAGAAAATGACCCCGATTATTATGTTTCCACAGGTGGACCCTTGTGGCTAACTCCGATTCGCTTTCTATCCCACGAGGTATTTTTCTTCAAGCGGCAACTATGGCGCAGACATGAACTCCTAGAATGGTTTTTAAGCCGCTTAGTTATCGTTACTATTTTCTGTATCTCGATTCAGTACCACTTTTTAGGCTACATTCTCAACTTTTGGTTTATTCCGTCGTACATAGTAGGACTAGCATTAGGACTATTTTTTGATTATCTACCCCATCGCCCTCATCACGAACGCGATCGCTGGAAGAATGCCAGAGTTTACCCCAACAAAGTTCTTAATGTCCTAATTATGGGACAAAACTACCACCTAGTTCATCATTTATGGCCTACTATTCCTTGGTATAATTTTCAGCCTGCGTACTATGCGATGAAGCCCCTTTTAGATGAAAAAGGTTGCGATCAATCTCTAGGAATATTTCAAGGCAAAGAGTTTTTGAATTTCCTCTACGACTTTTTTATTGGGATTCATTTTAATAGTGATAAAAATAGGGATCAGGGAAATATGCATACCTAAAAGTAAGTAATTTGATCTGGACGTGCGTGTTTGTTCGATGCACTCCGTCCAAACAAATTTTTTTATAAATTTAGTTTTATGTATTCATTCACCCTTTTTTGTGCGTTTTTTCTAAACTGCTACCAGTTCATTTAGCGGGACGGGATTTGCCCATATATCTAGCTGTGCTTTGCCATCAATAATTGCCGTAATCACTAAAGGGAACCACGCGCAGATGTGTGCATCAATTGGTCTGTACCCCGTCCACTCAACTTTATCTCCTATTGAGAACGTTTCAGCTAGTTTGAGTTGTTTAATGGAATCAGCGAATTCCTTATTTACGAGAGAGTTGGGGGAAGAATTCTTCTACCCCCAATCTCTCATCGCTACCCACGCACTGGTTAATCGCAAGTCTAGTTTTTTACCCAAAATTTTTAAATACTTCTTAATTTCAGCTGTACTGTTACATCCAGAACGACGCAGCGCCCATTCTTTCGCATTTTTGCGTCTAATTCTTTGTTTGTCGTGTAACTTGGCTTTGCGTTGCGGAGTTAAAAAATGCTTTGGTTCTGGAGCAATGATACTAACTTGAGTTTCCAGATACTCCAAAACTTCGCTCTGAGCGATAACTTCGTTAAGCATCGCTCCCGCAAATTCATCAAATTGGGTAGAATTTCATAATATATGCCTGTCGTGGGTGATGCCAGAGGTCACAAGCGACCAACTTAATCCCTCTGGCAAATACTTTAATTATATTAGCATATCTAGCGTATACACTCAATAACAATAGCATGGCTAATTCAAACCCGAAACATAAATACACCTCTCCATACAGCGAGGAAATGGCAGAAAGACCCCTTTCGGTAAGAGTAACAGCCGAGTTGGACAAACAAGTGCGAAGTCTTCCTAACCGAACAGAGTGGCTCAGAGAAGCGATCGCTGAAAAGCTAGAACGAGACAAGCAGAAGAAAGATTTATCTACTTAATTCTTACTTAAGCTTGACGACCGTAAATTTCTAAATACGTAACAAATTCAGTTTGAGCAATAACTCCGCTCACGCAACGCGATCGCAAATTCGTTAAATTGGATAGAATTCATATAGACCTCGCAAAACCAATATATGCGGCGTTGACGAATATCAGATACTTAACAACTGCCAAGTAACCTAGTCTTTGATCTATAAATACAATCGCATTGTAGATGCAATATATCGCTGTTGTCTAGTTATTCGCTACATAAGGTTATGGAAATTCGAGGGATTCAACTAACTAGGTATAAAACAACTTGTACGGAGAAGTTAGCTAGAAAACATGTGTCGGTGATGCTTCCTGAAAGGTTAGACAAGGAAGTGCGAAGTCTTCCTAACCGAACGGAGTGGATCAGAGAAGCGATCACAGAAAAGCTAGAACGAGACAAGCAGAAAAAGGATTTATCTACTTAGTCTTAATTAAGCTCGTCTGGCGTGAATTTCTAATGCGTCAGTATATGGGGGTAAGCGCATTTAGGTAAGGCGAACATCAATCTGATATTTCATTTACACCAATTTCACAGCCTAAATTAATTGACTTTGAAGGTAGATCAAGCCAAATTGAACGGTTGCCTGTTAGACTTTGGGCATTGATGCCAAATTACCCAGACAATGTGGTAGTTGTAGCAGAACATAAAGCTGCAAACAATAAAGATGCTGGAGTAACTCAAGGTCAAAAGTTACAACTTACAACACCTAAAAATCTTTTTTGGCATTTGAATTGCCAATTATTGCCGAAATTGAAATGCTTGCGGTGATGATGTAGGAGGTTGGGCTAAACTCCAATCAGGCCTTAAGTTTTTAGCTTCACGTAAATAGGTGTGACAAATATTAGCTTGGGAAACTGGGACGAAGACATGAATTAACAATCGGATGCAACGCTCCAAGCTTCCTTCTACGTGCATTTGCTGTACATCTAACATGGGGACATTATCCCAGTAAGGACGTTCGCGGGCGATCGCAGCTGGAAAAATTGCATTCAGATCGCGGGTAACAGAAAAAGTAACACTAATAATTTCAGTCGTAGTAAGCTGCTGATTTCGCACTTCTATTTCATCTAACAATTCTATTAATGCTTCTCGAATAGCCTCAGCTGTATTTTCGGAAACTGTTGTTGCTCCACGAATCGCTCTAAGTCGCCACTCCACACTCAACTCCTCCATATATTTAAATCATGTTTATTTGTTACTTCTAAATCAAAAACTAACATTTAATAATCCATAACCAACAAACAATATTATTTTTAATTGTTATTTTTGAGGAGGCTCAACATAGGACTTTTCAAAGCCTCCTCCGGCTAACCGTTGCTCTGTTAGATAGAAAAATTAACATCTAACACCCAAAACAACACAAGCATTAATTAACTATGGTCGATACAACCACAAAGGTAAACCATTGGTAGACAGATCAAATTCAACCCAATCCATACCAGCTGCTAAACTAAATGACGCTTGATTATTCCCTGATAGCAAGCGATTCAACCAAGGTTTGCGTTCTTCCAAGGTGTAGCACTGTGTTTTTTCAGGGTCAAGTCCCGCCAATTCTGCGGCCCAACGACGAGCATCGTCCTCTGTTCCTAACCGATCTACAACACCCAATTCTAAAGCTTGCTGTCCGGTGAAAATGCGACCATCGGCGAAACTTTTAACAGCGTCTACAGCCAAATTACGACCCTCGGCGACTGTTTGCACAAACTGTTGGTAACTCGTGTCAATCAATTCTTGGAGAATGTGCTGTTCTGGTGCTGTCAGTTCGCGGTCAAATGCCAAAATGTCTTTATAAGGGCCAGACTTAACTACTTTGAACGAGACACCGATTTTTTGCAGCAGACGTTCTAGGTTATTACCGCGCAGAATTACACCAATACTGCCAGTAATCGTACCTGGGTTTGCCACAATATGTTCGGCTCCCACTCCGATGTAAACGCCTCCAGAAGCAGAGATATTGCCAAAACTAGCAACAATTTTGATTTTTTCTCGTAGCCGCTTCAAAGCACTGTAAATTTCTTGCGAATCCCCAACTGTACCACCAGGGCTGTCTATGCGTAGTAGCAAGGCGGGAAAGCGCTTTTCCTCAACAGTTTTGAGAGACTCTAGTACCTGTTTGCGAGTAGCACTACCGATCGCTCCTGTAATTTCAATCCGAGCAATTTGTTTTTGAAAAGAAGGCTTAAAAGGCCAAATCATGGACAGTCAACCGATTTTAGATTTTAAATTGATCTGCACACCAAATGTAGGGCATGAACCAAGAAGAGGTTTTTTAAATTACCACTGCTATCAAACTCCTACCCCTCTTTTGGCATCAGAAGCGAACAAATGTTCTAGATCTAGTTTGCCTCATTTACGCCCGTTCGGTTTAAGAAGAAAGTGAGTAGTGAAGCGTGAAGAGAGTGAAGCGTGAGTAGAAATGAAATAAAATTCCTCTTCCCACTACTCACTGCTCACTTCCCACTGCGCGAAGCGCCTGCTACTTCATAAAAGTACACAATTGATTACAATTAAGAAAAAGTTTTCTCATTTTTAAAGCCATCAGCCATCCCATGCAGCTAAAACTGAAATCAAGACTTCCCTTTGCTCCCCTACTCTTGATTGCGCCCTTTTTCCTGTGGGGAACAGCAATGGTGGCGATGAAAGGGGTAATACCGAACACTACACCTTTATTCATGGCTGGAGTACGTTTAGTGCCAGCTGGCGTGTTATTGCTGGCGGCGGCAGCCCTTATGGGTAAACCTCAGCCCAAGGGATGGAAAGCATGGCTGTGGATTGCCGTATTCGCCTTGGTAGATGCAGCGCTGTTTCAAGGCTTTCTAGCAGAAGGATTAGTCAGAACTGGCGCAGGTTTGGGTTCTGTAATGATTGACTCTCAGCCTTTAGCAGTCGCGTTGCTGTCGTGTTGGCTATTTGGGGAAAGCATTGGTTCGTGGGGTTGGCTGGGATTATCTGTTGGTTTACTAGGCATCAGTTTAATTGGCTTGCCTGATGCTTTGATTTTGAATTTTTTACACACAGGCACAATTACAGGTTTAGGAAATTTCCAACAGTTGTTTCAAAGTGGCGAATGGTTAATGCTGTTGGCGGCTATTTCTATGGCACTGGGAACCGTGTGTATTCGGTTCGTTTGCCGTTATGCTGATCCAGTTGCAGCGACGGGATGGCACATGATTTTGGGAGGAATACCATTATTTGCTATTTCAGCTAGTGTTGAGTCGCAGCAGTGGGTAAATATTGACGTAGCTGGATGGATGGCACTGGCTTATTCAACAATATTCGGAAGTGCGATCGCCTACGGTTTATTTTTCTACTTCGCCTCTAGCGGTAATCTTACCAGTCTGAGTTCGCTGACTTTCCTTACGCCCGTATTTGCCCTGCTATTTGGCAATTTGTTACTAAGCGAAGTTCTTAGTCCCCTGCAATGGATCGGAGTGAGTTTAACTTTAATCAGCATTTACCTAATTAATCAGCGAGAAGTATTAGCGAATGGTAAAACAATTACCCCTGAAGAAACCAAGACAGACTATCCAGAACTCCCAGAACTTGCTAATTCGGCGCTAACAACCGTGACGCTTCCAGTTACAGAATCGAAATCAGAAATTTTACCTTAACAACAATTCAGTCTAAAGGCGCATATTAACGCTTGACTCTCTAGTTGACTAGTAGGCTGAGGCGTAAGTTTACATATCGTTTTTAGATGTTCAGAACCTTCCCTTTATACGTCCATCGAAATGGTTTCGCCATCGTGCAATTGAAGTAATCAATGAACTGAAAAATACGAGTTT
>JAHHHE010000211.1 GCA_019359535.1 Gloeocapsa sp. UFS-A4-WI-NPMV-4B04
GAACTTATGCAGAGTTAGACCAAGCGATCACGGATGCTCTCGCTGCCGTAACGACAAAAGACATTATTGGCTGGTTCACTCACTGCTGTTGCTATATTTCACCCGATTGAGAACCGCTGTAGCTCAAGCTTCAACAAATATCGGACAAGATGTGTGTGATCTTCGTTGGAAAATTGAGGAGTTTCACCGCGAACTCAAGCAGCTAACGGGAGTTGAAGCGCGTGGCTGTGTCGCAAAGCGCGAATTCAACGCAATCACATCGCTTGCTTGCGCAATGCTTGTTTGGAGTCAGCTCAACGTGGTTGCTTACCAGACAGGCAAAACTGTTTATCAGATTAAGCACGGCATGCTCTCAGACTACTTGATTGAGCAACTCAAGCATCCCTCCGTTCGGATGGCTCTTGCGTAAGTCCTGGTAAAGATAAAAATATCAATGTATCCCGCACCACACCGCTTCAAAATTTCTCAGAGTTAGTTGAAGATTTAGTGAACCCTGAGCTAAAGTGCTGTATTTTCGAGCCAATGTTTGTTACTTTGCTAGTTAACTTGTATAACTTATGTAAAAAGATAGGAGATTCAATCCAAAGGATATTGACAATTGCCTCTGGACTTTTCTAAAAAATCGCTTTTGTGTCGCTGTACTACTGCTACAAGGCAGAATTCAAACACAAGTGTAATTAATGGTGGGCATTGGCTTTGCCCAACACTGCATAAAATACTTGAACTAACTGGCAAACTATGAGAATTTTGGTCACGGGTGGCGCTGGATTTATTGGGTCGCATCTCATCGATCGGTTGATGACAGATGGACACGAAGTAATTTGTTTAGATAATTTTTACACTGGTCACAAACATAACATTTTGAAGTGGCTGAATCATCCATACTTTGAACTGATCCGCCATGACATTACCGAGCCGATTCGGTTAGAAGTAAATCAAATTTATCACCTAGCGTGTCCTGCTTCTCCTGTGCATTATCAGTACAACCCAGTCAAAACAGTTAAAACTAATGTGCTGGGTACAATGAATATGCTGGGTTTAGCCAAGCGCGTGAAAGCGCGATTCCTACTAGCCTCAACATCGGAAGTGTATGGCGATCCTGAAGTCCATCCCCAAGTAGAAGAATACCGGGGTAGTGTTAATCCGATAGGCATTCGGTCATGCTATGACGAAGGCAAGCGGATTGCTGAAACTCTTGCTTTTGATTATCACCGCCAAAATGATGTGGACATTCGAGTCGCCCGCATTTTCAACACCTATGGCCCTCGAATGTTAGAAAACGATGGTCGGGTAGTCAGCAACTTGGTAGTTCAGGCGTTGCGGGATATTCCTTTAACAATATATGGCGACGGTTCCCAAACAAGGAGTTTCTGCTACGTTTCCGACCTAGTGGAAGGATTAATGCGCCTGATGAATGGCGATCACATTGGCCCGGTTAATCTCGGAAATCCAGATGAATATACGATTCTAGAACTAGCTACTGCCGTTCAAAAGCTGGTAAATCCTCAAGCAGATATTAAGTTTGAGCCGTTGCCTCAAGACGATCCCCGCCGCCGCCGCCCAGATATTACACGGGCAAAGACATGGCTGAATTGGGAGCCTACAATTGGCTTGCAACAAGGATTAAAAATGACAGTGGAAGATTTCAGTAGTCGCATCAAGGGCGACCAGCGAATAGCCGTTACAGAGCTTGGATAAGCAGTATAGAGGCACTCTACAAAGGCGATCGCGGTAATCCCAAACTAGACTTTGCAACGGCTTTTTTAATTATCACTTCACTTAAAACTATTGAGGATTGAAATAATATGCGTGTTTGCGTAATCGGGACTGGATATGTTGGCCTCGTGACTGGCGCTTGCCTTGCTCATATCGGGCATCACGTGATCTGCGTCGATAATAACGAAGAAAAAGTAAAGTTAATGAAGGCTGGACAGTCACCAATTTTCGAGCCGGGACTGTCAGAAATTATGCAGTCGGCGATTGAGGCGGGAACTATCGAGTTCACGACGGATTTAGGCGCGGGAGTTGCTCACGGAGAAATTCTATTTATTGCTGTAGGCACACCTCCTTTACCCACTGGTGAAAGTGATACCCGCTATGTAGAAGCCGTTGCCAGAGGAATTGGTACACACCTCAACGGTGGCTACAAAGTAATTGTGAATAAATCGACAGTGCCAATTGGATCGGGTGACTGGGTACGAATGATTGTGCTTGATGGGATTGCCGAACGCCAAAAAGTATTGGTTGGAGCGGGTAATGTCAAGATTGAAGAAGCAGCGCTGGATAAAATAGCTGGGTTTGATATAGTCAGTAATCCAGAATTCTTACGCGAAGGTTCAGCCGTATATGACAGTTTTAATCCAGATCGAATTGTTTTAGGAAGCAGTAATTCTAAAGCGATCGCGATGATGCAGGAACTGTATGCCCCAATTGTGGCTCGCAAGTATGCAGAAGATCCATCTGCCGCAGAAGTACCAGTTCTTGTGACTGATATCAACTCCGCAGAGATGATTAAATATGCCGCCAATGCGTTCCTGGCGACCAAAATTAGTTTTATTAATGAAGTTGCTAATATATGCGATCGCGTCGGTGCTGATGTTACCCAAGTTGCCAAAGGAATTGGTCTAGACTCTCGTATTGGTAACAAGTTCTTGCAAGCTGGTATCGGCTGGGGTGGTTCTTGCTTCCCGAAAGATGTCTCTGCTCTAATTCACACGGCTGATGACTACGGCTACGAAGCTCACCTAATGAAAGCTGCTGTAAGTGTTAACCAACGCCAACGCTTAATCGCTGTTGAAAAGCTCCAGCAGGTACTTAAAATCCTTAAAGGCAAAACGGTAGGACTACTCGGTCTGACATTTAAGCCAGACACCGACGATATGCGCGACGCTCCATCTCTTAACTTGATCGAGCATCTCAATCGTTTGGGAACGAAAGTCAAAGCTTATGACCCAATTGTCTCCCAAACTGGGATGCGTCATGGTTTGACGGGTGTGCAAGTGGAAACCGATCCAGAGCGCCTCGCTGACGGCTGCGATGCCTTGGTGCTTGTGACCGATTGGGAACAGTTCCGCAATCTGGACTACGGTAAGATGGCGACTTTGATGAATAATCCCGTTGTAATTGATGGTCGTAACTTCCTTGATCGCGAAGAATTGCAACGCGCTGGGTTCTACTACGTCGGAGTCGGACACTAAAAATCGGAAACAAAAAGTAAATTAAGTTAATAAGGCAAAAAAGAGAAATTTCTTTTTTGCCTTTTCGTTTTGGATAAATGGTCAAGAAAAGCGTGCAATGACAAAGCGATCACTATCCAATACTTTTCGGTTAAGACTTGAGATCCCCCAACCCCCTTAAGAAGGGGGCTATGTTCCCCACATCTTTTGGGGGGCTAGGGGGGATCTGCGAGGACTCAACATTACTAACCGAGATGTATTCGATCGCCATCCACCACACAATAATAATTAATCGCGCGTTTATTCTCCGTGTTTTCTACGCCCTTGCATTGCACAATATAATATTGCATTGCTACCTAGTTATTCTATGCCTTCTCCTTCGGTTGATCCTGACTGCGAAACTGCGGCTGGCAATTTACCTGTCATTGGTGTAGCAGTAGTAGGAACTGGCTTTGGTCAGAAAGTACATATTCCCGGATTTCAAGCACACCCCCGTACTCAGGTAGTTGCTGTATATCATCGGGACTTAAACAAAGCAAAAGGAATCGCCCAAGCTCACAATATTCCCCACGCTTGTAACACACTCTCAGACCTTGTTGCCTTGCCAGAAGTTGCAGCAGTTAGCATTTCAACCCCGCCGTTTCTACATTACGAGATGGCAAAAACAGTGCTGCAAGCCAGAAAGCATTTATTACTCGAAAAACCTACAACTCTCTCAGTATCTGAGGCACAGGAGCTATACAAGCTAGCTGTAGCTAACAAAGTTATTGCCACATTAGATTTTGAATTTCGCTTTGTTCCGGCGTGGCAAAAGTTCGCAGAAATGCTATCTCAAGGGTATGTAGGGCAGAAGCGTTTAATTAAAATTGATTGGTTAGTCTCAAGTCGTGCCGATGCCTCACGACCTTGGAATTGGTATTCCCGTAAAGACCAAGGCGGCGGCGCACTAGGCGCTTTGGGTTCCCATACCTTTGATTATATTAGTTGGCTCTTTGGTTCGGTGCGGCGCTTGTCTGCTCATCTGAGTACCGCCATACCCTTGCGACCTGATCCAGTTACAGGGGAATTGAAGCCCGTAGATGCGGATGATAGCTGTATGCTGATGCTGGAATTAGCAGATGGTACACCCTGTCAAGTTTGCATCAGTGCTTGTACATACCAAGGACGTGGGCATTGGGTAGAAGTTTATGGCGATCGCGGTACTTTAATCTTAGGTAGCGATAATCAAAAAGATTATGTGCATGGATTTCGTCTCTGGGCAAGTCAAGCAGGGCAAGCCCTAGTCGAAGTGAAAATCCCCCCGCATCTTGCTTTTCCCCAGACTTATACTGATGGACGCATTGCACCATTTATCCGAGTAGTAGATCAGTGGGTACAAGGAATTGACACAGGGGAAGCAATAGAACCTGCTTTGCGATCAGGAGTTTATTCTCAACTGTTGATGGATCTTACTCATCAATCTCATACCCAAGGTAGATGGCTAAATGTACCCGCCTTATCTGAGTTTTTGAAGTAAGTGTAAATTACTCCTACGCCTGCACAAGTTAACTATTTAGGCTGCGGTGTTGCAGGTGATGGCTTTGAGCTTGCTTGCTTGTAGAAACCAAGAACTTTTTGGGTATAAGCGGCTGTTAGACCACTGTCACATCCTGTGGCGTTGCCAGTCATCCACCAACAAGCAGCACGACTTACAGCCGCAGTTTCATTTTGGCGATCGCGATACTGCTTTTGTAGTTCACCTCGCGTAATGCACGTCACGATAGCTCGTGCTGTTACTGGACTTGTTTCCAATTGCTCTGGTGTTAGTTCGCGGCCGGTACATTGTTTAGACCAGGCTGGGATAATGCCTGGTGTGATTTGCCACTCGCTGTATAATCCATCATTCTGTTTGCCAGTCTTTGGTGCAGCTAGGCGCAAAGCTTCCACAAATGCCGAGACTTGGGTATTAGTGACTTGTTGTGCTTGAACTGGCGGCGCCCACAGTCCTAAGCTGGCAATTAGTCCGCCAAGTAATAACTGCCGCATATGTCTCCTCACTCTGAACTTAATCAATTTTCTATCAAATTAGGAATTTTGAAAAGGCTAAATAATTTACTCATATATACTGATAAAACCTTTACTACTCAGTCGGTCTAAGGCACAGTTTCAAAGGTTATTGTTGTTGGTAGATAAGGTTTTTAGACTTTAGTCATTCCAAAGATGCTTGCAGAAGATTATACCAGGTTGTAAATATTTGTTATAGATAGCACTTGAACCATAACTCAGTACAACGTAGGTTTTAAGAATTCACTCATAAAGTCACAGCCAAACAATAAAGCTCAAAGTAAGCAAGGAAATAATAAATGAGTAATGACTGGAACAGAAAACTTGATGACTTACCTGTTCCGAATTCGGAAGATGCAAATAAGCATAGAAAAGCATGGAACTCTATTGCTCAACTGCTTACCCGAATAGCATCAAAGTTTTCCAAAAGAATGAAACGAAGCATGACAATTGTCACGCTCGTTGCAGCTACGATTTTAGCAGGGCATAGTGTGTCAGCACAGATAGCCGTACCGCCGCCGCCAGCGCCTCCTTCACTCAAAACTGTGACTGTTCCCGAACCCGATAATCTTGGGGAATTCGTTAAAGATAAAGTAGCAGCGATCGCTCTTGGAAAGTCGCTTTTCTGGGATATGCAGGTCGGTAGCGATGGCATTCAATCATGTGCGGGTTGCCACTTCCATGCCGGAGCAGACAGCAGAGCTAAAAATCAGCTTAGTCCGGGATTATTGCGAGTAAAGGCGGACGGCATAGCAAATCCCGATCAGCGTGTTGATTTAGGCGGGGTGAACTACACACTAAAGCGTGAAGATTACCCATTTCACAAGCTAGCAGACCCGAATAACCGTAACTCATCAGTTATAGCCGATATTAACGATATTAGCGGCTCCCAAGGAACCTTCAAATCTCAGTTTGTTGATGTTATCCCTGGTCGTGCCGATGACCAAGTAATTTTCCAACCCGATTTAATCTTTAATGTAGGCGGCATGAACGTCCGTCAGGTGCAGTCTCGTAACACACCAACAGTAATTAATGCTGTCTTTAACTTCCGCAACTTCTGGGACGGAAAAGCTCAAAACGATTTCAATGGTGTGAATCCTTTTGGAGCCAGAGATGCCAACGCTAAAGTTGTGAAAGCACCAAGACCTAATAGGCTAGAGGAGGTAAAAATTAGCCTTAAAAATTCTAGCCTAGCTTCCCAGGCAGTGGGGCCACCGTTGAGTGATTTTGAGATGTCCGCCACGGGTCGCACGTTTGAGGAAATTGGGCAAAAGTTCCGCAAGGGCAAGAAAAATAAGCTTCCTAGAGAACTTGGTAAAAAACTAAAGTTTCTTAGACCACTTGGAAAGCAAATTGTCCATCCTGAAGACAGCGTTCTGGGTGCGTACAGCAGAGCGCCTCAACCTGGCCTTCAGCCACGTACTTACGAAAAGATGATCGAGGCTGCTTTCCTGCCGGAATGGTGGAAGTCCAATCAGGTGATTAGTGTAGATGATAAGGGTAAGCGCACCTTCAACAAAAATCCGCAGAAAGGCTCCCTTGACACGAACGAGTACACGCTGATGGAGTATAACTTCCCGCTCTTTTTCGGGCTGGCAATTCAAATGTACGAGGCAACATTAGTTGCCAACGATACACCATACGATCAGTTTCAAGAGGGCAATACTAGCGCTTTAACACCCCAACAGCAGCAGGGTCTGGCGATTTTCCTCGGTCAAGACCAGACCAAAGGCGGAGGTAGATGTATTAACTGCCACAGTGGAGCAGAATTCACTGACGCTTCTGTTAGCAAAGTGGCAGAAAATCCCTTGAGAAGACGCGAGGGAAATATTATTGATCGGGGCTTCAACAACATAGGGGTTAGACCTACATTTGAAGACCTCGGTGTGGGTGCTAATGACCCATATAATAATCCTCTTTCACAGGCACGCCTAGCCAAGCTAGGACGCTTTAATGACCCGAAGCTGCCGCTAATATCCAGCGATATAGTGGGGGCTGACGGAGGCTTTAAAACGCCGGGACTCCGTAACGTGGAGCTAACTGCACCATACTTCCATAATGGCGGACAGTTGACTCTACTAGAAGTGATTGACTTCTACGCGCGGGGTGGAGATTTTCATCCGATCCAGGGTCGTGATGGTTTAATACAGCCTGTATCAATACTTACTTTGGGCAACGACGTCCAACAAGTGCAAGTAGCCAAAGACGCGCTGGTTGCTTTCCTAAAATCACTTACAGATGAGCGAGTCCGCTATCATAGAGCGCCTTTTGACCACCCGCAGCTGTTCGTCACAAACGGACATCCGGTAGACCAGACATCTGTGATCAACGATGGTACTGGAAAAGCCGCAGATACGCTCATGGAGATTCCTGCTGTCGGGCGTAATGGTCTTATCGGGCCTGATGGTCTTCCCAGGCCTCTGCCAAACTTCCTGGAATTGCCTCCACAATAGGAGTAACTCATCCTTTATTTATTCCTACTTCCTTTAAGAACAGCGTGAATCAGAAGGGTTATTCCACTAGATGTATTCTGTAGTTCACAAGGGTAAATAAAGGATCTTTACATTAAAAGCCCGAATATTCGGGCTTTTCTAATAGCTCAACCAAGCCCAATAAATTAGAATTCTCTCTTCTGCCATAAAACTCACATTACACAGGTAGCATTATCAAATCTGATCTGGTTAAAAATTATTAATAAGTAGTTAAGTAAGTTTCAACAGTTAAACCAGCTTATTTATGATTAACTGTCTTCTAGTAAGTCTAAAAAACTCTGATGCTCGCTTTGCATCATTTCCCAAAAAGATGGATAGCGCTTTGTACCTGGAAGCCAACTAGCAAAAAACCATGCTTCCCATTCACCCTCCATTGTTAGAATCTGTGGATTTAACAGTAAGATAGCAGCATCGCCCATATCACTGATTTCCAGAGCAGTTTGCAGATACTCTACACGCATTATGTCTGGATCATGCTCTTCTCCATACACAAGATACTTTTCATCTGATATACTCATTGAGTCTAAGCCATTCGATGTATAGCCTTCCAACCAGGGATTTATCAAATCGTTTCGGTGTCTGACAACGAGCCATTCAATCTCGTCCGTTGACCAAAGCTTGCAAATGAAGTAATTAAGCTGTCGCCAGCCATTAGTGACTTTGAGAAATTCGCGGTAGGAGGGCGGTAGCTTCGCTCCTAATCGAGCCTCAGCCTGAGCAATTTGGTCTTCAGTAGCACCAGGATAGCCTAACCACCTTGAGGCAATTATCTCTAGTGGGATGTCCTGTATAAATTCGTTAGCTGCTATCAGCTCTCTACTCCACTGGATTAGTAACTCGTGCCAATCAAAGTTAGCGATTAATTTATCCTATTGTGACTGAGTATTGGGGTAATCAGCTAAGACACTGCTGAAATTTTTAACAACGTTGATAGTGCATTCCTGGTAATTGAGACACTAAACCCAATAATTCTAACTGTAACAAGGCACTGGAGACAGATCCTGCTGAATAACCAGTTTGTTGCACAATCAAGTCGAAGGGCATAGCATCCATTGCGATCGCATCCAATACTTGTTTAAGTTCTGGTGCTAAATTTGGCAAAGATAACTGGGGTGACTGAACAGGATCAAGTTGCGGCATTGTTCCCAGCATTTCTAACAAATGACCTTCACTTAAAATAACCTGCGCTCCTGTGCTTAGTAACCCCAAACAACCAAGCGATCGCGAATTATCTAATGAACCAGGCAAAACATAAACATCCCGACAAAAATCATTGGCAAACCGCGCTGTAATCAAAGCGCC
Organism: Gloeocapsa sp. UFS-A4-WI-NPMV-4B04; assembly: GCA_019359535.1. GTDB lineage: Bacteria > Cyanobacteriota > Cyanobacteriia > Cyanobacteriales > Chroococcidiopsidaceae > JAHHHE01. The sequence goes on from JAHHHE010000211.1 coordinate 9,014, forward strand.
AGATTTAGTCGGCGCTTCCATCACTATCACTGCACGACTGATTCCGGCAATAATTCGATTACGACGGGGGAAGTGGGCGCGATCCGGTGGCGTTTTAGCTGGATACTCACTTAAAACTAACCCTTCATTTAAAATCTGGTTGTAAAGATCCCGATTGCGCGGCGGATAAACTACATCTACGCCAGTACCTAAAACAGCAATCGTGCGTCCACCAGCTTCTAGACAGCTACGATGTGCTTCAGTATCAATTCCATCTGCCAAACCAGAAACAACGGTAAAATTATTTTGTGCCAAAGCTGTACTGATTTTACGAGTCCAACGCCTGCCATATTCTGAAGGATCGCCAGTACCAACAATGCCGACAAGCGATCGCACTCCTAAATTTTCTGGCAGTTCAACTTTGCCGCGATAATACAAAACTGGCGGTGGACTAGGAGTTTCTAACAATAGACCTGTTGGGAAATAGGGAGCAAAATCGCTGAAAGGCTTGCCATAAATAGGTTTCAAGGATTTTGATCTAAAGTTGCTAAAAAGCTTGTCAGGGCTGGGTTTCAAGGATTTTTGAGCTTATTACCCGACAACTCTAATAAACGGGGATAATCTGCGTCTATTGGTGTCCAGAAGTTCTGGTTTTGTTGCTGATGCTGCTGGAGGAGTTGTTGGGGATGCAGACGCGAGCGCTGTTTGTTTACCTCTTCAATTGTCTGAATTCCAAATCCTTCTACTTGCCGCAGTTCAACTGGATCAGCTTTCCAAGCCACCGCTAAAGTGCCAAAGTGTTGTTGCAGCCGACTGAGTAAAACTGGTCCAATTCCCGAAATTTGTGACCAAGCAAGCCAAAAAGCACGTTCTTCTACCACTTACTTATCCTCATCACACATCGCTGGTAGTATTATTACGAAGGCTATTTAAAATTCAAAAAACGCGCATAAATATAAGCGATCGTTTCAGAAATGACTGAGCGCACACCTTCACTAGAAGTCCACCATTTATTTGGCTCATAATCTAGCGTTTTTGTAGCAATTACACCTACTTTAATTTTTGGCGCAAGGACTTGTTTAAATAGTAGCCAACTTCTGCGGCTATGGACATCAAACGTATAAAGGTTAATTGATTTTATCTTTAAATCTGAGTTCAATAACCACTGCCGAAATGCTATAGCAGACGCATAAGTACGATCCTTAATAACGTCAGGTGTAGGAACTGCTATCAACTTTTCTGTTTTCAAACCGAGTGCTTTTAGAGTAGCTGCTGAAAGGTCTGCAAATGTTTTATATTCAGCTAGATAATATCCCAATACGGTTCGGTTAAGCGTAAAAGCAAGTAAAATATCGAAGATTATCCCCTGAGCGTACTGAGTAGGAATGCATCTCAAAGAATTCTCATGGATCTCACCTGTGGTGGAATCAGGTACTGTACTCAAAGCCATAGAAACTGCGATTCCAACAATAGCTATTGAAAAAGCGATTGGTGACACAAAAGCTAAGGAAGAGCGGAAACGAGCTTTACGATCATATTTGGTGGTCTGTCTAATCATCGCCATGAGTTTGTGGTCTAAGGCATCAATGAGAACAGTACTGAAAAATCTACTTGATGGTTTAAGCGAAGCTTGGGTGAGAGTGGGCAAGAAAGGCGCGAGTACCGTGTAATACCAAATCCGGGTATTATAACCACGATAAGATTAGAAAAAGTCTATTTTGAGAAAATAATGCCGAAAAAAGTAAAGTTAGTTAATCATCTTAATTCAGAAGAACTTAAAGAAAAATATATC
>JAHHHE010000004.1 GCA_019359535.1 Gloeocapsa sp. UFS-A4-WI-NPMV-4B04
GATATGTTCGCTGCCACATTCAGGACATTTCATGGAGTATTTGTCTTCAACTTCCTTGCAATGCTATTATCTGCCATCGCAAGGAATAGAAATCTAAACTTCATCTATTAATTTACCAACGCCAAAATTTGTTCTGTTGTCATCGCAGACATGGGTAATGTTTCCACAACTTACTCTTGCTGATTTGCCGCATTCATAACTAGGATTAATATTAGGTATCAAGTGCTGCGAATTTTGCGAATTTGTTGCTTTAATGAATTTCTAGTGAGTGATAGTGCTGGCAACCTTGACAGGGTCCCTGCGGATTTACAGCACAGCGAATATAACCAGAACGGGCGTTAAATTGGCAGGTGATATCACCAATTAGATAGCCAACTCCTTCGAGGTAGTAGCGATCACTCACAGGCAAGCTTCGCTGTAGGGTACTGTAATGCTGTGTCCTCACCCTATTTGCAGCGTTCATTGCTTGCCTTAACTTAGCTTGCGTCTGAGCCTCATTGCGGCGCATCATCCACAGTGAAAGCAGTGGTGGCATCAACCCAACGGCAAAAATCCATAGTATTTCTAACACCTTTTTACCTTTAAAGTGCTAAACGCTTTCCTTGTTCTATTCTGTTACTTTTGATCACAGCGCGATCGCCAATATTATACTGCCACTACCTCAAGTCATTTCGTGACTGCGCCATCTAATTCTAGAAGAACCGACAATAATCTGCGCGTTTAGCTAACCCTTAACTCGACGACGTTGATTTCTTTGGTTTAGTGGTAATTCTTCTTTTCTACCTGCCTGATGACGCAAATCCTGTGCTACTTGGGATGCTTCCCGCTCTGCTGGAAACAAATCAATTATCTTTGCTTTTAGAACAAATCCCCCAGATTTTTTAAATTTAATTCCAGGAACGCTCACTTTCAAATACTCACACACGCTTTTTATTTGCTTTTTATTCCCCTGAGTTACTCGCCGCTTACAATTAACCTCGCTAGCGATCGCCACAAATTCAAACATTGCCTGTTCTAACTGTGCTGCAAGCTGGTTGATTTGCCGAGCTTGTGCTGTTAATCGCTCCCATCCCATTTTGCCTTGTTGCAGATCTTGAGCCTGGTGGGGTTGCAGCGCTGCAATTGCAGTAGTTACACCGCGAATCGGTTTATTTCTAGGCACTGGCAGCCTATGGTTGAATTGTGATTGCTTTACACCGATGCCGCTGATTTTTGTTTTGAGTTTTTTCATAACTTACTCTTGCAACGCTACATTGTCTGCAAAGACGATGCCACCGCTACAGTAGTACAAATGAACTATAAAAGCAAGAGGTTAGCTATTTTGTCAATTTTAGCTTGCAACATTTATATATTGTCATAAGCAGATAAGAAACCTTCTACTGGGTTTTTGAGGAATATCTACCTCTATTTGAGCAGACTTATACTCACTAGCCTCACAATTTGGCTCAGATGAACTGGAGGCATAAAGTTTTGCAATTAATACCTCTGCGGCAACAGCCGCCAGTGGCGGAGAGAAAAAATATCCCTGCCCATACTCACATTCCAGATTTTTGAGTTTCGCTTGTTGATCTTCAGTTTCTATTCCCTCAGCGATCACATCCATATCTAGATTGTGAGCAAGCATGATGATTGTTTGGACAATCTTTAAGTTTTTACTATCAACGTCCATTGTGCTGATAAAGGAACGGTCAATCTTCAAAGTATCAATTGGAAAGCGGTGCAGACAACTCAGCGATGAATATCCTGTACCAAAATCGTCCATATACAATTGAATATCCATCGCTTTTAGTTGCAAAAGAATAGAGACTACAGATTCAGTATTTTCCATCAGTACACTTTCCGTAATCTCCAGCCTTAAACTCTGGGGATTTAATTGAGTATTTTGGAGAATTTGGCGGATTTGTGGAATTAAATCAGGCTCGGAAAAATGTTTGCCAGAAATATTAACGCTAACTGTCAATGGTGGACTACTAGGATATTGTGTCTGCCATAACTTGAGCTGGTGACAAGCTTCTCTCAATACCCAATAGCCAAGAGGAACAATAAGCCCAGTTTCTTCTGCTAGTGGGATAAACTCATCTGGCGCGATCAAACCTCGTTGTGGGTGCTGCCATCGCACAAGTGCTTCAAATCCAGTTATTGTTCCTGTTTTTAGAGACACAATGGGCTGATAGTGAACTTGAAACTCCTCACGTTCAATCGCCAGCCTTAAGTCAGTTTCTAACTGTAGCATTGCTACTGCACGAGTATGCATATCCAAGTTAAATATTTCAAAGCGTGCCTTGCCTAGTGCCTTAGCACGATACATTGCAATATCAGCGTCACGCAGCAGAGCTTCTGGCTGCTCGTAATTTCTTGCACTCAAAGCAATGCCAATACTTGCCGTAGTAAATACCTCTTGCCCGCCTAAATCAAAGTGCTTTTTCAGTTGAGCTTGGATGCGATCGGCAATGTGTACTGCATCGCTAATATCTTTGATATCTTCAAGCAAGATCGTAAATTCGTCTCCTCCAAGACGTGCGATCGTGTCTGTGGGACGTAGGCAGGCTTTGAGTCTGCTTGCAATGCCAATCAGCAATTGGTCTCCAAGTGTGTGTCCCAGGCTATCATTAATAATCTTAAAGCGATCTAAGTCAATAAATAGTACAGCAAACAATTGAGCCTTGTGCCGTTTTGTAGACTCAACTACATACCCCAAACGCTCCATAAACAAAGCCCGGTTTGGTAAACCTGTTAGTGAATCGTGAAAGGCATGATAGAGTAGCTGTTCTTCCGCCTGCTTGCGTTCGGTAACATCATGGATCACAAGTACAGCGCTTGTCTCTTGTCCCTTAAATTCAATCCAAACTGAAGATATTTCTAAAAATAATGTTTTATCAGATTGCTTAAATTCATAAATATCAGTTGTTTTGATCTGTTGTAATACTTTGATTAAAGGATGTGCTTGCGCATCAATATGTTGACCTTCTTGCTTTAAAGGTAGTAAGTCGAGAAGACTAGCACCCAAAATATCAAAACGTTGCCGAGCAACTAAACGATCAAATGTTGAGTTAGACCATTGAATTCTACCACTACTATCAGTCCATACGATAGAGTCACCAATCGCACCCAGAGCTACCTCCATCTTTCCTAAGGTTGCTCGAAGGTGGCTGATTAAAGTAGCTGAATAATCTGACATAAAGAGTCTTTACTCTATAAAATTTTTAATAAATTTGGCTTATTTACAAAAGAGGCAAAAATATAACATTATCAATTAATATAATTTTAATTAGTCTCTACCAATATTATTACAAACACTTTTTAAAGTTTTTGAACCTTATTCAACAGGGCGAAGTATAGCGCCAAAAAGCCATTGTCCATCTTCTAGCTCTGCGGTAATAAAATGCTCAGACATAATTTCTCTACCATCTTTTCTTACAGCCATTAATCGTAGAGGATGGTTAAGTATACTAGATTGCTCAGTCATCGTAAAGCGGGCAAATCCTAAATTATGTGAATCTTGATAACTGTTGGGAATAACTGCATTTAGTGACTGTCCAATTATTTCATCAAGGCTCCATCCAAAAACTTCTCCAAAAGCTTCATTTACGTAGATAATGAAACCTTGTTGATCTGTGATTAAAACAGGAATGTCATTTTTACATTTCATCTGAGCAATAGTTATCATATATTATTGTTACATTTAAAAATTATGATTTTTTTAGGTTGCTTTATTGTCATTTTTCGCAGCAGACAAATGCCTATGACTTCAACCATGCTTGCCAAAATTTAGCAGCCTGTAACTCCAACTGATTAACATAACTACATATATTCTGGCGCAAATTGGCAATACTAACATCAGAAGTTGCACTGATTTCGCAAGCATGACCAATAAACCAACGCTCTAGACCACGAGGAGTCACTTCTGGATGAGACTGTAATTTTAGATCACATTTACCCCAGGAAAAGGCTGAATTTTGATATTTTGAGCTAGAAGCAAGGTGAGTAGAAGCTAGAGGCAGATCAAATATGTCACCATGCCAGTGCAATATGGGAGTATGTGCTGCTAAAGATGAATGTATCCTTCGTTTCTTAGCTCTATTGGGAACCAACCAATTTTTTTGTACAAACCAGGTTTCATTCGCACTTTATAAACGTACTTTTATTGTAAACACTTTAATTGCAGCAGGCTTGAAATTAAATTTATTTATTAGAGTTAGTAGAAATAATGTTTTCCTCTAACTACTGATATTTTCTAATTTTTTTAATAGATATATACTAAGAAGTTATACATAAAAATTCCAGGCTTGAAACGGCGTTTATTATAAAGTTTTAGTAATGTTTCTCAGTTTGTTGTAATATATAACACCTTGTGCTGCGGTTTTTACGTATAAATTATATTTATTTTTTATTTGAACTGGATAAATTACCGTATAATTACGGTATTCATTTAAATAGCTACCAAAGTATTACTAAGAATATCAAGATTGTCCAAATACAAAATAAGTTAACCTCGATAATATAGTAGATATTTCATCTACTAAAGTACACACAATGGTATTAAAATATGTCTTTAAATGTTGAAATTTTAGAACAAAGTTTTGAGCGCGTTAAACCTAATGCAACTCAGTTTGCATCTAGTTTTTATCAGAATCTGCTGACTGATTATCCTCAGATTCGACCGTTATTTGCCAACACCTCAATGGAGGAACAGGAAGAAAAGTTAATCATGTCTTTAGTGCTAGTAGTCGAAAATTTACGCAACCCTGATTACTTAACAACTGTGTTGCAGCAGCTAGGAGAAAGGCACGTAAGATATGGTACTATGCGGCAACATTATCCAATAGTGGGTGCGGAGTTATTAAAAACCTTTGAAGCTTATTTAGGGGAGGAGTGGACACCAGAGGTTAAACAGGCATGGACAGATGCTTATGGTGCGATCGCCAACATAATGTTAGATGGAGCGAACCATGTTGAGGAAATTGTAGAAGGCTAACTTGAGACATAAGACAACAACAGGATTAAAAGCTTTTTTACCAAGGAAAACTCAATTATTTGAGCAGCTTTTACTTCGTTTTTTGGTTATGTAGCTAATAGTGTGTTAGATATATGCCACTTTCTTGAAGACGCTTTTCTTAAAGGTGTTTATCTAAAATTCGGTGGTAGTTAGGCTACATAAAATAATTAATATTTTGATAATTTCTAAATATTGATAGGGGAGATTTAACAAATCTCCCCTATCAATTATTCCTCAATGACAAACGCAGGATAGTTAAACCAACTCTGAAGGAGCTTGCATAGCAGGCTGAATTTGGGGTTGGAACTGGAACATAGAGTAGACTACATTCCGGCGAATATTAGTCATCATATCTAGGAACAGTTCATAACCTTCGCTCTTATACTCGATCAGAGGATCTTTTTGCCCGTAGCCACGTAGTCCTACAGACTCTCGTAGAGAATCCATTTGTTGCAGGTGTTCCCGCCAGAGAGTGTCAATCTGCTGTAAGATAAAGAAACGCTCTGCTTGGCGCATTAGTCCTGGCTGGACTTGCTCAATTTCAGCTTCTTTCATGTCGTAAGCAATCCGCACTTGCTCGTGCAGGAAAGTTTTAATTTCACTGACTGCAAGATCCTCTAACTGCTCTGGCTCCAAGTCTGCTAGCAGATAAATAAATTCTTTTACTTTATTAACGAGAGTAGCTAAATCCCACTCTTCCGATGGCAGATCGGGATTGACGTAGTAGTCAACAATTTCATCCATCGTTTTTTCAGCGTACTTAATCACCTGTTCTTTAAGGTCTTGACCTTCTAGAACTCGGTGACGTTCAGCGTAAATTGCTCGACGTTGGTTGTTCATTACTTCGTCATACTCAAATACCTGCTTACGGATGTCGTAGTAATAAGTTTCAACCTTTTTCTGAGCGCCTTCTAAAGAGCGGGTGAGCATTCCAGATTCAATTGGCATATCTTCTTCAACGCGAAAGGCATTCATTAAGCCAGCCACGCGATCGCCACCAAAAATCCGTAATAAATTATCCTGCAAACTGAGGAAAAATCTCGTCGAACCTGGATCACCTTGTCTTCCCGCACGTCCGCGCAATTGGTTGTCAATCCGCCGTGATTCGTGGCGTTCTGTACCGATTACGTGCAAGCCCCCCAAAGATACAACTTCATCGTGTTCGCGGCTGGTAAATTGTTCGTATTCGTGCAGTAGCAAGTTGTAGACTTCCCGCAATCTTTGGATTACAGGGTCATCTGTTGGTGCTTTTTCCGCCGCGACTGCTACTTTATCTTCGGCTTCTAGTTCTGGTAGACTGCGATCGCCATATTCAGAAACTGCAAACTCTACCGCTTGTTTGAGCTTTTGTTCAGTTTCTCTTGATAGCTGAGTGGGGAAAATTTGCGGCGAAGCCTTCCAGGTTTTAACTTTTTTCCCAGGAACAAAGCCTTGACCACTACTATTTGCTGTTGGTAAGCCGGATGCTTGTCCTACGCCAAAAATATCTTCATCTTCTGGCTGCACGATGCGGGGCATAAAGTATTCTCGCAGCTTCAGACGCGCCATGTACTCGGCATTACCACCCAGGATAATGTCTGTACCGCGACCCGCCATATTTGTTGCGATCGTCAGTGTACCCTTACGCCCTGCTTGAGCAATAATTTCCGACTCTCGCTCAACGTTCTCTGGTCTAGCATTGAGCAGATTGTAGGGAATTTCCTGTTGAACTAACAAATTGCTGAGGTATTCTGATTTTTCAACGCTTGTAGTTCCAATCAGGACTGGTCGCCCCATTTCGTGCATTTGAGAGCATTCTTCCGCGATCGCCCGCCACTTTGCTTCTTCAGTTTTATACACTACATCAGGCAAGTCTTGACGACTCCTGACTCTATTTGTCGGTACTATCGTTACTTCCAGTTTGTAAATCTTTTCAAACTCCACTTCCTCTGTTTTCGCTGTTCCGGTCATTCCGGCTAATTTTGGATACAGCAAGAACAAGTTTTGATAAGTAATCGTCGCTAAAGTCTGAGTTTCCGGTTGAATTTCTACCCGTTCTTTCGCTTCAATTGCCTGGTGGAGTCCATCACTCCAGCGCCGTCCTGGTAATACCCGTCCTGTAAACTCATCCACAATCACCACTTCATCGTTGCGGACGATATAGTTTACATCTGGAAGGAAGAGTTCTTTTGCTTTAATTGCATTGAAAATGTAGTGCGCCCAAGGATCATTGGGGTCGTACAAATCTTGTACTTCTAGCAAGCGTTCAGCTTCAGCAAAACCTTCATCGGATAAAAGCACGTTACGAGCTTTTTCATCTACCTCGTAATGATCGTCTTTTTGTAACATTGCTGCTACTTGGGCTGCTTGCAGGTACTTTTCGGTTGGTCGTTCTACCTGTCCAGAAATAATTAGCGGTGTACGGGCTTCGTCGATTAAGATCGAGTCTACTTCGTCAATCACGCAGTAGTTGAAGGGACGTTGCACTACATCTACCATCGAGGTAGCCATGTTGTCTCGCAAATAGTCGAAGCCTACTTCACTATTTGTGACATAAGTAATATCGCAGTCGTAGTTTTTCTTACGTTCAGCTGGCCCCATTCCCTGTTGGATCAGTCCCACACTCAGCCCTAAGTAGCGATGTACCTGTCCCATCCATTCGGCATCTCGACGCGCTAGGTAATCGTTTACCGTTACAATATGCACTCCTTTCCCAGTAAGTGCGTTTAAATATGCTGGTAGTGTGGCAACTAAGGTTTTTCCTTCGCCTGTTTTCATTTCGGCGATTTGCCCTTTGTGCAGAATCATCCCACCCAAGATTTGGACATCAAAGTGACGCAGCCCTAACACTCGTCGTCCGGCTTCTCGGACTACGGCAAATGCTTCTGGTAGCAGATCATCCAGGGTTTCGCCTTTGGCAAGCCGTTGTTTAAACTCTGCTGTTTTGTCGGTTAGCGCCTCATCGGAAAGTGCCTGGATATCTTCTTCTAAGAGGTTGACATCTGTAACGTAAGGCTGGAATTTTTTGAGCTTCCGAGCGTTTGGATCGCCCAGCAAGTTTTTCAGCATGGCATTGGTTCGGGAAACTTAAGGAATTATGCTTATTGTTGAGTTTTTAACTCAAAATCATTAAAAAGTCAGTAGTGAAGCGTTTTTTACAAATTCAAAACTTTCTTTAAAGTGTATTTTATTAATGTATTTGACACGGATGCAAAAACACTACGTAAAAACTCTTTTAGTTCGTTTTGGCTGTTCGCCTCGCCTTAAGACTATATTTATCGTATCATTTTGCTCTGACCTAGGAGGGTGTTAAAGATGCGATCTCGCTTGTAGGGATTCCATAACCCCTAAAAAAAAATCCACCTCAGTTTTATCGGTGGAAATGAAAATTATTACATTTAGTGGAGCTTACGGGAATTGAACCCGTGTCCAAATTGGGTATTGACCCCCCGCTCATTCACAGGTTTATCCTATCTAATCCTCAAGGCGGGAACCGTTCCTTATCCCGAACGGTGGGATGCACTGGTTAAGTCTTAGCTAGCAAGCCACCCAGAGAACACTTACTAGAGCATCCGTTGGGGTTGGTCTATAGTCCTTAACGGAGTCAAACTATAGACGCTCTATCAATTACCGACTGTTTTTAGGCAACAGCAACTGCTTTACGAGCGAAAGGAACGATGTTGTTCGCATTTACTTTTGTTTTGAGCCTTTGATTTACGAGAGGAGACTCACTCTCGACCTGTATCACAGAGCAGCTTTCGCCAACCTGTCGAAACCATTAAAGCCCCATGTCTTAACTATTATTATAGTCCACCGTTGAGGAATATGACATCAACTTACACAAACAAACTGGAATAAGGCGGTATTAGTAGCGGGAGTTTGCTTCATAGCTGGGGAAACCCGCAAAACTCCCGTTGTCTCGCTTTATTTTCTCAGACAAGTGTGCTTCATTTAAATCATGTACTTGACAAACTGAGATTAATGTGTAATCTACTTAACCTGATGCTTCTGCACCGCCCACAACTTCTAAGATTTCCTGAGTAATTGCGGCTTGTCTTGCCTTGTTATAAGACGTTGTGAGTGTGTCAATTAGTTCGTTAGCGTTGTCACTAGCGTTATTCATTGCTGTCATTCTTGCCGCTAATTCGCTGGCTGCTGATTCTTGCAACGCCCGCAGTAGCTGGTTATTTAGGTACAGAGGCAGGAGAGCATCGAGAATTTGCACAGGATCTTGCTCGAAGAGCATATCTCGAGGGAAAGTACGTGTTTGGGCTTGGACTTTAGTCCGCTCAACTTCAAAATCACCGCCCCTGCTTGTCAGCCGGAAAATTTCGTCATCGGCTGCTTCTAAACCACGAGCATCAAGGGGAAGCAAAGTTTGAACAACTGGTCTTGAGCTAATTAACGAGACAAACTTGGTGTAAACTAACTCAATTCTGTCTACACTTTGAGAGAGGAACAAAGACAGCACTTCGTCGGCAATATTAGAGGCTTCCGCAGCAGTGGGAATTTGCTCTAAACCTGTGTAAGTGGCATCAATGGGCTGGTTACGACGTTGCAAGTATTGAATTGCTTTGCGCCCTACGACTATATATTTGTAGTCTAGTCCTTCTGCCTGCAATTCCCTGGCGCGGGCTTCAGCACGACGGATAATATTAGTGTTATAAGCTCCACACAGACCGCGATCGCCTGAAACTACTAGTAACCCCACTGACTGGATGTCGCGTTGCCGTAACAGTGGCAAGTTTACGTCTTCAAACCGGAGACGAGTTTGTAAACCGTATAGCACTTGCGCCAATCTATCAGCAAAGGGGCGCGTGGCGATTACTTGTTCTTGGGCGCGACGCACTCTAGCAGCAGCCACTAAACGCATGGCTTCTGTGATTTTCTGAGTGTTTTTGACCGATTGAATGCGATCGCGAATTACTTTGAGATTAGCCATGTCGAGAGTGAGTAGTGAGTAGTGAGTAGTGAGTAGTGGGGAGGAGAAGGGAAGAGGAGCAAGATAAATTTAATGTCTAGCCCCTAGCCTCCCCCCTCTCGCCTCTAAGCTGTTGCTAAGAAGGTCTGCTTTGCTTCTGTGATTCCTTCTTTTAGCAGCTTTTCTGCTTCGTCACTTAGCTGCTTCCCATTCTGGATCAACTCTGTGTACTGCGGCTTGCTAGTTTTTAAGTAATCCCGCAGTTCTCTAGTAAAACTGGTAATTTTTTCTACTGGGATGTCATCCAAATAGCCATTGATACCAGCATAAAGAATCGCTACTTGCTCATACAGCGCTAGTGGTGAGTATTGAGGTTGCTTCAATAGTTCCTGCAAACGCCGACCACGTGCTAACTGATTCTGAGTTGCTTGATCTAGATCCGAGGCAAACTGAGCAAAAGCAGCCAAATCGTCATACTGGGCTAGTTCCAACTTAATCTTACCAGCGACCTTTTTCATCGCCTTGGTTTGAGCGGCTGAACCTACGCGCGACACCGAAATACCGGGGTTAACAGCAGGACGGATACCGGAGTTAAACAAATCGGAAGACAGGAATATCTGACCATCCGTGATTGAGATAACGTTTGTCGGAATGTAAGCCGATACGTCACCTGCTTGAGTTTCAATAATTGGTAGCGCAGTCATGCTACCTTCACCAAGTTCAGAACTTAACTTCGCTGCTCGTTCTAATAGGCGGGAGTGCAAGTAGAAAACGTCTCCAGGATAAGCTTCCCGACCGGGTGGACGACGTAGCAGCAGCGACATTTGACGATAAGCTTGAGCTTGCTTTGATAAGTCATCATAAATCACAAGCGTTGGTCTGCCTGTGTACATGAAGTATTCAGCTAAAGTTGCGCCAGTATATGGAGCTAGGTACTGAAGTGTTGCGGGATCGTTAGCTTGAGCAGCGACTACAATTGTGTAGTCCATTGCTCCCTTTTCCTGCAAAATGTTTACCACATTAGCGACTGTGGAAGCTTTTTGACCAATGGCAACGTAGACGCAGATCACATCGCCGCCTTTTTGGTTAATGATTGTGTCAACAGCAATTGATGTTTTACCTGTTTGGCGATCGCCAATAATCAGTTCTCGCTGGCCACGTCCAATTGGAATCATCGCGTCGATAGCCGTGATTCCTGTTTGCATCGGTTCGTACACAGACCGGCGCGCTACAATGCCTGGCGCTGGAGATTCAATTAAGCGGCTTTCTGTTGCTTGGATATCTCCCTTACCGTCAATGGGGCGAGCTAGAGCATCTACAACTCTGCCAACCATTGCTTGTCCCACTGGTACTTGGGCGATTTTTCCAGTTGCCGTGACGGAGCTACCTTCTTGAATATCACGACCTTCACCCATTAGCACCGCACCTACGTTGTCTTCTTCTAGGTTCAGGGCGATGCCAATTGTACCGTCTTCAAATTCTAATAGTTCCCCAGCCATAGCCTTTTCTAGACCATAGATCCGGGCAATACCGTCTCCCACTTGCAATACAGTACCAACGTTAACGGCTTTAACTTCTTGGTCGTATTGCTCAATTTGTTGCTGGATAATGCTGCTGATTTCGTCAGGTCTAATGCTGATCATAATTTGATGTTAAGTGTTGAGGATGAGAAATAGGAATTAGAGGAGCTTGGGTTTTAGGTATTGGTTTTTGGGTATTAAGATATTGATGTTACCTAACACTTGTCACCTCACACCCGAGCTGCGTCTAGTTGCCACTGCTTAAGCGTAAAGAAAGGCGACGCAATTGTCCGCGTAAACTAGCATCAATTACTTGCGAGCCTACTTTAATAATCACACCACCAATTAAGTCTCGATCAATTTTTGTGTCGAGTTCTACTTCGCGGGCATTAGTCATGTTTTTGACCCTTTCGCGGACTGCCTGCTGCTGAGATTCGCTCAGGTCTACTGCTGATATGACTTCGGCAAGAACTGTTTGATTGCTCTCGCGTAAAAGAGCTATGTATTGCTGACAAATTGCATCTAGCAATAGCAGTCGCCGCCGATCTACCAACAGCATCACAAAATTGCGGAGGTAGGAGTTAGAATCGCCAATTATTTGTCCGAGTACGTTCTTTTTGTCTTCGATTTTGGCGAAGGGGTTGGCGAGGAAATTACGCAGATCCTCGGAGCCTTGCAGCAATTTTAATAATGAGCGGACATCTTCACCCACTTGCTCTGTCATGTCTTTTGAACGCGCTACTGACATTAGTGCTTGGGCGTAGGGTTGCACAACCTCAAAATCGATTCCACCGCGTTTCATGAATTACCTCCCAAAAGCGCGATGCTGCGCTCAATTAATTGCTGTTGAGCAGCATTATCTACTCCCGACTGAAGTTGCGATTCAACTTTTTTTAATGCCATAGCTACTACTTGTTGCCGCAGCGAAGCGATCGCTCTTTCTGTTTCTGTATTCAAATCCTGAACTGCTGTTTCTTTCAAGCGCTGAATATCTTGAACTGAACGCGCCAAAATAGCTTCTTTAGCTGCTTGGGCATTTTCTTCAGCAGTTTGGCGGATTTTTTGGGCTTCCGCTTGGGACTGAGTTAACTTCTGCTGGGCATCTGAGAGTGCTGCTGCTGCCTCTTTGGCGCGCTGTTCTGCGTCTTTAATTTCTACTTCAATTTTTAAGCGTCGCTCATTCAGGATGTTGCTGATAACTTTGCGACCAAAGTAAAACAGTACACCAACTAAAATTGCGATGTTAATTATATTGGTTTCTAAAATGTCTATGTTTAGACCGAAACCACCTTCGGCTCCTGATTCGGCCAATTCTGAGTGAACTGCGCTTGCCTCTGTTGCCAGTAATAACAAAGTTCCCATGATACCATCCACAACTGCGCTGCTTGAATTGCTAATACGTTGAATTATTCCCTAACAAAAATAGGGCTTTTGCTTGACATTTAATCAAGCGATCTATCAATGCTTTTATGTTACGGGCGCTTTACTTAGCCATGCGCAGGCTCTAATAGTTTTTCTATAATCTGCTGACTCAGCGCATCCACCTGTTGTTCTAACGAACTCATGGCTTCTTGCTTTTGCTGATCTATCTCTCGCTGTGCTTGTTCGCGTTGACTCTGAGCTTCTTTTTGAGCTTCAGCGACTTTCTCAGCAGCAATTTTTTGGGCTTCTGTTTGAGCTGACGTAATCACAGCCTGCGACTGTTTGCGAGCTTCCGCTAGCTGCTGCTTGTATTGGTTTGTCAACTGCTCAGTTTTAGTCAAGCGTTCTTGCGCCTCAAGCTTATTTGTGCGCACGTAATTATCGCGCTCATCCAGCACTTTAGTCAGTGGTTTATAGAAAATAGCATTTAATAAAGCTGCCAATAGCAGAAACTGTACTGCCATTAAGGGCAAGGTAGCATCGAAATCAAACATTTCTTCCTTCTTGGGCTTTTACAGGATTTTTTATGGCAAGCAACATCATTTAACTTTCCTTCTAAAAACGAAAAACATGATTATTTGTAGAGACGTGGTAAATCACGGCTCTACAAAACACCAAACTTTTTAGGAGGCAAAAGGATTAGCAAACAGTAACACTAGGGCAATCACCAGACCATAAATAGTAAGGGATTCCATAAATGCCAAAGTTAACAGCAGCGTACCGCGAATTTTGCCTTCTGCTTCTGGTTGACGGGCAATTCCTTCTACTGCTTGACCAGCAGCATTTCCTTGACCAATACCAGGGCCAATTGCAGCTAAACCAATTGCTAGAGCAGCAGCCAAAACTGAAGCAGCAGAAACTAATGGATCCATGATAATTTTCCTTACTTTGAGTACAGAATTTAAAAACGTGCGTTAACTAGCAGATAAGTGTTTCTTACACTGCGTCCAGTTCTAGAGAGCGATGTGTGTGAGTGCGATCGCTTCCTTGCAGCCCACGCGGGGGGCATTGCGAGTGAACCTTTTGATCAGGGACTTAAGGCATATGCTCCCCATGCTCTGCCTCACCATGCCCCTCTAGCGCCTCATGAATGTACGCTGCCGCCAAAGTAGCAAAAACTAAGGCTTGGATAGCACTGGTAAACAAACCCAAAGCCATTACTGGCAGAGGTACAAACAGAGGAACCAATAAAACCAGCACCGCCACAACCAATTCATCCGCCAAAATGTTACCAAATAGACGGAAGCTTAGAGAAAGAGGCTTGGTGAAGTCTTCTAAAATTGCGATCGGTAATAGGATCGGGGTCGGCTCGATATACTTGGTAAAGTACCTCAAACCCTTCTTGCTAAACCCAGCGTAAAAGTACGCCAAAGAAGTCAGCAATGCTAATGCTACTGTCGTATTGATGTCATTGGTTGGAGCAGCCAATTCACCTTCTGGGAGCTTGATTAGTCTCCAGGGAATTAATGCTCCTGACCAATTTGATACGAAAATAAACAAAAACAATGTGCCAATAAATGGCACCCAAGGACGATACTCTTTTTCACCAATTTGGTTTTTTGCCAAATCCCGAATAAACTCCAAGGCATATTCCATAAAATTTTGGATGCCATTAGGAATTCTCTGGATATTTCGAGTCGCAGCTAGGGAAGCTACTACTAAAATTCCAATTACAAACCAGGAAGTGAGAAAAACCTGTCCATGCAGTTTTAGATTCCCCAATTGCCAGTAGAAATGGTGGCCTACTTCCAATGAGGCCAGGGGTAAACTGTTAAAGGGATTTAAGACACTGAGCATTTCCATTTAGGAAGTTTCTACCAGAAATCAAGTCAGGAATGTGTGAACTGCGATCGCCCCAACTATTTAGGGTCAGGGGGCATGAGCATTCGGATCATGTAAACGAGGAGCGATGCTTTATAAGTCAAAAATCCCAAGAATATGGGTAGAATCTGTAGCTGCTGCCATTGAGTTGCTATTACAATCAACCCAATAAATAGCGCCAGCCGATTCTTACTCAAACTGGTTTTTTGTCTGTTAAGTCGCTCAACGTCCTTACCCAACATTTTTAAGTAAACCACACCTGTGCATGCGCCGAGTAGATAATTCAAGGCGATGTGGAGAGAATAAAAAATCCACACACAGATAAAAATAATTCCTGCCAATACAAGCGTTACTGTCAACAATTCTTGAGAAAGTTGATAGAACTCTTGCATGGAGCCATTCGGTTCGTCTGAGGCAACAGATTGAGAATCTGCTTCGGTTGCAAATGTGGGTTTCAATGATTCGTTTGACAAGCTCACGGGACTCGCAAACCAGCGCAGTTAATTATGTTGGCTCATCAGAGCCAGATGAAATCATAGCACGTTGCGGAAACAATACTTAAAAATAAAGTTAGCAGTGGGGAGTGAGTAGTGATTTAGTGATCAGTGGCAAGTAAATAGGATGACTTTTTCTACTCACTACTCACGTCTTTATCTACTCACTTGCTTCGTCAACAAAATTAATTGTTGCTCTAGAAGTGATCGCACTTCTTCTACTCCCAACTGTACCTCGGTCAAAATTTCTGCCACTGTTCGCGTCTGATTGCGATCGCAGGCTTGGATAAATTCAAATTCTGTTTGTGACAACTTGACAATTTGGTAGTCATAGTTAAATAAACATTGACTAGGCCAGCCGTCCATACAAGGATTGCGCTCTGGAATTGCTGCTAATAAAGTATTATCTGACGACCAATCGGGTTTGGGTAGGGGAGGGCGACCGAGAAAAAACTCGTAATGAGTGACTTCAGGATCTAATAATTCAATTAAGCGGTATAGTTGGCGATCACTTAATTGTTTCGCTCGTTCCATCACTCTTGAATCTTTACCCAAAAGGCGCTCTAGCTGCCAATAACTAGGGTTGGAAAAGCCGATGAACTCTAAGCCAGAAGCATCAATCAATTCAAATAACGTTTCAATATTGTAGTCAATCTCTTGAGGATGAACGTACATATCAGCAAAGCATTCGTCTCGCTGATTTTCTAAAGACCAACGTTCGCGTTCTCGCTTGACAATACGATTAGTTTCTGGTAAAACAGCAAATAACTTCCGCCCTAGCTGGACACCATCGCCATAGTCGCCGCGTTTGTCACCTTGGAGAAGAGCGATCGCTTGCTGCATCAACTTAATCTCCCAGCGCCCCAGTTCACCATAGACAAAGATGTGCATCAATCCGCCTGGCGCTAACTTTGCGGCTAGAGATTGAATACCGCGAATTGGATCGGGTAAATGGTGCAGGACACCGACACAATTAATAAAGTCAAATTTACCTGGAATCTGGTCTACATCGTATAAGCTGAGGTTATGAAACTCAACGCGATTTGCTCCCGAACGTTGACAGCGCTCTTTTGCTACTGCCAAAGTACCAGCACTCAAATCAATTCCGACTACTTGAGCTTGAGGATTAAGATGTACCAAATACTCAGTTCCGACTCCTGATCCACAGCCAGCATCAAGAATACGGATGTCTTGTTTTTGAGGTTTTTGTCCGGTGCAGAAGTTATAAGCAGCCAGCCAATTCCAGCGCCAATTATAGCCGGGTGGCGGCTCATCAAGCATTGGGTCTGGGGGAAACGGATAAGTATCGTAGAGTTTAGCAACAGCAGCGCTAATCGCTTGGGGATCTGACATGGGGGGATTAATTGCAGCATCACGTAGTTTAACGAATGTCTGACCACTACGGCTATTGTTGCTAAGGAAGAAAGCGATCGCCCCACTATAATAATTAAGGTTTACTCCTAACTTTGAAAGTTACAAAGTAATCTAACCGTGAACGAGGTCGGTAGGTTGCTTACGCGGTGTTGACGTATATGATAATTACATCATGCCATCAGATTTTGTTATTAGATTACAAAATCCACATTCAGATCCAGCACGGGCAATGCTTGACGCGCTATGGGATGAAATTCAACGTCGTTATGAATATCACTGCCCCAACCGATATGCACCCTGATGATTTCACTAACCCTCGTGCTGCATTCTGGGTAGCTATGGTTCAAGATACTCCAGCAGGTAGCATTGGCCTGATGCCCTTATCACAGGATATCGCTGATCTGAACGCTATGTATGTTAGTCCAGAGTTTCGTGGCGCTGGTATAGCTCAAGGACTTATGCAGGCTCTGGAAGAACACGCTCGACAACATTGCTTCACCGTTATCCGATTACGTGCTGGTAGTCAGCAGCCAGAAGCCGTCCGCTTTTACGAGAAGATGGGGTTTAACCGTATTCCTTGCTTTGGCAAATATGCAGAAAGCAGCAACAGCTGGTGCTTCGAGAAGCAACTGTAGACATTTATTTTGTCGTCACCTAGTACCATAGAACAATTTAACTACAAGCTGATAGACACCCGACAAATTATTAATAATAGCCAGAACTTTTTTCTTAGTTAGTATTATTGCTATATATCTGCTTCTTTTTATCCATACTGGATCGACTTGTAAATCTAATTCTTGCTTGACAACTTCCCTGTACAAAAAAAGAGCATTCAAGGTCTAATTCTGAGTAGCGGCAGCTACATTTTTTCTATTGCCAAATGAGTTAAAAAGGCTTCAGTTTCAGCACTACCCATTTCTTTGGGATGCCGTTTATCATGAAATAATATATAACGTTTAATCCAGTTAATGTAGCTTTTTTCTAGTTTATAAAAGTAATGGTTCAGACAAATGACATTGCTGACTTGTTCGAGCAATTTTTTGGGAGGTTTTTCCACAAAATGATATCTAGAAAAATTCTTAATAGTATACTTATCTGGCATCATATCCAGAAAAAGTCTTGATATCATCCCACAATATACCGAAAGTTTCCGTATATCCACCTATATGGGGTGATATACGGAAACACTCTGCTTTTTGTCCCCTGTAGGGTGAATAGACAGAAAATTTCCATATAATAATATAGTTCGGCGCATTAGCGTCGCGCCAAAATAAAATATTATGTCGTTTAAAAACGTCAAGATCATTGATTCCCCATTGGAGTTGGCAACATTAGAAGAAGTCAACGCGATTGAGAGTCAGTTGAATCTCAAATTTCCGGGTGGCTATCGAGAGTATGTCACGGCGCTTGGTCACGGTGCTTTTTGTCAGTATGTGAGAGTTTTTATGCCGTCTCAAATTTTGATTGAATACAAAGAATATCAGAATTTTTGGAACGATTTTTTTTCATGGGATAAAAGACCTGATGTTTTGCCAAAGAAAAAAGTCATCGAGTCAGTAACTATTGCTGACACGTATTGCGGCGACCTAGTTATTTTTCACCCTGACAATACAAACGAGTTGTTTCTGCTGCCGCACGGTGAGGAGGAGATGATTGAAAAAATCGGCAGTAATTTTTACGAAGCTTTAGATTGCTTGTGCGGCTCGCAAGATTATGAGTTTTCACTGCCGACAGAGAAAAAGTATTTTGTGCCGGAAAGCTGGTATAAAAAGAACAGAGGGAAAAGTTGGGAAGGCGATCTTTGATAATCCCATACGCCCAACAAATCATTGGAGCGAAGGCGGATCCAGCTATTTTCATGATGTGAGGCTTGCTTTTATTCTACGTGGCTTCCCGCCTCGCTCAATTCCGGCGTTAAATAGCTACACAAATACAAGTCCAAGTTACTGAGCAATGGGTAATCGTATTGTTCTTACCACCTACGGATCTTTGGGCGATCTGCATCCTTATATGGCGATCGCGCTGGAATTGCAGCAACGGGGACACCACCCTGTAATCGCCACACACGAGCTATATCGCTCTAAAGTTGAAGCAGAAGGTCTTGAGTTTTACTCTATTAGACCTGATATAGCTTCTGGGAATACTGAGCAAGCTCAAGAAATTATCAAACGGGCAATGCACCCTAATAAGGGTACTGAGTACATCATTCGTGAGTTAATTCTACCGTATTTAAAAGATAGTTATGAAGATTTAATGCAGGCTGTAAGCGGTGCTGATTTGCTTGTAACTCATCCAATTACTTATGCTGGCCCAATAGTTGCTGAGAAAACAGGTATTCGTTGGGTGTCTGGCGTTTTAGCTCCGTCGTCGTTTTTGTCAGCCTATGATCCACCAGTTCTAACAACTCAATCCGGTCAAACTTCTTTAAAATCGCTTGGTCCTTTAATTAATAGTTTTTTGCTTCACCTAGCTAAACTTAGTGTCCGCTCGTGGAGTGAACCAGTACGAAGGTTACGGGCTGAACTAAGCCTATCACAAAGTAAAAACCCTGTTTTTGAAGGTCAACACTCACCTCATTTAGTGCTGGCTCTATTTTCCCAAGTTTTTGCTCAACCTCAACTCGATTGGCCCAAACAAACTTGCGTTACCGGGTTTCCTTTTTATGATCGCCAAGACAAAGCAGAACTTACTTCAGAATTATCAGAATTTTTGAATGCTGGTTCGCCACCAATTGTGTTTACCTTGGGTTCGTCAGCTGTACTGGATGCAGGCAATTTTTATACTGAAAGTGCGATTGCTGCTAAAGAATTAGGACACCGCGCTGTACTGCTAATTGGACAAGATCAACGCAACAAACTCCGTAAAAGTTTATTGTCCGACGACATAACCACTTTTGACTATGCTCCTTATTCCAAAATATTCCCGCGCTCACTAGCTATTGTCCATCAAGGCGGTATTGGCACAACTGTCCAAGCATTGAGATCCGGTCGCCCGATGTTAATCATGCCCTATAGTATCGATCAACCAGATAATGCTGCGCGTGCAGAAAGGCTAGGTGTAGCACGTACTATTAAGCGTACCGAATATAACGCTGTCACAGATGCTGCTGAGTTAAAGCAACTATTAAATAATCCAAAATATACTGAACGAGCTACCGAAGTAGGGCAGCAAATTCAATTAGAAAATGGTGTCAAAACAGCGCGTGATGCAATTGAAGCACGTTTGAATATATCTATTTAATATTGTGATGAGAATATAATTTAGAGAGCTTTGTAGTTGCTGTTATTAGCGCGATTAGAAGAAGCGCTCACTTGCGCTAAAGCATTTTTAAGTAGAGAAGTGTGATCGCTCCTTAGAGAAAACACCAGTGCTACGTTAGGCATACTCCTAAGTTCAGTTGAGGTATCTACTCATGACAGTTTCACCTAATCAAATCTCAACTGAATTTGAATATCCAGATGCAGACGGTAAGCCAATGGCTGAAAGCGATCAAGCGCGTGAATATCTAACTTATACCGCTAAAGTATTAAGAATTTATTTCCAAGACCGTTTAGATGTATATGTCTCTGGTAATTTATTTATTTACTATGAAAAGGGTAATCCTAGAGCAGTAGTAGCACCAGATGTATTTGTAGTTTTTGGGGTTAATAAGGGTGATCGCCGCTCTTACAAAACTTGGGAAGAAGGCAATAGAGCCCCAGATTTTGTCCTAGAAATTACTTCTAAAAGTACCCAAAAAGAAGACCAAGAAATCAAACCAAATATTTACGCAGCTTTAGGAGTGCGCGAGTATTTTCAATATGATCCAACAGGTGATTATCTCAATCCTCAACTTCAAGGTTCGTGCTTAGTTGAGGGTAATTACCAACCGATTGCAGCAACAATGCTACCGAATGATGTGCTTTCACTATCGAGTGAGGTGTTAGGGCTAGAATTGCGACTACAATCTGGAAAATTGCGATTTTTAGATCCAGCAACGGGTGAAATGCTTTTGACGCACGAGGAGCAAGTGCAGAAAGCGCATTCCTTAGCTGCTAAACTCCGGGAATTAGGCATTGACCCGGATCAACTTTAGCAAACTTATTAAATTTTTAGGCGATCGCTGTAGGCAAATATCCTTACCTCAGCAAAAATACTTATTTTAATAGCACACGCCGCTCAAGCAATGCTGTGAATTCTACACACTTCTTAATAATGCGGCGAACTGAACTAAAAACGTTTTAATCTAAAAGCTGACGGGGTTAACTTTAGGCAGTGTTTCCTCAAGGTAGCACAAGGAAATCGAGTCCCTTTCGGGGATGAAGATCAGAAAACTGATGTGTCAAGCCAAAAGTAACCCAAAGAGATTGGATTAATACCCTAGTCGGACTTAACAAAGTAGCGATATATGATGGGAGCTTAAGAAATTTAATGAGTGTTAAGGCAAGTGGTGGAAGCTCAGTTGCGCGTCCGCAACTATATCAAACATTAACAGTCGCAACGATTAACCAAGCGGAACAACAAGACCGCTTTCCAGAGCGTGGCGAACTGAACGAACTGGCTAGTTATTTTGCATCAGGGACAAAGCGCTTAGAAATTGCCGATACTCTGAGTAAAAACTCAGGAATTATTGTATCCCGCGCTGCTAACCGCATTTTCGTGGGTGGTTCGCCAATGGCTTTTCTAGAAAAGCCAAGGGAAGCTGAGATGGCGATGGCAGGTGCTAGAGATGCTGATAAAGAAGCAATGAAGCTGGGGAACGTGACTTATGTAGAAAGCAGCGGTGGCGGCTTTCTAGAGGGATTGCGATCGCTATTTTCTGCTTCACCGCAAGCACCCACACCTCCGGGGTTCAGACCGATCAACGTTTCTCGCTATGGCCCTAGCAATATGCAAAAGTCGTTGCGAGATTTGAGTTGGTTCTTGCGCTACGTTACTTATGCGATCGTTGCTGGTGACCCGAACATTATTGCAGTCAACACGCGCGGTCTGCGGGAAATTATTGAAAATGCTTGTTCTGGTGAAGCGACAATTGTTGCTCTCCAAGAAATGCGGCAAGCAGCGCTTTCATATTTCCGCAAGGATACTGAAGCGACAGATATAGTCAGCCAGTACATGGACGTGCTGATTAGCGAATTTAAAGCACCAACTCCCTCAGATAAAGTGCGGCAACGTCCTTCAGGCGATGTCCAAGGGCTACAGCTGCCTCAAATTTACTTTAATGCGGCAGAGCGGCGACAAAAGTATGCCATGAAGCCTGGTCTATCGGGAGGCGAGAAGCAAGAAGTAATCAAAGCTGCCTATCGGCAAATCTTTGAGCGCGACATCACTAGGGCTTACAGCCAGTCAATATCTAATCTAGAATCCCAGGTTAAAAACGGCGACATCTCGATGAAAGAGTTTGTGCGTCGTGTGGGGAAATCTCCTCTGTACCAAAAACAGTTCTACGATCGCTTTATTAACAGTCGTGTCATTGAACTTGCCTTCCGTCACTTCTTAGGTCGAGGTCCTTCGAGCCGTAAGGAAGTCGCTGATTACTTCTCTATCGTCTCCGACGGTGGTCTACCAGCCCTCGTAGATGCCCTGGTCAATTCCAAGGAATACTCAGACTACTTCGGCGAAGAAACAGTACCTTATCTTCGAGGTCTGGGCCAGGAAGCTCAAGAGTGTCGCAACTGGGGACCACAGCAAGATTTGTTGAACTACAGCGCGCCTTTCCGCAAAGTTCCACAATTTATTACGCTGTTTGCTAACTACGAGCGACCGCTACCAGATCAACATCCTTATGGTTCTGGTAACGATCCGTTAGAAATTCAATTTGGAGCGATTTTCCCGAAAGAAACTCGCAATCCTAGCAGTAGTCCAGCGCCTTTCGGTAAGGATACCAAGCGTATCCTGATTCACCAAGGGCCAGGAATTAAAAACCAAAATAGTAATCCCGGAGCGCGAGGTGAGTTTCCAGGTTCCCTTGGGCCTAAGGTGTTCCGCTTGGATCAAATCCCTAGCTACAGTGGCAGAAAAAACTCGGCGAAGGGAACGAGTGTTAAATTCTCCGAAAGCTCCACCCAAGCAGTGATTCGAGCCGCCTACTTGCAGGTATTTGGACGGGATGTGTACGAAGGTCAGCGCCTGAGAGTACCAGAAATCAAACTAGAAAACGGTGAGACTTCTGTGCGGGAGTTCATTCGAGCGCTAGCTAAGTCGGATCTGTTCCGTAGCTTGTATTGGACACGGCTATACGTCACTAAAGCGGTTGAGTATATCCATCGGCGGTTGTTGGGTCGTCCAACGTATGGGCGGCAGGAAATCAATCGTTACTTTGATATCTGCTCCAAGCAGGGCTTCTACGCGCTGATAGATGCCTTAATTGATAGTCCAGAGTACAGCGAGGTATTTGGAGAAGATACGGTTCCCTATGAGCGGTATCTGACTCCAGGTGGTGTGGCACTGCGATCGCTACGAGTTGGCTCTATTGCCGAAGATATCGTCTCTACCAACGTTGAGAAGGAAGAAACACCGCGCTTCGTCGAGTTGGGTGCAGTTACCGCAACACGGACAGAACCGGATATTCAATTCCGCATTAACCAAGGTGTCAGCAAGCAGCGTGAGCAGACCAAAATCTTTAAGCTGGAGAATAACGGCGAGAAGACAGAGGTGCAAAAGACTATTCGGGCTGCTTATCGCCAAGTCTTCGAGCGTGATATTGAACCATATATCGCCCGAAACGAATTTACGGCGTTGGAAAGCAAGCTGGGAAATGGTGAAATTAACGTTAAGGAGTTCATTGAAGGCTTAGGCGGATCAAATCTCTACATCAAAGAGTTCTATACCCCCTATCCCAACACGAAGGTGATTGAACAGGGAACAAAACACTTCCTGGGACGCGCACCTAAAGACCAAGTGGAAATTCGTACTTATAACCAAATTCTCGCGACTCAAGGCATCAAAGGCTTTGTGGGTGCAATGGTTAACAGTATGGAATATCTCCAGGTGTTTGGCGAAGATACAGTTCCTTACCGTCGCTTCCCCACACTACCAGCAGCCAACTTCCCCAACAGTGAGAAGCTATATAACCAGCTAACCAAGCAGAATGATGATTTGGTAGTACCTAGCTTTGAGCCTGTGAAGTCGCGCATGGCAACTGACAAGATGCCGATGACAGCAAAGGCGATCGCAGATATGGCGGCAAAAGCTCGTCAAGTTGACCGCAGTAAGCCACTATTCATTGAGCTAGGTCGTTCCTTCAATGACGGTCGCGGTCAGTCTGTTGAAGTAGGTGTAGGTACAGCGCGCCGCAAGCCTGCGCGAATTTATCGCTACACCCAAGGTACTAATTCACCTGAAACTAAGTTGGTTATTGATGCCATCTACTGTCAGGTAATGGATATCTTTAGTGGTCAGGTTCCTGACGGTTTACGGAGTTCTGAACTAGACAGCAAACTGCGTAATGGCGAAATCTCTGTTCGAGAATTTGTCCGCGCTCTTGCCAGTTCCGATACCTATCGTCGCCGCTTCTACACGCCTTATCCTAACACCAAGGTGATCGAGTTCCTATTCCGGCACATACTTGGTCGCGCTCCTGCTACTCAAGGAGAAATTCGCGAGTACAACAAGCTGCTAGCTGACGGAGGATTGAGAGCGGCTGTGGATGCAATGGTCAATAGCCCAGAGTATGCTCAATACTTTGGTGAAGATGTTGTACCTTACCGCCGTTTCCCCTCTCTACCAGCAGGCAACTATCTAGGTAGTGTCAAAGCTGCTGCTGACTTGGTTAAGCAGTCTTGGTCTGATCTGTCTCCTTCGTCGGTTGTGCAGCGATTCAGTGAGCGCTAATCAGCGCTGCTGCTGAAGTAGTAGATAAGACAGCATAAATAGCTTCGCCCTCTAACTGGTCAAAGCTACAAGGCTAGTTAGAGGGTTTTTTCTTGCATTTGCTCAACTACTTCTGCTGGAGGTTTGTAAGGTAAAATGAGGAAGAATGTTAAAAAGTGTTAAAAGGTGACTCAGAAGATGAACAAAATGCCGCAAAATATTTGCGGAAGGTAACTGAGTCTGAAACCTTTTGTACTTCTGGTTACTTAAGCAACCTCGAAATGTCCTGGACTTATGCAGTAAGTTAATTACTGAGTTTAAACAAACACAGAGTCTAGACTCAGGAAGCTAATGCAGTTGTACCAGTTTAAATAAACCTGGTTTCATTTAATTGGAGGAATCCTTTAATGAGTATTGTCACAAAGGCAATCGTGAACGCGGATGCCGAAGCCCGTTATCTCAGCCCCGGTGAATTGGATCGGATCAAGAGCTTTGTTACAACTGGTGAGCGTCGCTTACGCATTGTTCAAGCTTTGACTGAGAACCGCGAGCGCATCGTTAAGCAAGCTGGCGATCAACTGTTCCAAAAGCGTCCTGACATCGTATCTCCTGGTGGAAACGCTTACGGTCAAGAAATGACCGCTACTTGTTTGCGCGACATGGATTACTACCTACGCTTGGTCACATACGGCGTTATTGCTGGTGATGTTACACCAATCGAAGAGATTGGAGTTGTAGGTGTACGCGAAATGTACAGATCCCTTGGTACTCCAATTGAAGGCGTTGCCGAAGGTATCCGCGCAATGAAGAATGTTGCTACCTCAATGATGTCTGGTGAAGACGCATCGGAAGCTGGCTCTTACTTCGACTATTTAGTTGGTGCTATGCAGTAGGGCGCTTGCGCTTCTGTTGCTGGTCGATTATTTCAACTTTGTGTTTAGATAAGGAAACAAAAAAATGCAAGATGCAATTACTTCTGTAATCAACTCTTCTGACGTTCAAGGTAAGTACCTGGACAACTCCGCAATGGAAAAGCTGAAGGGCTACTTCCAAACAGGCGAACTGCGTGTACGGGCTGCTACCACAATCAGCGCTAACGCAGCTGCGATCGTCAAAGAAGCAGTAGCAAAGTCTCTGCTATACTCTGACATTACTCGTCCGGGTGGAAATATGTACACCACTCGTCGTTATGCTGCTTGCATTCGTGACTTGGACTACTACCTACGTTATTCCACATACGCGATGCTAGCTGGCGATCCTTCGATTCTAGATGAGCGTGTACTTAACGGCTTGAAAGAAACTTACAACTCACTGGGTGTTCCTATTGGTGCAACAGTGCAGTCTATTCAAGCAATGAAAGAAGTAACTGCTAGCCTTGTTGGTCCTGATGCTGGTAAGGAAATGGGCGTTTACTTAGACTACATCTGCTCTGGCTTGAGCTAAACACTGTTAAGTCGATAATGACTTAAGTTTGCTAGCTTTTTAGGATTTATCACAGGTCTGGAAGTTGATCGTGAGTGCTAGAACGTTCTGCCGCTTGTCTGACTGTATATAGTCGATAAGTGTAAGCGATCTAGTATTGATGTTTGACTTCCAGCCTTTGATCAATTTAGTAGAATTGTGCATTTATAAAGTTTTGCAGATGCAGGCTTAAAGCGTGAATGTGCCACGCGCACCCTACACTAAAGCACTACTGTAATCAAAACAATTGAAATCAAAAATTTTCCTAACTTAATTCAGGAGATATCAACTCATGCGGATGTTTAAGGTCACTGCCTGTGTTCCTAGTCAAACTCGGATTCGGACACAACGGGAACTCCAAAATACCTATTTTACTAAATTAGTTCCTTATGACAACTGGTTTCGGGAACAACAAAGAATTATGAAGATGGGTGGCAAAATTGTCAAGGTTGAGCTAGCGACAGGTAAGCCTGGGATGAATACAGGATTAGCATAGTTTTCACAATTGAGAAAAGCTGTTGGGAGCTAAAAGGAGGTCATTGTTACCTCCTTTTTTTGTATTTAAGGCAACTTATTCAAACTTCTATTGACGACAGATTAAGTAAAACATCGGTTGTCATAGACAAGAATCTGAAGCTACAAAAGCCTGTAAGCATCAGTGAAGGGAGCTTAATTTGATTTCGTTGAAGTTTAGCTGTGTACGATGTCTAACGGCAAGCCGCTATGCGTCAAAAGCTAGTTCCGTTATACTCCTAGTGTCGTGAACTGAACTCAACTACCGTGAATCTACGCCAACTGATTCCTATTTTTGATAATTCCGTGTCTCGATGGGGAATTGATGCTCAGTTATTGCGCTGGTTAACTTTCCTCTGGTTGTTTGCGGGGCTAGTGATTTTGTTCTCAGCTTCCTATGCTGTTGGTGACTCTGACTATAGTAATGGGCTGTATTACATTAAACGTCAAGTAATCTCTGTTTTACTTGGCTTAGTAGCATTTAACATTGTTGTAAATTCCCCCTTACGTTTTATATTGGGGATATCTCATTGGTTTGTATTAGCGCTATTGGGACTAATTTTAATCACTCTGATTCCAGGAATAGGAACAAATGCTAATGGTGCAACTCGTTGGCTATCCTTTGGAGGAATACCGATACAACCTTCGGAGTTGATTAAGCCTTTTTTGGTGCTACAGAGCGCTCGTGTTTTTGGACTCTGGAACCGATTAACATGGGGCGCTCGCCTAACTTGGCTGTTAATTTTTGCGCTTGTGCTGGCAGGAATTTTGCTACAGCCCAACTTGAGTACAACAGCACTATGCGGCGTAGCTCTATGGTTGGTAGCTCTAGCAGCTGGATTACCCTATCTTTATTTAGGGGGAACTGCATTTGGTGGGCTACTGCTTGCTTTTACAAGTATTAGCTTGCGCGACTATCAACGGCGACGGGTAATGTCGTTTCTTAATCCTTGGGCTGATCCAATGCAAGATGGGTATCAGCTGATTCAAAGTCTACTGGCGGTTGGTTCTGGTGGGATTTGGGGGTCTGGGTTTGGACTATCGCAACAAAAGTTGTTTTATCTACCGATTCAATACACAGATTTTATTTTTGCTGTATTTGCAGAGGAGTTCGGCTTTGTCGGCGGTTTGCTGCTATTGCTGCTGCTCATGGTCTACGCGACACTAGCGCTAATCGTAGCACTGAAAACTCAAAATCCTGTTCATCGACTTGTGGCGATTGGGGCAATGATTTTTATGGTTGGACAGTCACTACTTAATATTGGCGTAGCAACTGGTGTTCTACCAACTACTGGTCTGCCTTTGCCACTTGTTAGTTATGGTGGCAATTCGATGATTGCTAGCTTGCTTGTGGCTGCACTGCTGATTCGAGTTGCGCGAGAAAGTACAGAAGCAGAAATAGTGCCTATAAAAAAGCGGCAGTCTAGAAATGGGCGCTCAGGCTCCGTTATGCAATAGCAGAATGCCTATGTAGTGTAATATCGGCATTAATCAAGGCTACAGAAGCGATCGCGGCCCACGCGGAAATCACAAAACCGCTATTTGACTTCGGGGGGTTTCAATCACTAGCGGTAATGTAATCCAGGCTAGAAAAACGCTAACTTAAACCAATTTAATAACTAAGATAAAATTAAAGAATAATCAGCATTTTACAAGGCATCTGCCCCATGCTTGAAGCCTTACAAAATTGGCTATATGAACTCGAACAATTTGCTAACAACATTGTATCAAACCAACTAACACACCTTAGCTGGGTAAGCATTAGTATCATTTTTGCAGCCGGATTACTTACTAGCTTGACACCCTGTATGCTTTCCATGCTGCCAATTACCATCGGCTACATTGGTGGCTATGAAACTAAAAGCCGTCTTCAAGCGGTCGTACAGTCAACTTGGTTTGCTTTGGGACTAGCAACTACACTTGCTGGGCTAGGTATTATAGCAGCTTTTGTAGGAAAAGTCTACGGTCAAGTGGGAATTGGCTTGCCGATTATAGTTAGTATCGTAGCAATTTTGATGGGGTTGAACTTACTAGAAGCGTTGCCTTTCCAACTGCCATCTTTTGGTGGCTTAGACTGGATCTCCAAAGAATTACCACCATCAGTGCGATCATATCTAATTGGTTTAACATTTGGCGTGGTTGCTTCCCCGTGTAGTACGCCAGTTTTAGCAACATTACTAGCTTGGGTTGCCACAACGCAAGATTTAATATTAGGCGCTATTTTGCTAATTTCCTACACAGCAGGCTATGTAGCACCGTTAATTTTAGCAGGTACTTTCACTGCTGCAATTAAAAAGTTACTTCAATTACGACAATGGTCTGGTTGGATTAATCCAGTTAGTGGTGCGCTATTGGTAGGATTTGGCGTATTTTCAATTTTGTCTCGCATTCCAGTCGGAAACTTTTAATTTAATCAAATGACTTTAGAAAACTCATCTGGATCAAAATCAATTTGGTCAATTCCCCAAGCCTTCTTGCGGCGGGAGTTGTTGCCAGTCTTGACAGATTTACGATTAGCGATTTTGCTGTTTTTAGCGATCGCAGTTTTTAGCGTTACTGGCACAGTAATTGAGCAGGGACAATCAGTACCTTTTTACCAAACTAACTATCCAGAACATCCGGCACTGTTTGGCTTTCTTACTTGGAAAGTTGTTTTACTGCTGGGCTTGGATCACGTTTATCGTGCTTGGTGGTTTCTGGCATTACTAATTTTATTTGGAACTAGCTTAGCCGCCTGTACGTTCACTCGCCAATTTCCAGCTTTAAAAGCTGCGCGGAGATGGAAATTTTATGATCAACCCCGCCAATTTCAAAAGTTAGCTTTAAGTGCTGAACTTGATACTGGCTCTTTGAGTTCCCTTACCCCACTGTTGCAGAAAAAAAAGTATTTAGTATTTCAAGAAGAAGACAAGCTCTACGCCCGTAAAGGAATCATTGGACGTATCGGGCCGATTGTCGTTCATGTTGGAATTGTGCTGATTCTGGCTGGTAGTATTTGGGGTGCTATGACAGGCTTTCTAGCTCAGGAGATGGTTCCGAGTGGGGAAAGCTTTAAAGTGCATAATATTATCGAAGCTGGGCCTTGGGCAACACCCCAAATTCCTAAAGATTGGTCTTTGCTTGTTAACCGCTTCTGGATTGACTACACGCCAGCCGGGGGAATTGACCAGTTTTACTCTGATATGTCCGTTTTAGATAACCAAGGGAAAGAAGTTAAGCATAAGAAAATTTTTGTTAATGAGCCTCTACGTTACCGAGGTGTAACTTTCTATCAAACTGATTGGGGGCTATCAGCAGTTCGAGTTCAACTAAATAAAAGCCCAGTGTTAGAATTGCCAATGGCCAAGTTGAACTCCAAAGGACAAGGGCGGATTTGGGGAACCTGGATTCCGACTAAGCCTGATTTAAGTGAAGGTGTTTCACTTTTGGCAAAAGATTTACAGGGAATGTTGCTGCTGTATGATGCGGAGGGTAAATTAGTTACTACTCTGCGCCCTGGAATGTCTACAGAGGTTAACGGCGTAACGCTCAAAATTGTGGAAGTAGTGGGCAGCACTGGTTTACAAATTAAAGCCGATCCAGGTATCCCGATTGTTTATACTGGCTTTACCTTGCTGATGCTGGGTGTCATGATGAGCTATGTTTCCCACTCTCAAGTTTGGGCGCTGCAAAAGGACGGTCATTTCTACGTGGGTGGCAGAACTAACCGCGCTCAGGTAGCTTTTGAACGTGAAGTATTAGATATTTTGGATCAACTTACTAGCCAGCCAAAAGTTGAGGTGTCAGAAACTCCTGCGGAAGCGATCGCGACATAGCAGTAATTCACCAAGGGATAGGCTTAGTTACCTGTCCCTTAATTTAACTGTATTTAATCAGAATTTAAAACAATGAACATTAAACTTTTTCTACCATCAATCATGCTTGTAGTAGTAACTACTGTAAGTAGTCCCGCTTTTGCTCAAAGTCAAACTCAACCTCAAACTCAAAATTCGGAAAAAATCAATTCTATTAAAGAACTTATATCTATAACTGATGCTAAAAATGTTACCCAACAAATATTGAATCAATCAGTTGATGCAATGAAATCCCAATTTCCGCAAGTTCCCCAGAAGTTTTGGAATGAATTTAAAGCTGGAGCAAATGCTGACGAACTAATTAACAGATTAATCCCTATTTATAATAAATATTTTACAGAGGAAGACATTAAACAACTTATTACATTTTATCAAACACCGTTAGGGAAAAAATTAATTAGTGTTAATCCCCAAGTAGCGCGTGACTCTCTAATTGTAGGACAGCAATACGGTAAAGAAGTTGCTCAAACAGTCATTGAAAAACTGAAAGAACAAGGGTATCTACGTTAGTGATTATAAATTACTACTTTGTTTCTAACGAAAGAATACTAGCAAAGAAGCTAGAAAAGTAGAGGAGGTAGGGAGATTAATTTTTATCTCCTGTCTTCTATCTCTCTAGATTTCTGATGATGAACGTCAATCACTGTATGGACATTACCGCGCGGTGCAAAATCTCCTTTGACGCTGGCTTCTATTGGGTCGCAAGCAGCAACAAAGTCATCTAATATTTGATTAATTGATTCCTCGTGGGAAATGTAGCGATCGCGATAACTGTTAATATATAGCTTCAGCGCCTTTAATTCCACCACCCGTTGATCGGGAACATAGGTAATGTGGATTGTGGCAAAATCAGGATAGCCAGAGAAAGGACATTTACAAGTAAATTCTGGTAAAGTAATCTGAATATCATACCGTCGCCCTATTCGCGGATTGGGAAATGTAATCAGTTCTCCCTCTGCAATTTGACGTTCGCCATACTTCATTTCCATCGTTGATGTCTGACTATCAGCAATGAAGCCATCAGGCGATGATGGCAATGAAGAGTTATTGTTCATATTCAAAAATTGATTTAAATTACTAGAATATTACTGTTCCCAATCTGGGCAATGTTCGTCTTCCCAACCCGATGGATGCATACCGCAGACTAACAAATTGCCACCGTAAACTTGACCATGATAGTTACGACAACCGATACAAGCAGGTTGATTGTGGGCGGTGGGTTCTACGGGATAAGGAAATTGATCTGTTTCTCCGACAAATTCTTCAAGTTCCCAGTAAACTTCAAATAGCGGTTCAGCCAGTTCATTAAAATACTGGTCAATTTCAGTGACAATGGTATTTTGTACTTGCTCACTAATTTCTTCTGTAATCTCAAACAACGAGTCTACGGCTTCAGCTACTCCTACGAAAAAATGGTCTACTTCGTCAGCCACTGTTTCTAGGATCTCAAAAAAATCTTTTTGCCACTTTTCCATATGCTTTTATACATTTGCTTAACTATAAGCCCGATATTTAGGGTAATGAATATCAAGGATTCAATACACCCTAATTAATATATAAAACCAAATTGTTTATATTGACGCACTCAAGTAAAGCGATCGCAACTTAATTTAAACAAATTACTGATTGCGCTTGAGGCGTTGCAGTTCTTCTTTTAGTCCTAATACTTGTTGGCGTAGCTTTTCCACATCATCTTGAGATTGGGGTGGGGTAGCTAGTGTTTCTTCGTCTTCTGAAATAATTTCTATGCGACGTGGTTCGGCTGTAGTTTTGCCAGTAGATGACTCAGCAGGCGCTTGAGCTTGTTTCATCATATCTTCGACGAACTTTTTGGCTTCGTCTGTATTCATTTCGCCGCGTGATACCATTTCATCTGCTAGCTTTTGGACTTGCGATCGCAGTTCTGCTAATTTTCCACCTGCTTTCTCGCCAGCGTATGAGGCTAGTCCAACACCGAGGTAAAACGCTTTTTGTACAACATCTCCAAAACCAGGCATGGCGGTCACATCCTTAAAACCAGGCGACCCGGAGACCACGCCTACCACAAGCATCCCTTATTGCTGCTACCTTCCGGTCCTGACAAAGTTTAGGCGTTGCGATCGCATGGATCCAGGTCTAATAACAGCATAACATCTCTAGGTAATAATTGTGTCTTTATTCAACTACGATCCGCCATTCATATATTTGGTATTTGACACAGCCATTTTGTACTAATGGATCTCCAGCTACAATTGCATTTGCTTCGTCCATTGAATCTGCTTGAAACACCATCATGCCACCTCCTCGTTGCGCCCAGTAACCAGTTCGCGCCCTGTGTCCTTTAACAATCAACTCTTGAACATAAGCTTTGTGAGCGGGTACGTATTGGTCAAAGGTAGATTTATCTACCCTCCCTTCCTCAATTTTGACGAACCAAGGCATTCCCTTGCATCCTTTATATTTATAGAACCTATTTGACATCTCTAAGAAGCTGCAAGCCTTTTGACCATTAGCCTCACAAAGCAAAGATTGAGCTTCGTTGTCGCATTCGTCAGGGTTCTTTCAAAGTTCTTCACCAGGATCTTACATCTCTCCATCCAAGCATTTGAGCGTTCAATCACCCAACGAGCGACCGATGGAACAAATCCAGACTT
This sequence comes from Gloeocapsa sp. UFS-A4-WI-NPMV-4B04, assembly GCA_019359535.1. Taxonomy (GTDB): domain Bacteria; phylum Cyanobacteriota; class Cyanobacteriia; order Cyanobacteriales; family Chroococcidiopsidaceae; genus JAHHHE01. The sequence goes on from JAHHHE010000004.1 coordinate 32,780, forward strand.
TCCTGCCGCTGCCTTCTCTTGGGTTGAGGGTTTTGTCGAACGTTCAAACTTGATTTTTCGCATGATCTGCGGATATTCCTTTTCTAGCTCTTGCCTTAAATACTCTGGGTGATAGCCGTGGTCTAATAAAATCGTGATTTTAGGAATGTTCATCAGTTTCGACCGGAAATAGTCCAGGTTTTGCGTCACAATCTCAATTAGTCCCGTATCATCTGAAACATTGGCGCTTGTACAGTGTGTGAAGAAGGGAAACCCGAAGGTATCGACCGCAAGATGCCGTTTAATCCCGTTGGTAACTTTGTAGAAGCAAAAGCCTTTTGACTCCACACTCGCATTACAGGTATGTTGCACCGCTTGCGAGTCAATGATGATCAACGTCGTCCACTTGGCTTTTTTTGACTTGTTCCCGCACTTGCCCGTGTAAAGCTTGCATCAATCGTTCTATTGCTCCAGCTTCCCGCCACTGAATGCAAGTGCCAGTAGACCGTGGAGTAAGGCGGCAGGTCTTGCGGTAAGTCTTGCCAGTTGCAGCCATTCTTCAGTTGATAGAAGATGCCATCGATAATGTCCCGTTTCGTCCAGTTCGACGGTCTAGTTTGCTTCTTCTGGGGCAGTATCTCAATTAGTAAGGGTTTAAGAATTTCCCATTCTGAGTTAGTTAAGCTGCTAGAGTACGGCATCTTGATTGCACTAAAGGTTGTGATTACCTTACTCCATCCCAGCAAAAGATGTTAAATGGGTTCTATATGTATTATTTGTTTTGTAGATTTCACAACTGTAAATTACCTTGAGTGAATTTAACCGCTTTTTTATTGCCTTATTGCCACCGCCAGATATTCAAGTTCAGGTTAATGCAATTAAGCAACACTTTAGCGATCGCTATGATAGCCGCGCCGCCTTGAAATCGCCGCCGCACATTACCTTGCAACCGCCATTTAAATGGCTATCTGCCAATTTGCCAGCCCTCAAACAATGCCTGAGTACATTTGCAAATCATCGAGAACCAGTACCAGTCCAACTGAGTGGCTTTGCAGCTTTTCCACCGCGTGTCATCTATATAAATGTTCTGAAAACTCAAGAACTACTTATGTTACAAACTGATTTAATGGGGTACCTAGAAACTGTCTTGGAAATTGTCGATCCTGTTTCTACACGTTCATTTTCCCCACACATGACAGTTGCTTTTCGAGACTTGACGCGGCAGAACTTCAAAGCAGCATGGACAGAATTCCAGCAACAAGCTTTACAGTTTGAATTTAGGGCAAACTATTTAACACTTCTACTGCATGACGGCAAGCGATGGAATGTTAGTAACGAGTTTCCGTTTTTGTCTGAGCCAATCTAAAATTTCTCAATTGGTTATTGCTCGATTTGTTCTAAAAGACTTACTTGGTGTACGGCAAAGCCAACTTGAGTTGCTAGCTGGCCAAATAAATCAATATCCAACTTCTGCCAAACACGGGGTTCTGCACATTGATGAGCAATTAGTAAGCCGAGTAGCTCATTGTTTTTCACAATTGGCGCAACTAACTGTGCTTTGACTGCAAACTGCTCAACCATTTTAATGTAACAATCTGTTAGACCTGGTTCTTTGGAAATGTCATTAATTACACGAATACGACCATTTAGGTACATTTCTATGTAACGGTCTCTCAAACAAGGATCATCAATTCTTACTCTTAAAATTTGAGGCCAGCCAGGAGAAACAGATTCTGCTACAACAATTCCATCCCAACTAATAGGATCAAGACCATAGACAATTACTCGATCAGCCTTAAGTGCGCGTCGAACTTCTTTAACTGTAGTTCTGAGGAGATCGTCCAAGTATACACATTGACGAATACGACTACTAATTTCTGTAAATAGTTGCCCTCGTTCGGCTGCGGCTTCTTGCTCTTCTAAAAAATTGACTTGAGCCATTGCAAATCCAACTTGAGTTGCTATCTGCGTGAATAAATCAATATCAGGTTGCTGCCAATATCGGGGTTCTGAGCATTGGTGAGCAATCATTAAGCCAATTAGCTCGTTGTTTTTCATAATTGGTGCAACCAGATTTGCTCTCACAGCAAATTGCTCTAGCATTCTGCGGTAACAATCTGTGACTCGTGGATCTTGATAAATATCATCGATATGCGTAACTTGACCCTGTTTATACAGATCGACATGACGATCTCGAAAACAAGGATCGTCTATCTTCACCATTAGAGTTTGCGGCCAGCCAGGTTCAACAGATTCTGCGAGTACGTTGCCATCCCAATTACTAGGATCAAGACCATAAATAACCACTCGGTCAGTTTTAATTGCTCGTCGAACCTCTTTAACTGTAGTTCGGAGCAGTTCTCCTGAGTATTGAGATTGCCGAATGCGGAGGCTAATTTCTGTTAATAGCTGTGAATGATCGGGTAAGTCTTCTTGCTGTTCGCTCAAACTTAGTGAATTTCCTGGGTTTGGCGCATATACAACTCGATTTGTCAACTGGGAAGCTGAATAATTTGGTTCTTTTTTACCTGATTTATCATCTTTAGCAGCAGTGGTAACGAGTGGACGCATAGCACGGTTAGCCATGAAAGCAGCAACTAAACCAACTAGCAGTAATGCTGCTACAACAGTTTCAATCGCCAAAGTCAGCGCTAATTTTTGTCGTGATTTAGCATTATTTTGTACTAGCTCAGGCGTGGGAGCTTGTTGAACTTGGCTAATCGGCTCAATCAGCGGCTGATTGGTAAAGGAATCAGCCCTTATTGCCATTACTGGCAGGGTGCTAATGGTGATCGCTAAAGCAACAACTTGAGCCTTGAAACTCATTAAACGCGATCGCTGGCGAGGAATGAGTTGATCTACTTGTTGGGGGTGAGAAACTGGTCTTAGTGGTTGTATATTATCACCAGTGTTAGTAGCATAATCACTCATAGATAATTTTTTGAGATGGCGCTCATACTGGCTGTAACGATTACTAGCAGTTTGGCGATCGCGTTGATCAGAAATTGGACTCACTGTTTGCTCACTTCGCTAAAATTTTGAAATTGCTGTTTAAAAACATTCCTCTACTTAAGATCTTGATGTTGTCTAAATATTTTTGCAACACTAGCGCTGCTTTTATCTGTTAAATATGCATTTACTAATAGGTCAAATTGTCTACACTAAATTGGATAACATCGGATTTAGAAGCCTTGCTAGTTCCCAGGTTCCCCAAAAGATCCAGCAAGCCTTCATTCAACAGGTAGCTGCCAAATACTGGGATATATATAATCCGCCGCCGTCTGGCTACCAAGCTATTTTCTTACATCAGCTAACGCCAGAACACACTTTTTTTGGCTGGTTGTATAGCGAGGATAGTAGCGATGATCTAGATCGTAGTTCAATACCTTACTTTCATTGCTACTACCTAGCGGAACCATTACGCGATTTCCACCTCGAAAATATTTTTACCTGTCTCCAAAAGGGGCCAGTGTCACTGATAAACCGTCATTACCCCCCAGCTACTCTAGAACCCATAGTTATCCAAACACCTTGGACTTTTAACAACAAATTTTGGAGTTACCAGTCTAGCTGCCCTGGATTAGAGATTCCGCTTGATGTACGCGATCGCAGCTATGTTGCTCTGCATCAGGGGGAATTGCTAGATATATTCATTCCAATTGCTACTGAAACAGTAAGTCACCTGAAATCGCCAAATTCCCTTGAACACCTTGTCCAGATCCTTGAAATGAATACAGTGGTGTTAGATCAAGATCCTGCCGAGATCGCGCCTGTTGCTATTACACCCTACCGAGATCACAAGGAAAACTTGCAGCGATATAAGCAAGCTCTTATCGAAGCACTTACACAAAATCATTTTAAAGGCGATCGCACTGGCAATTTGAAACGTTTGCAGCACTCTTTGAGACTTACGAATCAAGATATATCCCCAATTGAAGCTCGAATTCAACGGCAAATTCAAGCAGTCCAACGCCCAGAAAATTATCCACAAGCAATTAGCAGGGAAAATTTCATCTCAGCCCAAGTCATCAAAGAAACTGTAGCAGGTGAAACTAATCATCATGCGCGCCTTAAAACATTTCCACACATTGTTTCTACTCTCCAAAATTTCAACACTACTTTAAAGCAAAGCGCCCAGCACAAATTTGTCTTAGCTTATAAAAACTCTCAGTTGCTGCTTGGATTAGGCATTGCTGCCAGTAGTCTAGCTCTACTCGGTTCAATTTATGGGCTTTTGCGGACAAGTCTAGTTGAGCAAAGCAAGCCGGAACTTGTCCCTTCAGTAAATAGCTCTGTTACGCCAACGAACCAAGCTCAGTCTAAATTTAAGTTGAGTTATCCCGCGCCAATTACCAGCACTGATTTTAGTCCAAACCTAAAAATGTCGCTTGCAGATGAAGTGAGTTTTGCTCGCTATTCTCGACCAAGAGATTGACAATATTCAATTTATATGCACTGAAGTTGAGAGAATAAACACAGGGCAAATTCAAGCTCGAAAGAAAACGCTCCAGTGTATTTCCCATACTCTGGAGGCTGATAAAGGTGATGAATTACGGCTTACTCAAAGAAATTTGACACTTGTAGGATCAGCGACTGCCAACTTTACTATTTGGTCGTTGGATAATTGTTTCCATAACCCGTCGCTTTGCTTTTGGCTCAATTCCTACCAAGCGCACATAGTCACTACTATGTTCATTTAGGCATTGCTCTAGGATTGCGATCGCTTCTGACTCTCCATTGTGGCTAGTAGCATAACTAGACCAAGAACCTGTGCGGAAACGGCGCTCATCTACATACTCTATGCCAAGACGATAACCTTGAGCCAAAATTTGGCGGATTTTCTCCACTGTTTCTGAACTCAATTGTGTATTCATTACTTGCTGATTACGGTTGCTGGAATCATTACGATTGAAGTTGTCAGATTTTGGTGAGCCATTGATTGACGCTTGACTCGTAGGTGTAAAAGACTCCTGACGCATCGGTGTAACGCGATCGCCATTGCCAGACTTTTGATTACTAGAACGCCCACCTTGGTTATATTCATCTACTAAGCGACTATTCTGTACTCGCTGTTGTTCTTGAACCATCAAGTTGCCATATTCTAATAAGCGATCCAAGTTGAAATTTGGCTTTTTAAATGCTGGTGGCCCTTGAGTGCTGTTAACTACACGCAAGGATACCTTTTCAAAACCAACTTCGTGGATAAAGGAGCGGATTTGTTCATCATAAATGCGCGATCGCACTGCGCTGAAGAAATCAATCGCTTGATTGGGGAAAGCATCGACAAGCTTTTCAATGTCACTAGGCGAGAGTTGATCTGGCTCAAAAATACCACTAACAATGCCAATTTTGTCTGCTCTCTCCGGCTCCCAATAAAACTTCTCCATCCGCCCATCCCGAATTAATGGCGCATAGAGCGTTGAGAAGTCATTACCTGTAACAATAATTGGTACGCGGTGTAGAGGCGTTGAGTCGTAGCTACCAGGTAACTGTACATCTGTTGGATTATCCGCAATGTTCATCAGTGTGCCGTTTACTAGCTGCGTATTTACAGTGTATTGCGTACCTTGATCGAATCGCCCTGCACCAGCATCTAAGTCATTAATCATCAGCACGCACATCTTACCGCGTACTTTAATTAGTTCTGCTGCTTCGCGATAGCGCAAGCGGATCAAGCGTCCTGGATCTCCTGCATCTGGACTTTCCATTTCTCCAGCAGACATATGAGTAACCAAAATGCCCATGCGCTCGAACACTAATTCACATTGAAACGACTTTCCCTCTCCCTTGCGTCCATGAATACCAAGAATCAGGGGTACTCTTACTCCCGGAAGATCCAAGTAGTTTTTTGTAATGTGAACAGCAAGGCTATCCAGAAAGCGGGGAGAAATGTAGTAGCTCATAGTGATTTTAGATTTTGAATTTTAGATTTTAGATTGAGTGAATTAATAATGAATTGTGGATTACGATGTCTGAATTATGCACCCACTTTTATTCCTTAAACTTTAATAGCAGGAAACCAATTTAACCAAGCTTCCCAGTTTTGCACTATTTCTGCAAATTCTCTATAACCTGCGGCTCTAGGATGAGCGCCATCATATCCTCTTACTTCATTCATCCAAATCCTTGACTTTTCTAAGACAGGAAAAACATTTAGGTAAGGCACATCTAGTTCTTGACAAAGTAAACCAAACTGTTCAGATAAATCGACAATTCTCCTATTTTGTTCATTATCAGCAATTTGCGGGGGACTTACCATCAAAATAGGGTATAACTTTTTAGCATCACTCAAGATACTACGAGCATTGGCAATTGAATCTTTAACTTCAATCCGAGTTTTACCATTTTCAATTGTCGTGTCATTGGTTCCAAAAGAAAATACAACTCTGCCGTCGTATTCTTTTGGTAGACGATAAGAAACTTCCCTCAACCAGCGATTTTTTAGCTCACTACTGGTTTCTCGCCTAACTCCTAGATTGTAGTAAGTAATGTCGTAACCTTTTCTATTGGCATTTATGCAGATTCTTCCTGCCCAACCAAGACATTCTGGATCGCCAGTACCGTTAACAAAAGATTCGCCAACAAAGCAAATCCTTACTTCATTCATGCTTAATGGTTGCTAGTTATTAACTCTGAACTACAAACTAGAAACAGTCTATTTTTGTGCTGCTTTATTCATTAAATAAGAGAGGTAGATTACTCCACCTCTCCTATTTGGGGGATAGAAGAATTAATTACAGCTTCCCCAGCATCATATCAAACTAATTAGTTTTAGTATCTGCTTTGACTTGGCTTGTGCACGATAAAGCTGAGAATTTGGCACTGCTTGATATTATCAAAACCCACTACTCTGACGAAGGAATTGCCGTATTCAGAACGACAAGCTCTTACTTCATTTAACACTTCTTGAACACCAGTAGCACCAAACAAAGGTAGTTTCCACATTGTCCAGTAAAATTCCTTTGGATCAGAAATTTCATTGAATTCGATCGCTGGAATATAGCCTTTATCTAAAATGTACTGGATTTGCTTAGAAATCTGAGCATCCGAAAGCGGTGGCAGATAGGAAAGGGTTTCGTAGCGGCGCTCTTTTGGGAGGGTTTGCATAGCTGATGAGTATTTTTCGATTATGACTACTAAATTGACAGGCTAACTGGATAAATTATCCAAATTAGGCTCTGAGCCTTGCTGTTGAGGATTAGGGCTGGAGTCAGATATATCCAACTGCGTAATTCGCTCTAGATGCTGACGGCGGTGTTCTACATTTGCTTGTTGAATCCCATCGCGAAGCATCTCTGGTAGCATATCTGCCACTTCCTGGGCTAAGTGTTCCCTAACAGTCATGATCCGCAAAGCCAAATCTGGCTTTTCTCGGAACAGATTTTGAATGTACGCTTCTCCATCCTGAATTTTCTCAGTTGAGGAGAAGCGATGCAGCCAAAGTGCCAGAGGGGGATTGGTTTCGCTTAACTGAGCAAGCACTGTTCGCACCGCCTGATAAGTCAGATAGCTACTAAGCGTCTTAGCTGTATCTTTCGCAATTTGTTTCAGATCCACGCTTGACCCCAGCCGATTGAAGAGTGAGTAGTGAGTAGTGAGGGGTAAAGAAATTTTCTCTAGCCCCTAGCCTCTGGTTCCTCTAGCCTCTTATACGGTATCCATTGCCTCGAACTCGAACTTAATTTCTTTCCACAGTTCGCAAGCAACAGCTAATTCAGGACTCCACTTAGCTGCTTCACGGATAATGTCGTTTCCTTCACGGGCAAGGCTGCGACCTTCGTTACGCGCTTGTACGCAAGCTTCCAAAGCCACACGGTTGGCGGTTGCGCCAGGTGCGTTACCCCAGGGATGACCCAAAGTACCACCACCGAATTGCAGAACGGAGTCATCGCCGAAGATTTCTACTAGGGCAGGCATATGCCAAATGTGGATACCACCAGAGGCAACAGCCATTACACCAGGCATAGATGCCCAATCTTGGGTGAAGTAGATACCACGTTCGCGATCTTCTTCAACGTAGTTCTCACGCAATAGATCTACGAAGCCCATCGTAATTCCGCGTTCGCCTTCTAGTTTACCAACCACAGTACCTGTGTGAATGTGGTCGCCACCAGACATCCGCAGAGTTTTGGCAAGCACACGGAAGTGAATTCCGTGATTCTTTTGACGGTCGATAACAGCGTGCATAGCGCGGTGGATGTGCAGCAGTATGCCGTTGTCACGACACCAATGAGCCAAAGTGGTATTGGCGGTGAAGCCTGCTGTTAAGTAGTCGTGCATGACGATAGGCATTTTGAGTTCTTTGGCGAACTCAGCCCGCTTCAGCATTTCTTCGCAGGTGGGAGCGGTGACGTTTAGGTAGTGACCTTTAATTTCTCCGGTTTCAGCTTGGGCTTTGTTAATTGCCTCTGCTACGAATAAAAAGCGATCGCGCCATCTTTGGAATGGTGCTGAGTTGATGTTTTCGTCGTCTTTGGTGAAGTCTAGACCACCACGTAGACACTCATACACTGCCCGACCGTAGTTTTTAGCAGACAAACCTAATTTTGGTTTAATCGTGCAACCTAGCAACGGACGACCATACTTGTTCAGCTTGTCACGCTCAACTTGAATTCCGTGAGGAGGCCCTTGGAATGTCTTGAGGTAAGCTACAGGAATCCGCAAGTCTTCTAGACGCAGCGCCCGCAATGCTTTAAAACCAAATACGTTACCCACAATTGAGGTCAACATATTGGTAACAGATCCTTCTTCAAACAAATCCAAAGGATAGGCAACGTAGCAGATAAACTGGTTGTCTTCGCCGGGAACTGGTTCGATGTCGTAGCAACGACCTTTGTAGCGGTCTAGGTCAGTTAGCAAGTCTGTCCATACAGTTGTCCACGTACCTGTGGAAGACTCAGCCGCAACAGCCGCTCCCGCTTCTTCCGGGGGAACTCCTGGCTGGGGAGTAACGCGGAAAGCCGCCAAAATATCTGTATCTTTTGGTGTGTAATCTGGTGTGTAATAAGTCAGTCGGTAATCTTTAACACCGGCCTGATACCCAGTTTTTGTCTGGGTCTTCGTTTGAGAGTAAGACATAATTCCCTTCCAAGAAGTCACGCGCTTCCACTTGCTTTTTTAGCAAGCTGTTTCACAATATATCAGGAATTCAATACTTATTTCATAAGTTGAACTTTGAACATTCTTAACGTATTCATAAATAATTTATATATAACTAAATATTTCTTAATATTGTGTTATGTAAATTTAGAGTGACCAAGAAATAGAACGACGGTAGGCAAACTTTATATGTAGGTAATTTTTAGCTCAAGAAGAGGCAGTAGAATTAAAATTCTAGCTAGGTATATATCGGTTCGCACAAAACTTTATAGCTTTTAGGCGCGCCTATAACCAAAAAAACCTGAATAACGAGGTTAACTGTACCATTGCTGCTTTGTTTTATTTACTTGCTAGGGAAAAACTTGGAAGTTTTGCCAGTACCTCTAGGCGTACACATTAGAAATTAATTAATAACACCTAATATGGCAGTTACGACCCAGCAATTAATCCAGTGGAAACAACAAGGGCGTTCAATTGTAGCTTTGACAGCTTGGGATTATGCGATCGCCCAGATATTGGATGCAGCTGGGGTGGATTTAATTTTAGTTGGGGATACTTTAGCCCTAGTGCTAGGGTACGAAACAACTCTACCCGTGACTCTAGAAGAAATTTTGCACCATGCTAAAGCAGTACGCCGAGGCGTAAAGCGAGCGTTACTCGTGGTTGATCTGCCATTTTTAACATACCAAGAAAGTCCTCAACAAGCGATGCACTCAGCAGGTCGGGTATTAAAAGAAACAGGCGCTCAAGCGGTAAAAATGGAGGGGGGATATCCAGCAATGATAGAAACCGTTGCTCATCTAGTGCAAGCTGGAATTCCAGTTATGGGTCATGTGGGTTTAACACCGCAATCTATACATCAAATCGGTTTACGACAGCAGGGAAAGACACCCGAAGCGGAGGAAAAAATCTTAGCAGAAGCTTTAGCACTTCAACAAGCTGGAGTTTTTAGCATAGTGTTGGAACATATACCCACACAATTAGGATTACAAATTACCCAGAAACTGACAATTCCTACAATTGGTATTGGTGCAGGGCCATATTGTGACGGTCAAGTATTAGTTACATCTGATGTACTTGGTCTTTCCGAGCGAAAACCGCCGTTTGCTAAGTCTTACACAAATTTACAAGATACGATAACTCAGGCGGTTCAAAGTTACACTTTTGAAGTACGAGAGCATAAATTTCCACCAGAAGAGGAAGTAGGAAAATAACAACTATTTAGACAAATTCGGTTCCGCAATATTAGGAAAACTCTCAAAATTGCGCCTCACCCAATCCATTCCTACTTCATTATTCAGCTTTATTTTTTGGGGTGTATTTGGGTAAATTTTTCCTAAAATATCCGTGTCTTGTTCCACTACTACTTTGGCAAAGTTGAGAAATTTATTGTCTAACAATCTAAAGGCTTTGTTCTTAGCTTGTCCAAACATCAAAACATAAGTGCGTGTCCTGTTTTCCGACTCTGGTACAAACAAATGACATTGGGCAACTTTGCCTATTCCAGATTCCCCGTGAAAAATTACCAAACACGGAAAGTAATTTTCTAGATGCGCTTTGATAACTTTTGGTAACAATAATAAATCGGGATTACTAATTTTTTCAACTAAGCTTGTGGGTGCTGTAATATTGTCGTAAAAAGCATGAGACTGATGTCCATTGTCAATAAACTTCTCAAACTGCACTTCTGCAATCCGAAACAGTTCGCGATGCGTACCATTTTGATGATTGTAGTCGTGCATATTCAGCAGCATTGAGAGCAAATCTGTTTCTATACTCGTATCTGCTGTATGGCCAATAAAGTCATATTTAGCGGCAATTTCATTTAGAATAGTAGGAATTGGCATTTTAGGTTCCTGCCCACCATAAGACCAAATAAAATCTCCTGCAATTATTAGTTGAAGTGGCTTTAATTGCGGTAATGTTTTCTTGTTTGAACCTGGTAAAATGGTGCAACCTTCACTATCAAATTCCAAGGCGTGAAACGGGCATACGACGCTAGTTTTATCTCCATGCTGCTGACACCATCCTTCAGACAACATTGCCCCCATGTGCGGACACGCATTAGGTAAGGCACTTACTTTGCCTGTTGAATCTTTCCACAGCACGTAGTCACAGCCATAGAGTGAGACTTTCTTCGGCTTGTTGACTTGTAACATTGATTTGTGTGCTAACAGCCAAGGAGCGCCAGGAAGCATAGACATGGTTGTTCTGTTCCTCTGATTAATATCGCGGAATCTTGTAAGTTAGGTTGCGAAACAGCTTACTAACTAAGTTGCTACAAAAAAGACTAACTAAATTTTTAGTTAACAAAAAATAATTTAATCAATTTTATCTTAGCTGTCAACTATTAATCATTTTTTTAGTTAAAATACCTTGGTTAGTAAGATGGAGAATTGTGGTTCGTTCAACTAGATCAAAATTATCATCTAATAAGCCTCGGCAAGTGCGCGATGCAGAGGCAACTAAAGCACAGATTATAGATGCGGCTGAGGAAGAATTTGCTAAACATGGTCTAAATGGGGCGCGGACAGAGGCGATCGCTAAAGGTGCAGGGATAACTACGGCGATGATTTACTACTACTTCCAGAGCAAGGAAGGGCTATACAAAGCAGTTTTACAACGACCTGCAATTGAAATGTACCAAATGCTTCAGCAGCTTAATTTAGATCAATTACCAGCTGAATTCGCTTTAAAAAAGGCTGTGCGGGCAGCAATAGCCTATGAAGCAGCACACCCGCAACGGGGAATGCTGTGGTTTCAAGAAGCAAACCAAACTCAAGGCAAGTATTTTAAACAGGGGAACTGGCAAGAAACATTTGCACACATTATCAAGGTTTTAGAACGGGGAATGGCAGAAGGAAGTTTCCGCCAACTTGATCCGTTAATGATTAGTATGCAGATTGCTGGAGTCTGTACCTTTTACTTCAATGCTCATGAAAATATCAAACATCTCACACCAGATGTAGATAGGTTGAGTCCAGAGATGATTGAGCGATACACTACTGAAGCAGTGAACCTGATTCTAGCTGGTGTGCGACAACAGAAATGAGTTTCTACCGAGATTGAATTTCGGCATTTAAAGTTTTATTAATGCGATCGCGTGTTTCTTCTAAATGCGCTTGAGTGTAATCATCCAGCTTGTCAGAATTGGATATCTTTTTATTAAGCTTGTCGCGCAGTTGACGCAGATTATACCAGGCAAGAGTACGGGCATCTTCCGGCACAGAAACAGTCCGTAAAACCATGCTTGTCATCATGTTCAGGTGTTCGCGTTGTAAAGCACGGCGCAGACTAGAAATCTGAGTTAATTTACCTTTTGGTTGCACGACTTCTGTCCAGATACCATTTTGCAAAGTATCAAACAATTCTGGTAGAGTTAGCGCTTTTCCAGCTTGACTCTTAAGTTCAATATCGCGCAGCCGAGTTAGGCGATCGCCAGACAGCAACTCTTTTAACACCAAGCTTTGCATTACATTTATACTGTCGTGAATCGGGTAATCAAGACGACCCATCATTACTTGATTTCCCCAATGCATCCAACGCGAAGGTGCTAACTTATTTAACAATTCTGGTGGGAAGTTGAAAGCATCAGCAGCGAAAATATATTTTTCTAGCATCGTCAACGCTTGGCGCTGTTTTTCTACAGGCACTGGTTCAAACGGTAGTTTGCCATTGCGATCGCCAGCATGGTTGCGGTAAAACGACTGCCCACCAATGTATTTTGTGATGAAATAAGTGTGCCGCAGATAGTGTAAAAACACTTTGTCAAATAACGTACTCAGTTGACTATAACTCTCGCCCGTCACTGGGTAACGCTTGTTTAGACGCTGCCACATAACGCGGGAGTTGTCCAGTTGCGATTGTGAGTAGCGCAGTACATCGCCGCTATTATCCCAAGCGTTGACACCTGGGTCAATGTCAAACATATCTTCATCAGTCGCATAAGCTAACTCAGGTTTAGTAGAAAGTCGAGCAATTTGTTCTAAAAACCGCTTTTCTGCTAGAGGATGTATTGCATCGCTTGGTGTGTAGCCGTATTGAATCGCCCACTGATCGTAAGCACCAACAACAGTTGGAAAATAGTCTCCCTGCTTGACGTTTTGAGGGGCAATGTTCGGTGGTAGGTAGTCCATCACAGAGTTTGTCAAACCTTTGGTGCGTGTAATGTCGGTATTGTTCAACTCTTCAGGTTTTAGCAAGGTACTACCGCGAAAGTTGTGACGCAAGCCTAGAGTATGTCCAACTTCGTGAGCGATGATTAGGCGTAAATATTGGTGAATATATTTTTTCATCTGATCGCTACTAGGCATTGTATTTTGCAATGACAACGCCAGAGATCCGAGTGCGAACTGGTTTGCAGCTTCTATTCCGTAACAAAGATCGTACTCTGTTGCTAGTTTGGATAAAGGCAAGAGGTTAGATTGTTTTTGGCTACCTAAGCCGTTGGTGCAGAAATTGCGATCGCCCATTAGGTAGGATAAAAAAGATTGAGGCTGCGCTTGATTTGGTTGAACAAGGCTGCGATACTCTTGTTTAAGGCTACGTACAAAGCTGGCATCTACAACAATATCGGCATCTAAGATTTCCCCCGTCAGAGGGTTGACACGCGACGGTCCCAAGGCAAAAAATCCATCTACTGTATTGATCCAGCGAATCGTGTTGTAACGCACATCAGCTGGGTTCCATTTCGCATCATTAGGCATCTGCCTTACTTCAATAGCATCTTTGAATCCTGCTTTCTCAAAGGCTTGATTCCACATCAAAACACCTTCAGAAATTGCATCACGGTATTCTAGAGGGACTGCATTCTCGATCCAAAATACAATCGGTTTTTTAGGTGGAGACAGAGGTGCTAGGGGGTCTTTTTTTTCTAGATCCCAGCGATTAATATAACGGACAAATGGATCGCTGCGGTTGTCGCTAGAAAAGTCTTGGTAGGCGGTAATGAAATAGCCAACGCGATCGTCAGCTAGACGAGGTTGGTAGTTACTGTTTTTGGGCAATTCAGACAGACTGTAACGAACATGGAGAGTAAGGGCGCGGCTATCAGGTATTGTCTGTAAAGAACTTGGTTGATCACCACTAGCTGAAAACCCGTAAACCGATTCAATTTCCATATTGAGTGGAAAAGCTTTAGCATCGCCGAAATAGGACTTTTTATCGTCTATTTTGTAGGGAACTTTCAACTGCGATGATAATTGTGATGATAGTCCAGGTAAATCGCTTAATAGTAAATCGCCCAAGTCTACAAGGATTGTTTGGTGTTGCGGATGAATGCTTTTAATCGGGAGTGAGTAAAGAACAGAGTCACTAAAAGAGCGGGCAAGCGATCGCGCTTGCGGATCTCCTGACTGGGTGCGAAAATTGACGTTGCGGACAACAAAATGTAAATTATTATTCACGCGGCGGAAGTAAAACAAAAAATCTTGCAAAGGCATTCCACTATAAATTCCGCGTTCGCCGATGCCAGATTCCATCGTCACAGTGCCAAGATAGTTTTTATTTAGCTGTTGTGGTTTAATTTCCAGGTAAATTTTGCCCGTTTCCTTGTGACGATAAAGCGTATACAACCCTTGCAACTTCTCAGTATTTTTAATAACCTGCTCAAATGGTTGTAAATTAGATTCCTTCGGGTTAATTGACGTCGAATTACTTGTTAAATGTAGGTCAGACTGAACTATCTGTAACAACGGCTGCTGCGCCGATTTCTTAGGGTCTTTGACCACCCATACAAAAGGTTGACGTTTTGGCTTATTATCTTTCAGCACCCATATTTTAGGTTGTGATCCTAGCAATGAGGTGTCTGTCACTTGCTTCTCAGACAGTTGCTGTGCAGCACTTGGCTCGATTCCTAAAAATAAACTATGTAAGAGAACAATATAAAACGGCAGTCTATTCATTCAATTTATTCCTGGCAACAGTTCTTGGTTTAGCATTAAAAATTAAAACGGACTTGTCGATTTCTATCCTCTCCTACACCTAACCAACCACTTTTGACAAAGGGAGTGAGTAGTAAATAAATTTGTGCTTACGCTTGGTAATGTTTTTGGTTTATTTTTCCCTTTGCTTCCCACTACTCACTGCGACTAGAAAGCTCTTAACTGAAGTTGCACTTCGCGTGCAAGAGTCCGCATTGTGCCTCTTACACTCTTGACATAGCGCCTCTTCATTGATTTCGAGTCCCTAAATTTATGGGGGTTCTTGCCTCTCGCCTCTTCATTGACACTCTAGATTTTTCAACCACATATTGCAGGTTTGCTCTCAAAGCTATGATTAGTGTCGGGCGCAGTACCTACTATTAATAGGTTGCCCAAAATTTACTTTGGAATTGAAGTCTATACCTTTATTTTGGATCTAATTAAAGATTATTACTGAGAATCTATTTATACAATTTAATATGAACATGGAAAATTTCAGTATTAGCAAATTTTCAGCTAGCTATTTTGTTCAACTGAAATCAAAGCGGGCATACTAGGTAATGTCTATCCAAACAAAGCATCAAAAACCACGTAGTAACAAAAATTTCCAGCTTTGCTCTTAAAAGAGTAGGATATAAAATAACCTGATTCCCAAGAACCAGATATTTTGCTAATCTGATCTGCACAATTTCAGCTGAATTCATGAAGTCTTATCTCGCTGCCGCAATTCAAATGACTAGCTTGCCTAACTTAGAAAAAAACTTAGTTCAGGCAGAAGAATTAATCGATCTTGCCGTGCGTCAGGGTGCTGAGTTAGTGACTTTGCCAGAAAACTTTTCCTTTTTGGGACGTGAAGCGGAAAAAATCGCTCAAGCAGAAGCGATCGCCCAACAAAGTGAAAAATTCCTCAAAACAATGGCGCAGCGCTTCCAAGTCACCATTCTAGGCGGTGGGTTTCCAGTTCCCGTAGACACTGATAAAGTTTACAATACCGCTTTACTGATTGATCCTAGCGGTAAAGAACTTGCCCGCTACAAAAAAGTACATTTATTTGATGTCAACTTACCTGACGGCAACACTTATCGAGAATCCAGCACCGTCATGGCAGGTACAGAGTTACCCACCGTATACTCTTCAGAACCACTGGGTAATTTAGGGCTTTCGGTATGCTACGATGTCCGCTTTCCAGAACTTTATCGACATTTAGCGTATAAGGGCGCAGATATTTTATTTGTCCCTGCTGCCTTTACTGCCTATACTGGCAAAGACCATTGGCAAGTTTTACTTCAAGCAAGAGCAATCGAAAATACTTGTTATGTAATTGCGCCAGCGCAAACTGGGCAACATTACTCGCTGCGTCAGTCTCACGGTCACGCTATGATTATTGATCCTTGGGGAGCAATTATTGCAGATGCTGGGGAAAAAACAGGAGTTGCGATCGCTGAAATTAATCCAGTTCGCTTAGAACAAGTCCGTCGTCAGATGCCTTCTTTGGAACATCGCGTGTTTATTTAAACATAAAAAACGGGTAGCATTTATCTACCCGTTTAACCTTATAGCTATGTAATTAAAGCTGTTAGACAGTTACAGCTGTTTTCTTAGTTGAAGCATTTAACTCGCCTTTAGCGTACTTAGCAGCAAATTCATCTAGACTTACTTGCTTAATATTAGTACCTTGACCAGCAGCGCCAAACTGCTGATAGCGATCTGCACAAACCTTCTGCATATATTTAATCGAAGGCTTGAGGAAGTGACGCGGATCAAATTCCTTGGGATTGCTGGCTAAAGCTTCACGCACCGCAGCAGTAATCGCTAGACGGTTGTCGGTATCAATATTTACCTTACGTACACCGCTCCTAATTCCTTTTTGGATTTCCTCAACAGGTACACCGTAAGTTTCAGGAATTTGACCACCGTACTGGTTAATAATGGCTAACAAATCTTCTGGTACGGAGGATGAACCATGCATTACTAGGTGAGTATTTGGCAGGCGATTGTGGATTTCCTCAATCCGGCTAATTGCCAAAACTTCCCCAGTCGGCTTACGGGTAAACTTGTAAGCGCCATGACTCGTGCCAATAGCAACTGCCAAAGCATCTACCTGAGTTTGTTCTACGAAGTCAACAGCTTGATCAGGATCAGTTAATAACTGATCGTGCGATAAAACTCCTTCTGCGCCGTGTCCGTCTTCAGCTTCGCCCATACCAGTTTCTAGAGAACCCAGACAACCGAGTTCACCTTCAACACTGACACCAACAGCGTGAGCCACTTCTACGACTTTGCGGGTAACTTCAACGTTGTACTCGTAGCTAGCTGGAGTCTTAGCATCCGCCTCCAGAGAACCATCCATCATCACGCTGGTGAAATTATGCTTAATTGCCGAATAGCAAGTAGCTGGGCTGTTACCATGATCTTGGTGCATGGCAATGGGGATATGGGGGTAGGTTTCCACCGCCGCCAAAATCAGGTGGCGTAGGAAGTTTTCTCCCGCATAGGTGCGAGCGCCGCGCGAAGCTTGCAAAATCACGGGACTATTTGTTTCGTGAGCAGCCTTCATAATGGCTTGAATCTGCTCCATGTTGTTAACGTTATAAGCAGGGATACCGTAACCATTTTCAGCCGCGTGATCCAACATCAGCCGCATCGGTACGAGCGCCATAGATAGTCCTCCTAATTTGATTCTTAGCTAGTTGTTTTTAGACAAGCCTAATTATTAAGCTAATTTTAAGATAATTTTCAACTTATAGGAAATTATCTCACATCATTGTCAGAAAGCTGGGTAAGTATGCGATCGCATCCAAAAAGTTGCTCTTGCAGAACTTCATTTTTTCCAGGATATAGAGCCTACGGTGCAATCAGTGGTTAAATTATGATCACCATTAACATGAATGCCCAATAGGGGTAACTATTAGGTTGTCTAGCAGCAAGGCAACTTAGAAAAGGTGCGATCGCTTTATTAAACTGAAAAAGGGAGATGCCAATTAGCTAATTAGTCTCCCTTACTGCATATTTTGAGTGAAATTCCGACAATTAGTGAACTATTCTGCCTTAGTTAAAGATTCACTTGCTGATACCAACTGCTTACCCAACTTTTGCATAACGCCCTTAAAGCCACGTGGAGCAGCAGAAGCAATTTCAGTAGTTTGTTCGCCCACTTGAGTCAGAGCTTTTGCGATCGTTTCAGGTTTGGCGTTGCTGAGCTTGAGGACTTGCTTCAATTCCCGCAGACTGGTTGCAAGTTGTTTGTATTCCTCACCTTCTGCTTTATGCACCAGGTTATACCAAAAGTCAATTGAGTTCACAGCTGCTTCTGGATCAAGCGAGGTGAGTTCTTCGCCTTCTGCTTTTTCTACTAAAGTATCAATTTGCTGGTGATACTCTTGATCTTCTGCCTTGGCGATTGAAGTACCAGCCTTGCGAAGTTGCTTACCTAAACGTTGAACAGGTTGCTTCAAATCCTTTTCGGCGTTGCTCGAAAACTCGCTTGTTTGCTCACCAACATGGATCAACACTTCGCTAATTTCGTGTCCAGTAGCTTTGCCACTCTTGAGCAGTTTTTGTAGCTCTTTCAGCCCGCTTGCCAGTTCTTTCACTTCGGGTTCTTTGAACTTGTGCAGAAAGTCGTACCACCGCTCAACTAAAGTCAGGGCGCTTTCACCTTCAATCCCACTCAAATCGCCTTCCATTGATTTGCTCAATTGTGCGATTTCCTGGTTCACGTCGAACTCAGCTTGAGATCATCAGCTTCTTTCTTAGTTGCCATTGTGAGCTTTGTATTAACAAATGTAAAGTTTACAGACTAAGCTTACAAAGCCGTTAGCAAGCTTTCCTCACTCTTAAGAGGCAAAATATATAAGCAAAAATCTTTTAGAGGTAACTCGATTGGGAGAAAAATTGGAGTAAGTTTTCAACCTAAATCTGCAATGCGCTGTAGCCATCTATTTTTATAATTTTCTCCTTGCGTTTGGAACTATAGCGCGCTCCTGATATTTTTCCACGACAAAAATGCGATCGCGTTTTGCACAAATAGTGTTTGCTCTTGCTGTTGAAAGTGTAGGGGTTGTTGGCATTACATTGTAGTGCTACTTTGCGGGTGAGCTATCCTAAATCTGCATTAGAAAAACTGATACAGTAATTCGAGCTACTGCGTTAAAGGAACTATTGGTAATTAATTAGTTCTTTATCAACAATCAATGCTTGTAAATTATAACCCTGATAAATTCCATCATAAAATCATGCAGCAATGTCTATAAGTTGGTAACTTGCCATTCAAATTTATGAAATTACATTTTATTTCTCAACGTTGGCGGCAATTGAGCCAGCGTCTTATTCCCCTTTTGTTTCTAATATCGTTCGTTACAGCATTGCTAGTAAACAACTTCACTCCTGCTCTAGCGCAGCTACCTCATCAAGAGATTCGTGGAGTTTGGATGACTCTTAATGATTTTGACATTCTTAAGGAGCGTAGCAAAGTGCAGGATGCTATGAGCCAATTGAAGCGGCTGAACTTTAACACGGCTTATCCCGTAGTGTGGAATTCTGGTTATGCGACGTATCCCAGTGCCGTAGCACAACAGGCAGGTATCCAATCCTTTGTCTACAAAGGCTCAGACGGACATGATATTATCGCAGACGTTATTGACCAAGCCCATCGCCAAGGCTTACGCGCGATTCCCTGGTTTGAGTTTGGTTTCATGACTCCTCCCACGTCAGAACTTGCATTAAATCATCCAGATTGGCTTACTTCAAAGCGGGATGGTAGCCAAACCTCTATTAGTGCTGCTGGTGAGGTTGTATGGCTCAATCCCTTCCATCCAAAAGTGCAAGAGTTTATTACCAACCTTGTGGTAGAAATCATGAGCCAATATGATGCCGATGGCATTCAGTTTGACGATCACATGAGTTTGCCCCACGAATTTGGCTACGATCCATACACTGTCGCATGGTATACCCAGGAAACTCAGAATAATCCCCCAATTAATCCTGAAGATCCTGACTGGGTAGGTTGGCGTGCTGATAAACTTACGACTTTCATGGTGCAACTTAACCATGCGGTAAAAGGAGTAAAACCTCATGCAATTTTCTCTGTTTCTCCAAATTACTTTGACTTTGCTTACAAGTTTCAATTACAAGACTGGCTCACCTGGTTGCGGTTGGGCATTATAGACGAACTAATTATGCAAGTTTATCGTTCCGACCTACAAAGTTTTACCGCCAAGATTTCTCGCCCCGAAATCCAAGAAGCGCAACAAATGATTCCTACCGGAGTCGGTGTTATGGCAGGCTTAAGAAATCGCCAAGTTCCCATGCGACAAATTACATCCCAAGTACGGGCAGCCCAAGGTCGCGGTTTGGGTGTAGCCTTATTTTACTACGAAAGCCTGTGGGACTATGGGCCGGAAGCTGTTACAGAGCGGCAAACTGCATTTCAAACTTTATTTTCTACTCTGGCGCAGAGTGATGAAATTGAATAACTTGATAATTTTTCTGACCCAGCAAAATTTTGGCAGAGTGATTGCTCTGGAGGCATCAGCAGTGCTTTTGCGATCGCAACCTAGTCTATTGGTTTAATCCAACTAAGTTTAAGTTTATCTGCATAGTTCTTGTCAATCATTCCTGTACTGGTATCACACCACTTAGCTATAACCGCGCTGGGAACACCTTTAATTAATTGATGCGTAATAAAAGTATCTCTACAGTTATAAGGTGTTGTATTTGGCTTAATTGGGTCTACGATTTTACCCCAAACTTTTGTTAAAAAATTGGGGTAATTAATAGCCTTACCCTTGGGTGATGGAAACACAAGGCTTAATAAAGCAGCGTCTAATGGTCGTCTAGATTTAAGTAATTCTTGCACTCTAAGACTTACAGCAAACGATCGCACCTTATTATTTTTTGATAATTCTGAGCGTACCTGAACACCTCTAATAGTCTGGATAGAACCATTAAAAATTACAGCGCTACAATCATCTGACACATTACCCCAAGTTAGGCCGATCGCTTCAGACGGGCGGCAACCTGTTAAAAACCAAAACTCTACAATTGCGACATAGTGCCGATAATTCATTCCAACCCGCTTATCATTTTTGAATGCCTCGATAACCG
Source organism: Gloeocapsa sp. UFS-A4-WI-NPMV-4B04 (assembly GCA_019359535.1). Classification (GTDB taxonomy): domain Bacteria; phylum Cyanobacteriota; class Cyanobacteriia; order Cyanobacteriales; family Chroococcidiopsidaceae; genus JAHHHE01. The sequence goes on from JAHHHE010000004.1 coordinate 53,884, forward strand.
CTTCTCTCTCTGCTTCAGTAAAAGCATTAGGATCTGGGTCAGTAACTGATTTTCGTTTAGGCATATCAGTTGCTAGACCAGAGAAAGGGTTATCTGTAATTAATCTATGTTTCATACCCCAAATGCAGCAAGCTCCTAAATATTGCAGCATTCTTCTTGTCTGATCATTCGTGGTTATAGATAGTAAATTTTGCTTAGTTTTTAGCGCATCATAAGATAGCGCGTCAGAACCCAGTAGTTCTAACTTGTCTAAAAGATGAGTAAAATTTGCATACTCATCCTTAGTCTTAGCCTTAATGTGAGGTAGCTTGTCGGCTAAAAACTTATTCCATAATTCCTTGAGTGCAATTTGATTATCTGGTATCACTGATACCACTTCTAAGACGGTAGTCTTTTGATTGCCATACTTTTGCAGGCTTGGATCAAACCTCTCGAAAGTGATATCAGTATCGATTGCTTGTGCCTTAGCTCTGCCAACCCTTAAAGCATCAGAGCTATCTTTTCCTAGAGATCAGACATATGTCTTCTTTTGCAGAGTCCAGCATAATCTTAAATAGTCTCTAAATCGCTCTAGGGTAATTTTCCCTATTCTTTCCTTGCCAGCGAACGGTTCTGCTTGAGCTATTTTGTATAATCTACCAGTTACTTTACCTATCGTATACAAGATTTATACATCTTGAAAAGATTAGTTAACCGCGATCGCGAATAGTTGTAAAAGCTAGACATGAAAAAACCCTTGTGCTGCAAGGGTCTTAACTGTTTATTTTTATATGGGTCGCCTGGGATTCGAACCCAGAACTATTCGGTTAAAAGCCGAGTACTCTACCGTTGAGTTAGCGACCCGTTCAACTTATTTTTTTGACACCGTTTATAACAATAACATGAACTACTGCAAAAACAAAAGCATTTTAGAGGAAATTTACTGTCATGCGGACAAGGGTGTCATGGCTAGCTCCTGGTGGCAGATGAATTAGCTGCTCTCCAGTATTAAGTGCGTTACGGGGAGCGCTCCAAGGTTCGAGACAGTAAAAATTTTTGCCCTTAAGTGTCCAAAAAACAAGCGTGGAATAAGTATCGTCCCAGTTCAGTTGTAATTGTAACTTGCGGTTGGTATCCGTAGCAGTTGCAGAGCGATCGCCTAAATCACGAAACGCCGCATCAATCTCATCGCTGTTGAGGTCAAAACCACCACTGAAAAAATGAGTTGCCTTAGTTTTCTGATCGTGAAATTGGCTAGCAGGAATATCAAACTGTAGCCCAGTTTTATCTGATATCCCAAAGTAAGGATGTAGCCCTGTAGAAAAAGGCATTGGTTCAGGTGAATGATTGGTGAACTTTTGCCGAATTTCTAAGCTGTTACCCAAAATTTGGTAAGTAAAAGCTAGCTGAAAGTCAAACGGGTAAACAGCGCGTGTTTGCTCATTACTGTTAAAAACGAGGGTAAGACTGGCTGCTTGTTGAGTTACTTGATCTATTACTTCCCAAGGCAAATCGCGGGCGAAGCCGTGTTGTTTGAGGATGTATTGTTGACCATTGTAGGTATAAGTATTGTCCGGTAAATTGCCACAGATGGGAAACAGAATCGGAATGCCACCCCGAACGCTTAATTCGGGATTAGTAAACCGTTCCATATCTAGGTACAAAATTTCTTGTCCTTGGATGCGCCATTGTGTAATGATGCCGCCTCGTTCTGGTACAACTTCTAGTTGAGAGTTGGCAGCTTCGTCAGACAAGATGTAGGTTTTGTACTGGGATTCAAGGAGTGCGATCGTAAACACGGCTTTTCTCTTCTAAGGCTTACTCGTCTTCTGCAAATATGAACCGATATAGTTCACTAGGATCAGGTTCAGGGCTATTTTCGGCGAATTTAACCGCTTCATCTATTCTCTGCTGAATCTTACTTTCAGTTGCTTTAAGTTCTTCCGCCTCTGCTAAATTATGCTCCGTCAAATAAGCTGCCAACTTTTTAATCGGATCGCGGGTAAACCAAAACTCTTTCTCAACCTTAGAGCGTAATTCGTCTGGATCGGCTAAAGAGTGGCCCCGGAAACGGTATGTTAGAGCTTCTATCAAAGTAGGTCCTTCACCTGCTCTTGCCCTTGCTACGGCTTCTTCTGCTACCGCTCTTACTGCCAAAACATCCATCCCGTCAACTTCTACACCAGCCATGCCAAACACACTAGCTTTTTTGTAGATTTCTGGTTGAGAAGTTGCCCGTTCATGGGCCATACCGATCGCCCATTTATTGTTCTCGACTACATAAATAATCGGCAATTTCCACAGCGCCGCCATATTTAAGCATTCAAAAAACTGGCCATTATTAGCAGCGCCATCGCCAAAAAAGCAAGCCGTCACCTGATCGGCGCTTTCATCTCCCATTGCTTCGCGGCGATATTTGCTCTGAAAAGCAGCACCAGTAGCAACAGGAATGCCCTCAGCCACAAAAGCATAACCTCCCAGTAAGCCGTGTTCAGCAGAAAACATATGCATTGAACCGCCGCGCCCTTTACTGCAACCAGTCGCCTTACCGAATAACTCTGCCATCACTTCTTTGGCAGGCACTCCCGCACTCAAAGCATGAACATGGTCACGATATGTACTACAAACGTAATCTTCACCTGGTCGCATTGCTTGGATAACACCCGTTGAAACGGCTTCCTGACCGTTGTAAAGGTGAACAAATCCAAACATTTTGCCTCTGTAATACATCTCGGCGCACTTGTCTTCAAAGAAGCGCCCCAAGATCATGTCTTCGTAAAGCCGTAAACCTACTTCTTTGGTGATTTGGGTAGAACTAGCTTGAAAAGGAGGTAAGATTCGTTCTTGAACCATTGATTTGTAGTATCCTCGTAATGATATTTAAATTCTTAAAATTGCTTGAATATGTTTTGTAACCTTAATAAATTCAGTTGAAGAACATACATTTGAGCGTCAAATCCACAAGTTATTATAATGGCACGGTTTGGCTGACCTGAAAAACGCTACTGTATATTAGTTTTGTTGCTCGCGGAAGAGAATTAGATGCAAATTCCGCTCGATTACTACCGAATTTTGGGCTTGCCAATTCAGACAAGTGCTGAACAGTTGCAGCAAGCTTACCGCGATCGCACCCTCCAACTGCCGCGCCGAGAATATTCTCAAGCCGCGATCGCAGCTCGAAAACAACTCTTAGAACAAGCTTATGCGGTTTTATCTGATCCAGAGCAACGTGCTTGGTACGATGCCAACTATTTTGCTTACACATACGACCACGAAGATGATTACTCAGAGGCAACAGAGGACGAAAACCGTCCTGAACTGATTAAACCAGCAATTTCTCGTCACACTCCAAGTATTGACATTCCTGACGAATTATTTGTTGGGGCATTATTGATTCTACAAGAGCTAGGAGAATACGAGCTTGTATTGAAACTAGGACCGAATCACCTCAATGCTATTAGTGCTGAGATAGACGGCGAAAAAAGTAACCTTGATGTCCCTGACATAATTTTAACGATCGCTCTTGCCAGTCTAGAACTCGGTCGAGAGCAATGGCAGCAAGGCCAATACGAAAATGCTGCTAGTTCTCTAGAAAACGGTCAAAACCTCCTGATACAAGAACAACTATTCCCCAACATCCGCAATGAGATTCAAGCTGATCTCTACAAACTTCGCCCCTACAGAATTCTGGAATTGTTAGCGCAGCCTGCAAGTCAGGTTGCAGAACGCCGTAGTTTGGGATTGAAGTTGTTACAAGAACTGTTGGATCAACGTGGTGGCATTGATGGTACTAAAGATGATGGCTCCGGTCTTAGTCTTGATGATTTTCTGCGCTTTATTCAACAACTACGCAGCTATCTAACAGCTGCAGAGCAACAAACTTTATTTGCAGCAGAGAGCCAACGACCTTCTGCTGTTGCCACTTATTTAACAGCCTATACCCTAATAGCACGGGGGTTTGCCCAACGTCAGCCGATCCTAATTAGTCAAGCAAAGCTGTTACTGATGCGTCTAGGTAAGCGTCAAGATGTTCATCTCGAACAAGCAGTATGTTCGCTGCTACTAGGACAGACAGCAGAAGCAAGTCGAGCCTTAGAACTTAGTCAGGAATATGAAACTCTAGCGTTTATTCGAGAAAATTCTCAAGCAGATCCAGACTTGCTACCGGGGCTGTGTCTTTATAGCGATCGCTGGTTACAAACTGAGGTTTTTCCGCAATTTCAGGATCTTGCCCACCAGCAAGCTTCACTTAAAGACTACTTTGCAAATAAACAAGTTCAAGCTTATCTAGAAGCCCTACCCGCACAAGTAGAGACAACGGCTGAAAAAGCTAGGGTGGAATCTAAGTCATCCACTCAACCTAAGTTAACTGCTTCACGCCCAAGTGAACCTGAAGCACAAAGTAGTGCGATCGCATCATCCGGTGTTGCAATTATGCCTGCTGCGGAGCGTACTACGAAAGTTACATCACAGACCACACCCAACACTACTTCTTTAGCCCAGATCCAATCTCCCCAACAGTCAAGAAGACGCACACGAAATCGGATTGCTCATGAATTAAGTATGGGTTCAACTGGTGGCGCTTTAGCGCATCGACAAGACAAAGGTTCTGCTTTAGTAAGAACTGTCCTCAATGCTAAAAAAACGCGGCTAATGTTGGTAGCTACTGCTGGCTTACTAGGGATAGTTGTTTTCTGGTTTTTGGCTAGTCAAACATTCGCCTGGTTAAAGCAAACTTTGTTTCCTCCCGCACCATCATTGCAAGGAGAACAGCTGCTGGTGCAACTAAATCAACCGCCATTACCTATTCCTAGCGCTGGTAGTGAACTGCTAGCTGAGGAACCGCTAAACCAGAAAATGGCAGAACAAGTAATTCAAACTTGGCTATCTGCGAAGAAGGCAGCTTTTGGTTCAAATCATGCTGTTGATAACTTAAAGCAAATTTTAGTTCAGCCAGCTTTATCTCAATGGCAACAGAGGGTTGAGAAGGACAAGGCAAATAACCGATATCGGCAGTATCAGCACACTCTGAAGATAGAGTCTGTGACAGCAAGTGCAGCCGCTCCTGATCAAACTCAGGTAGAAGCCACTGTTAAGGAAATGGCACAAGTTTACGAAAACGCTCAACTGATGCAGAACGCCTCTTATGATGACACTGTGCGAGTCCGTTATGATTTGGTTCGCCAAGACAGTCAGTGGCGCATTCGGGAAATGACGGTTCTTAAATAGCGGCAAATTCGCTGCTACTAATAAGGTTGCAGCGATGGTCACACAGCGTAAGCGCAACGCATAATCGTAGAGCATACCGCCACAGGCATCGCTGCTTGGCAATAGTTTTGAATTTCCTAGATACCTTCTAGATAAGTAATTAAGGCTTTTCTCTACAAGCGAAAAATATAGGTTAAATTTGCATCAAAGTAATTAAGGCTTTTCTCTACAAGCGAAAAATATAGGTTAAATTTGCATCAGCTGATCAGCTTAATCCGAATTATGAGCAAACCTTGATATTTTTAAACTTAAAAGTAGCTAAAACAGCCCAAAAACTTAACTAAGTCTGCTCAAACAACTAAATTGTCAAGAAATCATGACTTTTTGATCCCCAAAAGGTTGTGAATGCGTACAATTACTCAAAATAGTCATAGCAACCCCTTGATCCCAAGCTCAGGTTTAGTGCTTAATGTCTATTAACAAAGTGATCCCTTGGTTCAAAAAAATGCTTGTTTTAGCATTTGGTGAGAATCGGTAACAAGTAGTAAACCAACTATTTATCAACAAGCTGATCACCATTTATGGGTAGTCTCAGAAACCCAATGAGCCAGGCATAAAAGGTTGTAGAACTAGCATCTGGGCTTAATTGAGTTCGTTTCAAGGAATCGCTTTCCCAGGAAAAATAACTTACTGTTCAAACTACCCCAACAACCCCATGGCTAAAGAACGCCCACCCTTAGAAGAAATGACACTGCGGCAACTCCGCAAAGTTGCGAGTGAATGTGCTATTTCTCGCTATAGCCGAATGCGTAAATCGCAACTGCTGGCGGCAATTCAACAAGTCCAGCGCAGCAAAGTTTCTATTATTCCATCTCGAACACTGGAGGCACAAGAAGCAGTGGAAGCAGCAAAATTTGAATTAGGTCAGGAAGACCGCACTGGTGGATCTTTCGCTGATGTCGATCAGGGATTAGCTGATCTCCCATCTGGTTACGGTGAAAGCCGAATTGTGCTTATGCCCCGCGATCCGCAATGGGCTTACACTTACTGGGATATTCCCAATGAGCATAAACAAGAACTGCGCCAACAAGGTGGACAACAGCTAGCACTGCGAATCTATGATGTTACTGATATCAGTTTGGAGTACCAAAGCCCGCACAGCATTCAAGAATATCCTTCTGATGAACTAGCGCGGGAATGGTATTTGCCGATTCCTGTGAGTGATCGCGATTATGTTGTTGATATCGGCTATCGTTCTGCTGATGGTCGCTGGCTAGTTTTAGCTCGTTCTGCTCCAGTCCATGTTCCTCCGGTATATCCCAGTGATTGGATTGAAGACCACTTCGTCACTGTCAATTTTGAGGAAGACCTACGCGAAAGAACTATACTTGAATTGATCCCACCTGTCAAGAAAAAAGCAGCTGCAACTGCAACTCCTGGAACTTACAACAGCAACCCAATCTACGACGAGATTTTTGGGATGACTCAGGGTGTGGAAGCTCAACGAGTTGCTGGTTCTTTATACGGTTCTATGCAGCAAGTACCCGTTCACGAGCAGGCAATCAGTTCTTACGTCTTCCCCTCTGGTGTCGGTATGTGGGCAGTTCCAACCGCGTCTGGTTTAACCATGTCTGGTGCGGGAATGTCGGGCGCTGGCTTCTCGGCGGGGGCAATTCCAATGCGACCGCGTCAATTCTGGTTAATTGCTGATGCTGAGTTGATAGTCTATGGTGCAACTGAACCAGATGCAACTGTGACGATAGGCGATCGCCAAATTCAGTTAAATCCAGATGGTACTTTCCGCTTCCAGATGTCGTTTCAAGATGGTTTAATTGATTATCCGATTATGGCTGTGGCAGCCGATGGTGAGCAAATAAGATCAATTCAAATGAAGTTCAATCGTGAAACTCCATCGCGGAATACTAATACTAAGGAAGAAGCAATCCCAGAATGGTTTACTTAAAATGAAGCCTGAGCAGCCATACATAGGTTGCTTTTTGATTAATTAATCAATATTTCCCCCGGTCTTGTCGGGGGCTTATTTTCTCAAAAATTATGACACCAGAAGAAATTACCAGTACGCTTACAGAAGTATTTGAACCAGCACCTATTCAAAACGATATACCTGGATCGTGGCAAGTAGAAACCTCAGATTTTCGGCTGTTGGTACTTCTATCAGACGATCAATCTTGGCTACGATTGCTGATCCCAATTATGTCAGCCGAGGCAGCGCAACCATTTATGGCACAACTGCTGGAAGCAAACTTTGATGATACTCAGGAAGTCCGCTATGCGATTCATCAAGGCGTAGTGTGGGGCGTGTTTCAGCACAGCCGCGAGAGTTTGGTACGAAATGATTTTACAGAAGCGATCGCCCGACTAATTTCACTACAGCGTTTAGGCATATCTGAGGCATTCAACCAGCTAGTTAATAGTCAGATTCTGCAAATTATTCAAGCAGCCAAGCAGCAAGGACAATCCCTCGAAGCAACGCTGCAAAATTTAGACCGCTTGTATGAAGAAGGAGTATTAGGCGATCTAGATCAGGGGGCAGAGTCCCGCGAACAAGTGCTAGCGGCATGGCGACGGCGGCTAGAACGCCTTTGGTCAGAATAGCTATAGATACAGTAATTTAATTAAATACTTGAACAACACCTGTTGCCGATCAAAAACAGCTAGAGTAAATAAATGTAAATAATTCTCACTAGGGCTTGACTACTCATGCGCGTAATCTTGATGACTGGCAAAGGGGGAGTTGGGAAAACCTCAGTTGCGGCTGCTACTGGACTGCGTTGTGCCGAACTGGGCTATCGCACACTTGTCCTGAGTACAGATCCCGCGCACTCCCTAGCAGACAGTTTTGATTTAGAACTAGGTCACGATCCTGTACTAATTCGCCCGAATCTCTGGGGCGCGGAACTAGATGCGCTGATGGAATTGGAAGGTAATTGGGGAGCAGTCAAGCGCTACATTACCCAAGTTTTACAGGCGCGTGGTTTAGAAGGTATCCAGGCAGAAGAACTGGCAATTTTACCAGGCATGGATGAGATATTCGGCTTAGTACGCATGAAACGCCACTACGATGAAGGCGAGTTTGATGTCCTAATTATTGATTCTGCGCCTACTGGTACTGCCCTAAGATTATTAAGTTTACCCGAAGTTAGTGGCTGGTATATGCGGCGGTTTTACAAGCCATTGCAAGGCATATCAGTTGCCCTCAGACCTTTTATTGAACCGATCTTTAAACCGATTGCTGGTTTTTCTCTGCCAGATAAAGAGGTAATGAATGCTCCTTATGAATTTTATGAGCAGATCGAGGCACTGGAAAAAATCTTAACTAACAATACGCTAACGTCGGTGCGCTTGGTTACTAATCCAGAGAAGATGGTAATTAAAGAGTCTCTCCGCGCTCATGCTTATTTGAGTTTATATAATGTTGCAACAGATTTAATCGTCGCAAATCGGATTATTCCCGAAGAAGTAACCGATCCATTCTTCCAGCGCTGGAAGAATCAGCAGCAGCAGTATCGCCAAGAAATTCATGAAAACTTCCATCCTTTACCTGTAAAAGAAGTTCCTCTCTATTCAGAGGAAATGTGCGGCTTGCCAGCTTTAGAAAGGTTGAAAGAAACGCTATATCAGGATGAAGATCCGAGTCAAGTTTATTACAAAGAAACGACGATTAGAATCGTACAAGATAAAAATCAATATAGTTTGGAACTTTACTTACCTGGAATTCCTAAAGATCACATTCAACTGAGTAAAACTGGCGATGAATTAAATATTACTATTGGCAATCACCGCCGTAATTTAGTATTACCCCAAGCCTTGGCAGCACTGCAACCAGGTGGCGCAAAGATGGAAGAAGATTATCTCAAAATTCGCTTTGCTGAAGCTGTTACAAAATAGGTGTTAGGGAGTAGAGGCTGAGGAAGCTGTATTTAACAGAGTAAAGCGCGATCGCCCCAAGCATGATATGTCAAAAAAACTTATGTAAGCGATCGCCTGCTTTAAAGCAGTAATCAAGTTCGGCTCTTCAATCATCAGGTTTTTAACTCGAATGTTGGAATTGTGAACGCAGACGTTGCAATTGTGAAGCTCAAATTCCGAGTTGTGATCTGAAAATTTGATACTTTTTGCCTGAAGTTTCGAGTTCTGAGCTTGAATGATGGTGTTCTGAACTAAGATGATCAAGTTTTGAGCTTGAAGTTTCGAGTTCTGAGGTTGAACACTGAGGCTTTGAGGTTGACTGATGGTGTTGTATAGGCGATCCGCCCAAGTTTAAAGTTAAAAGCGATCGCCCTAGATTAGCTACGGTGGTCAGGGCGATTGCCGGATTTATCAGGTAAGCGTCTGGGTGATGTCTGCATCTACCAGTAGCGTTGCTGCACCAGAGGTGTACTGCCGATAGAGGACACTATCTAGGGTTGTTGTGCCGCCAAATGCCCAGCCTTGTCCAGTTGATGTCACCTTATCACCAGAGTTACCGTTGACGATCAAGCGGTTAGTTGTATCTGATAAATCAAGCAGATCAAGGCGCGTGAATGCCAGACTATTATTGCCAGTACCAGTGATGTCGATAATCTCGAAAGCGGTGAATTTGTTGTTGGAGATGCTAGTCAGGTCGATATTGTCACTCCCGTCAATGCGTAAAGTGTCAACGCCACTGCCGCCGTTGCTGCGTCTGTCGGTTGCGCCGAAGCTGAGGGTATCATTGCCAGCACCGCCTATAAGTACATCAACGCCTTTGCCACCAATAAGGAGATCATTGCCCAGCCCACCAATTAAAATGTCTTTGCCAGCAGTACCAGTAAGCGTATCATTGCCTGCTGTGCCAGCATTAGTTACTTTATCGGTGAAGTCGCGACCGAATATCACATAACTCTCGCCAGCGAAATCTCTACTATAATATTGACCATTTGTATCAGCACCAATAGCACCAATTAAAAGGTCATCAAAGCCATCGCCGTTGACATCTCCCGCCATGCTGACTGACTTGCCTGAGTAGTCCCCAGGATCAATACCATTGATCACAAAGCCGTTGCTGCCATTGATGTCAGAAAGGTTGAAGCTAGTGCCAAAGCCCTCTGCCTTGCCAAACACCACATAGCTCTCGCCAGCGAAGCTTTGACCATTGGGATCAGCACCATAAGCACCAATTAGGAGGTCATCGAAGCCATCACCGTTGACATCGCCCGCACTACTGGTCGAAAAACCTGATCTATCAAACTCCTCAATGCCGTTAATCTTAAAGCCATTGCTGCCGTTGATTTCAGAGAGGTTAAGGCTGGGACTAAAGCCCCCTACTTTACCGAAGATCACATAGCTTGAGCCAGCGTTAATTTGACCATTGGGAGTACTATTAGGAACTCCGACTAGCAGGTCATCGAAGCCATCCCCGTTGATATCGCCTGCCTCACTAGCTGAAATGTTTGAGTAGTCGTCAGGATTGTCATCGATGCTGTTAATCACAAAGCCGTTGCCACCGTTGAGAGTAGAGAGATTGAGGCTGGCACTAAAGCCATCCGCTTTACCGAACACTATATAACTCTCGCCAGCATACCCCTGACCATTGGGATCAGCACCAGGAGCCACAATCAAGAGGTCATCGAAGCCATCGCCGTTGATGTCGCCTGCTGAACTGACAGATTTGCCTAATCCGTCACCTACGTCAATGCCGTTAATCACGAAGCCGTTACCACCGTTAAGAGTAGAGAGATTGAGGCTGGCACTAAAGCCCTCTGCCTTGCCAAACACTACATAACTCTCACCAGCGTATGTTTGACCATTGGGATTAGCAAAAGGAGCCGCGATCAAGAGATCGTCAAAGCCATCACCGTTGATGTCGCCCGCATCACTGACTGACAAGCCTAATCTGTCAAGTCTGTCGCTTCCGTTAATCACAAAGCCGTTATTGCCATTAAGGGTGGAAAGGTAGACTTCATCACCCGTGAACTTGAAGTAGTTGCCACTTAGGTTCAGACCTGAGCTTCCTTGGACGATCGCAATCAGTTCATCTGGTTCACCCGTAGGCTCGTTGCGATAGATTGCTGTACCTACTGGTAGACCAGCAGGGGATGTAGCTAGACGATAATCCGTCCTGCTTCCGTTGAGCTTGATAACATCGTCGCCTTTATTGAGGTCAGTAATTAAAGCGTAATCACCTATGCCAGCTGTTGTAGTATTGCGCTCATCGTAGAAAACCTGAGTTACGTTACCGAGCAGAAATGTATCTCTGCCTGCTCCACCAGTCAAGGTATCTCTCTCACCAACCACTCCAGAGCCTGCTAACAAAGTGTCATTGCCTGCTAGCCCATTGAGCTTGTCGTTACCTGCTAGCCCATTGAGAAGGTTATCAGCATTATTACCAATGATTGTGTTGTTGAGGTCGTTACCTGTACCAACAAGCGCGTCAACACCAGCCAGCGTCAGGTTCTCCAGGTTAAGACCTAGCGTGTAATTAACAAAAGACTGCACAGTATCCGTGCCTGAAGACGCGGACTCCACAATCGTGTCAACAACAATGAAGGTAGGGTCACTGCTTCTAATAATGTAGGTATCGTTGCCTCCTCCCCCCAGGAGGGTTCCCCTGCCGCTTGGACCAAAATCGTTTCCACCATTAAGAGTATCATTACCATTACCACCATCAAGGCTGTCTGTACCTGATCCACCATTGAGCGAATCGTTACCATTACCTCCAACCAGGGTGTCGTTGCTTGCTCCACCATTGAGAGTATCGTTACCATTACCACCGTCAAGGCGATCGCTACCAGCTAAACCCTGTAAATTATCGTTGCCTGCAAAACCACATAATTAATCATCACTCGCAGTTCCAAGCAGAGTGTCGTTTCCCGGTGTACCATTTCTGGTTGCCATAATTTTTTCCAAATCTTAAGCAGTAAAAGCGTCTCAGGTGGTCGCTGCAATTATTAAGTTTTAAACTGAGAAAACTTTGGTTTTAGATACAGGAAATCGGGCACGAACACCTGTACTGGGAGTTAATAAAAACAAATCATTTACTGTATCTAATCATTCATATTACAAATAATTTCTGATAAAGATATAAAGAATCAGTAAAGTAGCAATCAAAATCAGGCTTGTTATTTAAAGTTTTAATGAAGATTAATTGGTAATCTAACAAAACAGCACAATGTTGAGATATACCAAGATATGTTAAGTTAATTGACTGAGATTTTGGCTATTCGGTCACTACTTAAAATTGTCTAAATATGGCATTAGCCACACATGAGACATTGCGAAGCAGAATATCTGCACTAAAACGCGCAGCACAACAAGCTGCTACTATTTTGCTAAGTCGCACTTTCGGCTTTATTTTATTTAAAATTGAACCAATAAAACTTACCTAGCCTCTAACTTCTTATCTGCACAGGCATAATTAAATAAGTCATTTTCAAGCTACCCAGTGGTGTCAAAATCACTGGACTTGTTGCCGTATTTATCTGCATTTGGATTTCAGTAGACGGCAGCGCTTTTAATCCATCAATTAAATATTTAATGTTAAAAGCAATATCTATACTTTCTCCAGATATTTGTGCTTGTAACGACTCTTTGCCACTGCCGACATCTTGAGCATCAACAGATAAAATTAGTTCTTGATTAACGCTATCAATGCTAAATTTAACAATATTATTCTTTTGATCTGCTAAGACAGCAATTCGTTCAACAGCACTAAGTAGTTGCCGACGATCAAGTGTAATTTGCCGCTCAAATTGACGCGGAATAAGTTGACGATAAGCTGGATATTGACCTTCTAGGGTGCGGCTAGTTAAACGCTGATTTTCCCACTCACACACAATTTGACCTTGATCAAAATGCATGGCTAACGATTCGCCAGCAGACTTCGTTCCTAGCATCCGTTCTAGTTCGCGTAAGGCTTTTGCTGGTACAGTCACCTCTAGCCTCGCTTGTTCCTCGCTGTCTGCAACTTCGTTAGCGACTTGCACGACTGCTAATCTATGACCATCAGTAGCTGCAAACTCTAGACTGTCTTGCTGAAATGTTAAATGTAGCCCTGTTAAAACTTGCTTGGTTTCGTCAGCACTGGTAGCGAACAAAGCACCGCGTAATCCTTCAATTAACGATTCTGCTGGCAGATAAATTGCTTGACCTTGTTCAACAACGGGTAATTCAGGAAATTCCTCTACTCCCATGCCGCGAATTTGGTAACGCCCTGAAGCAGAAGTTATGCTGACACCTAAAGGCGTTTCTGCCGCTTCATCGTCTAGGGTAATTTCTCCGTCTGGTAGCCGTGAAATAATATCATTTAGTAACTTGGCTGGCAGCGTAATTTCACCGCCTGTTTCTACTTCAGCTGGAAAAGCGGTACGTATACCCAAGCTGAGATCAAAGGCTGTTAAACTTACCCGTCCTGTTTCGGCATCTGCTGTCAACAATACGTTAGCCAAAACTGGATGTGTCGGACGTGAGGGTACTGCACGACTCACTAAGGCAAGGTTGGTACTGAGATCACTTTGGGTACAAATTAATTTCATCGGAACTTAAGCAGCAATTTTATAACTTTTTTTAAAATTATCTGAGCATAGCACGATGCCTACGGCGGACTTAAGCCTACGCTTAGATGTAATTTAGCTCAGAAGCACATGGTAGCACTGTTATCGGGAGTAATGCTGTTGTTGCTGACGAGATACTCACAAGGATGACTATTACTAATTATTTAATTATTTTTTATATAGTAGTATTAGTCTCTGTGGAAACTGTGGAAAAAGTTTGCTTTTTCTTTTCTAATCATCATTTTAAAAATTACTGGCTGTGGAAAACCTGTGTAAAATAAGCTTAGTTTTTCCACAGAGTATTTATACTTAGCGACGTTTTTAACTTAATAATGCTAGTTTCCCACAATTTTTTTGAATAGTTTTCCCCAAAAAATGAATGCTTTTCCACAAGATAGGATGATTAATTTTTGATTATGCTTTGATTAAGCTTGATGTTTGAAGTTGACTTTTGCTTGCAATAAGTAAGCGGTTACGATTGTTTTGGGGAACGGCTGGCGACATTAATGCGATCGCTTAGACTTCGTACTGTTTGTGCCACATCAGGAGTGCTAACCCGTAATTGAGCAATTTTGTCGCAACTATACATCACTGTTGTATGGTCTTTACCACCAAATTCTTCTCCTATTCTTGGTAAGCTCAAATCAGTGTGTTGTCGCATCAAATACATCCCAATTTGACGCGCCCAGCTAATTTCGCGTCGGCGAGAGTTACTCTTAAGGTCTTCAATAGAAATATCAAATGTCTGCGCTACAATCATTAGAATTGCCTCTGGCGAAGCCTCTACTTTCTCTATCGAGCGATTTAAAATTGGTGTAATATTTTCCACCGTCATTTGCAAGCCTGAAATTGAAATATAAGCAACAGCCCGAATCAAAGCTCCTTCCAATTCTCTAATATTAGAAGTGTAGTTAGAGGCGATATATTCAATTACTGCTCTAGGCAAACGCATATTTTCATACTCTGCCTTCTTCTGCAAAATTGCCATCCGAGTTTCCAAATCCGGTGTCTGAATATCAGCAATCAGACCCATAGAGAAACGCGAACATAGACGTTCTTGTAAGCGAGGAATATGGTTAGGGGGTCGATCTGAAGCAATTACGACTTGCTTACCTGCTTCGTGCAATGTATTAAAAGTATGAAAAAACTCTTCTTGAGTATATTCTTTACCTTCAAGAAATTGAATATCATCTACCAACAATATATCTGCTGCTCGATAATGCTCTCGAAAGCTCTGCATACTATCTGTGCGGATCGATGTAATTAAATCATTAGTAAATTGCTCAGTCGAGACATAAAAAATTTTGGAATCAGGTTGAATATCCCAGCGATAGTGACCTATTGCTTGCATTAAATGAGTTTTGCCTAATCCAACACCACCACACAAAAACAAGGGATTAAATTCACGTCCTGGCGATTCAGCAACTGCTAAAGAAGCAGCGTGAGCCATGCGGCTATTAGAACCAACTACAAAGCGCGAGAAGACATATTTAGGATTTAATTCGCTCGGCTTCGGTTGATTAGTCGGTAAGTCCGGCATAATAGGTTCGATTGGCTGTGACCAAGCGATTTCTGGCTCACCTACTTGAGAACCTTTAGCAACGGTAAGCTGAATTTCAACTGGATGACCGAGAATATCTTGCACTACATCAGCAATTGTTTTGATGTAATACTTTTGGAGCCAATTTCGCGCAAAAGGATTAGGGGTGCGAATTACAAGGCAATTATTCTCTAGTTCCTCAGCAGTAGCAGTTTTGATCCAGGTTTCAAATGTTGGTCGGCTCAATTGTAGTTGTAAACGCTCTAGTACTTGACTCCAGAGAATCTCAAGGGGAAGTTCCACTGCTAACTACCTCTGCTGTTAAGCGTCACAATAAGGATCATACGTAAGCAACCAATTTACCAAAAGAATGAAGTCAGCTTGACAACGAAAGCACAAAAATTTAGTAATTACAAGGTAGGTAAGCAGATTTGAGCCTAATTAATGCAGGATTGTAGTAGCTACAAATATAATTTGCACAAGAATAAAGACAGATGAAAACAAGGCATCGTGATTTTGAGCTAAAAGATTTTATGACAAGGCTATTGAGACGACACTATGACAGTGTAAATTCTTTAGCTGGTACAACTAACAAGTCACGTCAGCGACAACCCTTTATTTATCTGCTCACCCTGCTAGGCGCAACAGTAGCGTCTCTAGGTGGCTGTTCACTACCTGGGCGCGTCCAGCAATCACAACAATCACCTGCGCCTGTTCTAAGTTCTCCGATAGACAATTCTCTGCGAGATAAATCTGCGTCACTCCCAATTCTCTCTAATCCTACAGATCCTAACTTTGTAGTCGCAGCAGTTCAAAAAGTAGGTCCTGCGGTTGTGCGGATTAATGCTGCTAGAACAGTAAGCGATGAGGGCCCTACGGGTTCTGACGATCCGATTTTACGGCGTTTTTTTGGAGTTCCACCATCTGCACAGCCTAGACAGCGAACCGTGCGCGGTACTGGTTCTGGATTTATTATAAATTCTAGTGGTCAGATTATCACGAATGCTCATGTGGTGGATGGTGCTGATACAGTAAGCGTGAAGCTTAAAGATGGTCGTACTGTTGAAGGGGAAGTTTTGGGAGAAGATCCAGTAACTGATGTTGCTGTAATTAAAATTGAAGCTAATAACTTGCCATCTGTGGCGTTGGGGAATTCTGATGTATTGCAGCCAGGGGAAGCGGTGATTGCGATCGGTAATCCTTTAGGTTTAGATAATACTGTTACGGCAGGAATTGTTAGTGCTACAGAACGCTCTAGTAGCGATGTTGGTGTTCCTGATAAGCGCGTCGGCTTTATTCAAACTGATGCTGCGATTAATCCGGGTAATTCTGGTGGGCCACTGCTGAATGCTCGTGGTGAAGTGATTGGCATGAATACAGCAATCATTCAAGGCGCTCAGGGGCTAGGATTTGCAATTCCTATTAACACAGTACAAGGAATTGCCCAGCAATTAATTAGTAATGGAAAAGTTGAACATCCGTATTTGGGGGTTCAGATGGTGACGTTGACACCCGAAATTAAGCAGGAACTTAATATTGAATCGCAGGGACAGATTCGGATAGCAGCAGATCAAGGAATTTTACTGATTCGTGTTGTTTCTGGTTCTCCAGCTGATGAAGTTGGACTACAAGAAGGAGATGTGATTCAAACGATTAATAATCAGCCTGTTAAGACGACTGAGGAAGTTCAGCGCTTGGTAGAACGTAGTAAAGTAGGTAGCCAGTTACAAATGACCGTACAACGCGATCGCACTTCTAGGCAAGTATCAGTAAAACTTCAACCTCTGCCAGTACAACGCGCAAGCTAAATATACGTTTTAGGCCGCACTCTTTCAATTATCTGTTTCTCCAAAATTAAGTTATGCCTGTACTCGAAATTATCCAACTCGGTCATCCATTACTACGTTCCTCAGCCCAGCTAGTTGATAATATTCAAGATCAGAATATTCAAAACTTAATTGATAACTTAATTGCAACAGTTGGGCAAGCAAATGGTGTCGGAATTGCTGCGCCACAAGTTGCTGAATCCTATCAATTATTTATTGTTGCTTCTCGCCCGAATTTGAGGTATCCCAATGCACCAACAATGCAACCGACTGCCATGATCAATCCCCAAGTTCTTGCTCACTCAAGTGAAGTAGTGAAAGGATGGGAAGGATGTTTAAGTATCCCAGAAATTCGGGGCTACGTACCTAGATATGAAGCAATTGAGATTGAATATACTGACCGAAATGGCAAATTACAAAAGCAAGAATTAACTGATTTTGTTGCTAGAATTTTTCAACACGAGTATGACCATCTGAACGGCATTGTGTTTTTAGATCGGCTGGAGAGTACACACGACATTATTACTGAGCAAGAGTATCAAAAGCGCATTGTTGGTACTTAAGGATAAGCTTTTATATAGCGCTTACGAGTTTTACTAATAAATTTTTGAGCAGACTTACTTTGGCATTTTGTGAGCGATACCACAGGCATTGCCCACGCAGGGGGCGTCACCTTTTTCAACCAAAATCAAATAAACAGCGATCGCATTATTTCAACCAAGATAGAGAAAATGCGCGATTACTCGATTTTTTCTTAAACCTATTTATTGTAACTTTCTATATTCAACTTTTTTTGAATACTTTAGTCTGTAGAACTATTGTATTTAAAGCTTTACCGTATCATTTATAAGAGCATTTGGAGTGAAACTTTTGATAACTTTTGAGCAAGCTCAATAACTATGTAAAAATTGTTTTAGCATCCCTACACAAGTAGCTTAGTTTGGAATTATCTAATGAGGATGATTCTGGAGAATACAAGTAGCGATCACTTTAGCAAGCAGAGGAAGTACAGATTCTCCAATCTGAGCAGCCATAACGCCCACTATACAGCTTAAGCTTGTTTCTTACGCTGCAACCAAATAGCTTTAAGTCCTGCTGCATTAGCTCCTTGATAATCTTCTTGCCAACTATCGCCAATATGCAAGGCTAACTGAGCTGAACTGTTGTGTTTCTTTAACGCAACTTCAAAAATTTTGGGGTCAGGTTTAGCTGCACCTACTTCTGTAGAAATAGTAATTGAAGTGAAAAATTGGCTTAGATCAAGAGCTTCTAAAACTGAGTACAAACGCGAATCGAAGTTTGATAGCACCCCTAATTCAACTTCCAACTGCTGCCAGCGTTTTAAAACTGGATACACATCTGGGTATACAAACCATGGTTCAGCAGTAGCAAAGTAGGTGTAAAGTTGCGTAAAAAACGCTGAAAAGTCTGAAAATTGATGCAATACGCCTACTTGTGCAAATGTGTGCAGCGAAACGGAGTGCCACCAGTTAAATTCAGATTTTTGAATATTTTGCAGTTCTATACCTGGAAACATTGGTGGCGGCGCTGCTTGAAAACTTTTGATAAATTCTCGCTCTAAAGCAACAGCTGAAACTTCAACACCGAACTGCTTTGCCATACCAGCATATACCTCGCCCACACTGCCTTTCACTCCAAACAGTGTGTTTACAGCATCAAGAAAAATAACTTTGGGTCTTTGCATAATCAGCTTGCAGCTATTAGCTATCAGGCTTTAAGAAAGTTTTTGAGCAAATTTAAACAATTTTGGTGGCAATTCAGAGTGATGCGTGATTCGTGATGCGTGAAGCCACGTCTAAAAGACATGGGATCGAAATAAGGATATCTTTTAAATCGCCGCTAGGTGTTCTCGCGCGCGTATTTTTGGATGAGAGAAGTGCTACCAGAGTATCTGCAAAGCATATCTCTCTTCAAGTAGGCTTTAAAACCACAACTAAAGTTTTTTCTTCCACTACTCACTTGCCACTACTCACTACTCACTTTTTTGTAACTATTACTAATCACTGCGCTATTTTGAAAGGTTTTCTACAAGAGGATGAGTAAGCCAGTTGAAACCAACTTTAATCTTGTGGTTTAACGTTGGCATTCGATACAGATAGGCAAGCCGACGAGCGACATATGCTAGAGAACCATCTAGTTTTACTCCTAGACCAGTAAACGTAGCATTGTTTGTGCCTAGTGTCATCATTTCTCCTAAGTGCTGGTAGTGGAAGGGAAGTAGTGGTCTATCAGTGAGGGAAGCCCAGATATTCCAGCCTGCATAATCCGCTTGTTGAAAGGCAGCTTGGGCAGTTGCGGGGACTTGCTGTCCTTCCGCATCACGGCAATCAGCTAAATCTCCTAAAGCAAAAATTTCTGGATGATCTACTACTTGTAATGTAGGTGTAGTTGTGAGTTGTCCGCGCTGGTTTTGTTTCAGTGGAAGTGTATTTATAATAGGAGCTACCCGCGTTCCTACCGTCCAAATCACTAAATCTACAGGAATTGTGTCTACTTGATTTTTGTATTCTAGAGCGATCGCATCTGATTCAATTGATTCAACTTTCGTCTCTAAATCAATCCAAACTCCCCGTGCTTCAAGGGCTTTATTCGCTGCTGTCCGATTAAACTCTGGAGATGTCCGCAGAATTTGATCGCTAAGTTCAATTAATCGGAATCTACCTCGTTCTCCTAAGCGGTCTGATAGCTTACACGCCAACTCTACACCGCTATAACCACCGCCAACAATTGCTACTCTGATTTTGTCTGCAACAGACGTTTCCAAAGTTCGGAGTCGTTCTTCTACGCGATAGGCATCTGTAATTGTGCGGAACGGCAAGGCATAAGATGTTGCCCCAGGCACTGAATCGAGAGGAGTTTCGCCACCTAGTGCCAATACCAAGCGATCATAAGGTATTTCTGTATCGTTCCATTCGCTGCGGTCAGGATAAGCTTGCAGCTGGACTCTACGCTCGTCTATATCAATTCCAGCTACATTACCTTGACAAAATCGCACACCTGTGCTATCAAATATTTCTTGAAATTGGGGGGCAATCTCCCAAGTTTGGAGTTCGCCAGTAAGTATTTCGTATAGTAGGGGAGAAAATAAAAAGCGATCGCTTTGATCGACTAAAACGATTTCTGGTCTTTCTGACTTTTCCCAAGGCAGCTGGCTAAGACGCAGTGCTGTGTAAAGACCACCAAAGCCACCACCGAGAATACAAATGCGTGCAGGTTTTTGGGTCATAGTTCTAAGCGACGGGCGAACAAGAGCAGAAGCGTTACCTTCACTCTACAACCTTCATTACTAGCTTAACTTGGTTTTAGGCATTGCTAGGTTTTGCAGAATCCATAACACATCTTTGGTTGCACAAGTTAATTGCCTAAAAAGTCTTTCTGTCGGCAACAACCCCTCCCCTGATAGATGCTTATAGATTCATTTTAATTTTATAAATACTGCTTAATGAAACATAAATAATAACGCAAGGAAACCTGATGGCTGATATTGTTGAGACTGCTGTAAATGCTGGAACTTTCAATACTCTAGTAAAAGCTGTTGAAGCTACTGAATTGCTAGAAATCCTCAAAAGTCCTGGCCCATACACAGTCTTTGCACCAACTGATGAAGCGTTTAACAATCTGCCAGAAGGAACTTTAGATGCACTGCTTCAAGATATTCCCAAGCTTAAGAGAATTGTGCTATATCATGTTGCTTTTGGAGATGTAAGAGCTGAAGATTTAATGCAGATTGAAGAAGCGGCGACGGTTGAAGGCTCAATTGTTGCAATTGAATCGGGTGAAAATATTAAAGTAAATGATGCCAATGTTTTAAAAACAGATATTCTTACCGATAATGGTGTTATCCATGTTATTGATGGGGTATTAATACCTACTTTGGTGGCTGCTGAGTAAGTATTTTAGATTTAAAGCGCGATGCCCCTGCCGTAGTAGGATGCTCAAAGCTCTGTAGGAAACTTGCGTGAAGCGATCGCAGTGTCAATCTTGACAACCGTGTGATTCAAATAACAGCTTATAAGTAAAATTTGGTTTACGCTCCTTGATGTCATAAATCAAGAGTGGCTACCACACATGGCTGACATTATAGATACTGCCGTTAATGCAAGTTCTTTTAAAACCCTAATTGCTGCGGTTAAGGCTGCTGGCTTGGTAGATACCCTTAAGGGGTCAGGTCCGTTTACTGTTTTTGCACCAACTGATGATGCATTCGCTAGACTTCAAGAGGGAACAGTAGAAGCGTTACTAAATGATATTTCTCAGTTAACGAAGATTTTGACTTATCATGTTGTCTCTGGCAAGGTCATGTCTGCGGACATGGTTAATCTAAATTCAATTTCCCCATTAGAAGGTTCACCCTTATCCATTGATGCTTCTAGTGGCGTTAAGGTAAATAACGCTATGGTTGTGACACCGGATGTGGAAGCAGATAACGGTGTGATTCACGTTATTGATTCGGTGCTAATTCCTTAATAATTTGTTAAGAAATATAAATTACGCTTAACGCAAGCGCTCTGTTTTAAAGTAGCGTTAGTACCATATTACTTGCTCAAAATCACTACTTAGGAGAAGTAACATCGTTACCTAGCAGGACTTTTCATAGCGTATGTGTGTCAATTTGCTTTAGCATTCTTCTACATCGGATACTAGCCAAGTAGTAGTTGTACTTTAGTTAAACTTAATTTAACTTAAAAAAACTTAAAAATGCTTTAAACTATTAAGGTACGATTTTAAGGTAAAGCCAAATGGCACAGACAGCAGACCTCAGTTCAACCATCTCAGCATTGCAAAGTGGCTTAACATCCCTTCCTGCTGAAGCAGCGTTAGCTAATATTGAGAGTTGGCAAGAACAACTACAAGGTGCAGCACCAGAAATCGCTAGCACTCTTGGTGAACTCAAAACTGCACTGTCAAGTGGTAATGCAAATGCTCAAACCGTCGCACAGGCATTAACTAAACTTGGTTCCCAAACTTCAGATGCGGGTACGAGTGCTGGTGGTGATGCTGGTAGCCAGTTACAGCAATTAGGTCAAATGCTTACCCAAGCTGCAAGTTCACTTTCCTAGAATTATGCTTTTGAAGCAATATTGTTTTCTAACGTAGATCAGAAAACAATATTGCTGAGTTAGTTAACTAGATAAGCAGGAGGGATTTAGAAATAAATTGCCTCCTGCTTTTTTAGTTAGTTAAGCAACTGCACCTAAAATACATCCAGCACGAGCAGGCAAAGTTAGTTCAAGCTGACTCGATTCTTTTTCACCCGTCCATTTTGCTTCGGCAATACCATACAATAAATGGCTAGATTGAGATTTTAGACTAGCTGCTTCTATGCTTACCTTCGCAGGTGCAGTTCCAGCATTGACAGCAATAATTAGTTCCTCGGTTCCTAGAGTACGAGCGAAGACGTAAACTGCGGCTTGAGCATATAAGACTTGGTAATCACCTGTACGCAATGCAGGGTGAGTATGACGCAAAGCAATTAGTTTGCGGTGATAGTCTAGAACATCGGATTCCCAATGAGCTTCTAAGGGAAAGCCGCGTCGAGAGTCTGGATCTAAACGTCCCGGTAAACCAACTTCATCACCGTAGTAGATGCTAGGCGCGCCGGGAAAGGTAAATAGTAGCAGTGTTCCTAATTCACCGCTAGCGCGATCGCCTCCTGCAATTGAAATTAATCTAGCTGTATCGTGACTTGCTAGCAAATTTAGCTGGGTAAGCTGAATTTCCCAAGGGTAAAGTTGCAACAATTCCTCGATTTTTTGAGCGTACTCTTTAGCAAAAAGAGGCGGATAAGGTTGGTAAGAGCGATCTTGTACTTGTTCCATATCCACGCGATCGCCTGCTGTAAAAGCGATGGTAGGTGCGGTAAATAGATAGTTCATCACGCCGTCAAATTGAGTGCCGTCTAGCCACTCTCTAGAGTCTTCCCAAACTTCGCCGACAATGTAAGCTTCGGGGTTAATAGCTTTAATGCGATCGCGGAACTCTTGCCAAAAACCAGGGGTTTTAATCTCGAATGGTACATCTAAGCGCCAGCCGTCGATCCCGAATTTAATCCAATATTCCGCAATTTCCATAATGTATTCCCGCACTTCGGGATTATCATGGTTGAATACTGGTAATGCTCGATTTCCACCCCAACCTTCATAATTAGCCGGAAATTCACCATTGTAGGGAGATAGAGGCCAACCTTCAATTTTGAACCAATCTACCCAAGGAGAATGAGGACCATTTTCAAGAATGTCGTGGAAGAAGAAAAAGCCGCGACTGGCGTGGTTAAAGACTCCATCTAGAACAACTTTGATATTGCGATCGTGGCAAGTTTCAAGTAGTTCTCTAAAAGCACTATTTCCACCCAACATCGGATCGACTTGGTAATAATCGTGGGTGTGATAACGATGATTACTGGCTGATTGAAAGATGGGGGTGAAGTAAATCGCATTAATCCCCAAAGTCTCCAAGTAATCCAGTTGTTCTAGTATCCCCCACAAATCGCCACCTTTGTAGCCTTGCAGTGTTGGCATCTCTTCCCAGGCTTCCCACGAGGCATTCTTTAAAAGTCGCTTGCGTGGTTGCTGGCTTCTTGCAAAGCGATCTGGAAATATTTGATAGAAAACAGCGTGCTTAACCCAATCAGGGGTTTGAATCTGCATGATTACTCTTAAGTTCTCCAATGTCAAATTACAGATACTAGCAAATATCTGGTTCTAACCTGGGGTTGAATGTGGTGAAGTTGTGCAGATTAGAAGTTTTCAGGTAAACCTGTTACACCTAGAAAAATGTATTTTAAGTTACTGCTTTATATAAATAAGTTCTTGCTCACTATGCCATTCAGTTTTCAGCTAGTTAATATTTAGCTTTTAGATTAGTTGTTTCTTTTAATACAAATTTAAATTGCTGCAACGAAGTAATTATTGCAGCTTTTAGATAAATCTACAAGAATGATGTATTAGATAATACTTTTGGCGGAAGATTTAATGTTTCATTTAATATCAATTTGTAACTACTTTTTTTAAAAAATACACATTATTTCACCCTATTTTTTAAAAAACAATGTAAATTATTTTTTAAAATAAAATTTTTTAGATAAAGCGATCACAGTTCCTCAATCAGTAGCTGCGAATAACTTTATGCAAGTTGTAATATATTTTTATATTCAAGTTTATAGCAAGGTAAAAATACTCATGAAAAATCATTATTACTAAATATTAAGTTTTCCGAAATGTCTAATTCTAGTTTTGTAGAAGCAATTTAACAGACAGCAAATATCTGTTTTAGATTGAAATTTACCTTTTTGAGTTAAAGGTAAATTTCAATTGGAGCTAATTGGAATCGATTAACTAGATATAATGTTGACCCTCATCCTGGATATTGTACGTAATTTAGATTGTGTTTTTGTAAAAAAAATAAGAATTTAACACTAGGAGTTTTTGTCATGGCTAATCCAAATGAAAATGAAAGAACCTTAAAAGATATGGAGAAAATTAATCCTGATGAAAACGGTGGTGCAAATAGAATTCCGCTACAAACACCTAACTCTAATAATTTACAAGTTACTGATTCAGAACCTGATAGAAACATAAATAACCGAGACAAAGCTATAAGCTCAAATTCAGGTAAGTTTTTACTGAACCACGGTATATTAACATTTGGATTGTTAGCAATAACTTTATCAGGTGCATTTTTTTTGAATTGGTTTGCAGGAGAACAATCTGATAAATGGACTCAAGGTTTAAAATATAATCCCATGAGTCAACAAATACCTGAGCAACTTTCCTCGAAGGACAAAAATTTACAAGCTTATATTAATAAGCTACCTAATGCAACTCTTGCAGAGAAAGCTAGATTATTTGAGCAGTTAAAAGAGATACAAAATAGAGCCAGAAGCCATATTAGCGTAGCCAGAGCTTTTTATATTTGGAATTATCAGTCACTTAGCATTGCAGCAGTTTCATCAATAGTTGCAGCAGTTTCGTTATTGTTTTTAAGTAGAAGAGGCTGGGACGGCTCTAATAAGTATGTAATTAATGTTTTCATTGTCTCATTTAGTATTACGGTTGTTGTAGGAGTTTTTCCAGCGCTATTTAAGCAGGAGGAAAATATTAGCAATAACACGAGAACGTATCTAGCTTATATTGCTTTAGACAATCGATTAAATTCATACATCGCTACGCAGGAATTTACAGGTTTAAAGCCAGCAAATACAAGTAATTCTACTCAACTACTACCTGTAAAGAATATCAAAGACGTTATTCGTTCTGTTGACGATGAATTGGCAACTTTAAATAACATATATATCGGCTTTGATGCTAGTAAAATTCCTAACTATAGGGAGGTTTTTAATGAAGTTAATCAACAAAATTGATATTTAATTTTTAGAAAAGCTTTCTGTTAGTGTTGGAATATTTTATGACTATATCTCAGCAGATGCTATCTATTTTGATAATCAGTATAGCCTAAGCATCTTAATTCAGCTATTTCAAATGATTCAAGTACAAATCCAAAATTTATAACTATGATAGCAGTTACTACTATTCCCCAGGAAATTCAGGTTAAACAAACATTTACTATTGCCGGAACTGCTTCCCCTGACTTGAAGAAAAAAACCATAACTCTAACAGTAGATAACGAGTTTAAGACATTAGGAAATGTAGTTAATGATAACGGCTCTTGGCAAATTGAATTTCAATTTCTGCAACCTGGCGATCGCAGGTTAAAAATTTCAATCGGCGATGAGAGTGAAACTAGAATGATTAAGGTTATTCTTGCCCCTCCACGCCTCCGCTTTACAAGCATTCCTACTAATATCAAAACAGAGGAAAAATTTACTTTGAGTGGTGAGGCTGATGGTTTCGACAACGGAGATCAGCTTCTTCTTAAAGTTGACGATTATGTTGTAGCACGTCCTCTAGTTAATGGTGGTAAATGGCAAGCCATTGTATTGCTTCATTCCGGTGGTAAGCGACTATTTGAATTGGAGTCGTCTGAACAAGATCGGGTTCAAATTCAGCTAGATGTGGAGTCATCAGATCTGGAAGTTGTGGCTCGTAGTGTTTGGTTTGACAATAAGCCTCCTGCCAAATCTCTTGCTGACTTACCAAACCCAAAGCGCATTACTCTTCACCATTTCTTTATTCCATCTGATCTGGCTAAGACACAGACAGAGGAAATTCAAAGAATGCGTAATGTTCGCAGAGATCAAATGACGAACACTGCTCAAGGTTTCAGCGACATTGGCTATCACTTCGTAATTATGGCTAGTGGCAGGATTTATGAGGGTCGTCCTGAAGGGAAGAGAGGCGCTCACGACGTTATTAACGACGGATTTGGCATCGCCTTTGATGGAGATTATACAACTAGAACGATTACAGACGAGCAATTTAAATCGGCTGTAGCTTTATGTACAAAGCTTTGTCAGCGTATGGGAATTAAAGATCCTACCGAACTTGTATCTACACCAACCGCTAGTTTTGGCACAAAAAATTTACCTCGTATTATTGGACATCGAGATCGATTCAGTACAGCTTGTCCCGGTGTATCAGGAGGTACAACTGTTCGTTTAGACAACATCCGCCAAGCAGTTAAACAGGCTTTGAACTAATAAGTAAAAGGTTTGATAGACTGACAAACTTTTAAATCAAGAGTTTAACGTCAGGTGAGAAAACTATCTCTGCTAGCTGTAGAAGCAAGAGAGTAAAGGGCATTAGCAAAAACAAAAAAAATAATAATTTGAGGTAAAGATTGTGGCAGAAATAGTTGTCAAAGATATTGGTGATGGTCTAACTGAGGAACAGAAAAATGCTCTCAGTATTTTGACAAGTTTATCAGTTAAGAAATTCAACAAACTTAAGGAATTAATGAATTTAAGCGCTCCAGGTGTACTAGATCCTACAACTTTGTTTAAATTTATTGAACTTGGTCAGAGTAAAGGACTTGACTTATCAAATGCAGGAGTTATTCGGTTTAAAGACAAGCACTTACCAGGGGGTAATGTTGGAGCTTTAAGAGGTGTTATTGGCAAACAAACTGCTCTAATCTATTTTCATGAACTTACAGCACCTTCAGGTCTAACTTTCGATACAACATACACCCGATCTGAGTTAATAGGACAGTTGAATGAAATTCAAAGTCATAGTTATGAACCTCTAATTCAAGAAGCAGCAGAAGATTTTGGTTTGCAGCCATCAGTTATTGGTGGGGTGGGTTCACGAGAATCTTTCTGGGGGATAATTTTGCGTCCTCGTGGAGCAGCAGGTGTAGGTGATCGCGGACACGGTAGGGGACTGATGCAAATTGATGATCGTTTTCATCAATTTGCTAAAACAGGACTCTGGCAAAATCCTAGAGAAAATATTCAATTTGGTTGCGAACTTTTAGCTGATAACAGAGAGCTGCTTCGTCGACAAACTGGTTTGACAGGTAGAAATCTTTTACGAGCTACTCTAGCTAGCTACAACGCAGGCTTAGGCGGTGTTCTAAGAGCTATTAACCAAGGCAGTAATGTTGACTCTGTAACTACTGGCGCAGATTATTCTAAAGATGTTTTAGATCGTGCTGGTTGGTTCCAAGAATTTGCTGGGTGGCAATAAGTTAAACGCCTAATTCTTTATACCTTTAGTTAGGCAATGTGAGCAGCGATCGCCGTTCTTATAGCCATTTTTATATTAGTAGCAAACTTACGAAATTATAAATCTGAGGAGATGTAACAGATGTCTATTACTATTACCAGTCCTAACAATAATCAAGAGATGGCTGTAGGGGATGAAATCCCCTTTACAGGGACAGCTCATGATTCTATAACAAAGGTAGAGTTATTTGCAGATGATAGATGGTTACTAGGTCAAACTAATGCCAACAATGGTAATTGGTCTATTAGTTATAAGTTTAATTCTGGTGGTACTCGTCGGATTGTTGCTAAGGGTTTTAGTGCTAGTAATCAGTTAGTTGATACTAATGATATTTGGCTTTCTCTGCAATCATCATCCGTAGTCGATCTAAATATGAGTTTGACTACAAATTTCCAACTTAAGGAATTTGTTGTCTCTTCTACAGCAGATCGTTTAGAAATTGATAATACACCCATACCAGGAGAAATTAAAAATCTGCGTACCCTTTGCAAACAGATACTACAGCCTGCTCGTGATGCACTGGGTCCACTGAAAATAACTTCTGGTTTTCGTTCAGCAGCACTAAATATAGCTGTTGGTGGTAGTCCAACTAGCGCTCATAGAAAAGGATTTGCTGCGGATATTGTTCCTGTAAATGTAGGAACAAAAGAGTTAGCAGTATGGGTAAAAAATAATCGCGAATTTGATCAAATCATTCTTGAATTTGGCACTCTTGACAATCCTAATTGGATTCATTTAAGTGCTGAACCAAGAAACCGGAAAGAGGTTCTAAGAGCAACTTCTGGGCGTAATGGAACTGTCTATACTTCCATTTCAAATTTAACTTAATTGATGTCATAAGGAGAAAACAATGGCTATAGTTCCCACAGCTTGGATGCCTAATTGCTCAATGAAGTATATTATTCTGCACTGGACAGCAGGAGGTCACAAGGCTTCTAGCCTAGATACTGGTCACTATCACATTCTCATTGAAGACGATGGCAAGCTAGTCAGAGGTACACACTCTATCAAAGAAAACGTTTCAACAGGAGACGGTAACTACGCATCTTTAATACTGGCTCTATCGGTGTCTCAGTTTGCTGTATGCAAGGAGCAAAAGAGAGTCCATTCGACGCTGGTGCTTCCCCAATGACACAAATACAATGGGAAACAATGGCACAGGTAGCAGCAGAGTTATGTGACTTCTATGACATTCCGGTTACTCCACAAACTGTTTTAGGACATGGAGAGGTTGAAGCAACTCATGGCAAGCCTCAAGGGGGAAAGTGGGACCCAATGGTACTACCTTTTGATCGAACTTTAAATAAAAAACAAGTTGGTGACAAGTTTCGCTCAATGGTAAAGAGCAAAATTACAGGTATTTCAGATATGCGGGAAACACCTGCTAGCATCACTGCTGTTATCCAGGGCAAAACATTCCGAGAAGCGCAGATTTTTAATGAAAAGAGTTTTATCAAACTGCGTCCAGTTAGTGAAGAGTTGGATTGGACGATTTTTCATGCTAATAAGAATGTTGTCGAGCTACAAAGTCCTGGTAATTCGCCTAGTTCTATACCGTATCTGTTAATTGACCATAGTAACCAAATTGTTAATATTCCAGCAGGTAGCACAGAATCTCAAATCGTCAGTTTAGTAAATAAGTATGGATTTGTTGCAGCTCGTGACCTAGCTACTATGTTAAATCTTGCGATCACTTGGAATGGATCGACGCGAACAGTAACTATTGGTTAATTGCTTTTAATTTCTGCATATATAGGGAGCTATCTTCATGCCATTGCTAACAGTAACTCAAAATACTTTTTTCAAGAAAATCAATGCTCAATCAACTAATCCGCCTCCACAAAAGGTATTTAGCGTAAATGCAGGGCAGTCTTTTAATGTGAAATATGCTTTTCGAGTAGGAGTGCATTATTTTGTAAAGCTAAAACAGCCCCTTGACCCTGTTGGTGAGATTGGCTACTTCTTTCAAGCTCATGTTGATGTTCAAGCTGAAGAATTACGTGGTGTCTGGCTCACCAGCGTTGATAGTAATGTCCTAAATTCCCGCGACACGATTAAATCAGGTTTAGAAGAGCTGAAGAAGTTAGGTTTCAATACTATTTATCCTGTTGTCTGGCAACGGGGGTTCACTCTTTATCCAAGTGATATAGCTAAAGAGTTTATTGGTTCACCCGTAATGCCAGATTCTGCCTTTGAAAACAGGGATATGCTAGCTGAGATCATAGAGGAAGCAAAACCTCATGGCTTTCGAGTAATACCCTGGTTTGAGTACGGGTTGATGACTTTACCTGGCTCACAGCTAGAGCAAAGACATCCAGAACTTTTGACACTAGATAGTAAACCTAACCCAGACAAAATCCGGCTTAAAAGCCATGACAAGAATAAACCTGATGATCATGTTTGGCTTAATCCTTGCCATCCTGAAGTACAGAAATTCATGGTGGATTTAATTGCTGATGTAGCAGCAAGGTATGAAATAGATGGCATTCAGCTAGACGATCATTTTGGCTTTCCTGTGGAACTGGGCTACGACAAGTTTACGCAAGACCTTTTTAAGGCTGAAAAGGGGATAGATGCTCCACAAGAGCATACAGAGCCTGAGTGGGTAGAGTGGGCTTCTGGAAAGGTGACAAACTTGTGTTAAGTAGATGTGCAGAATAAATTACTCACTTAAGAGTTAAAATTTGTCAAAATAGAATTGTAGCGATTATGTACCTATAACCATGCAGTTCATGCGGGAGTTGAATCCTGAAACGCTGCGATTG
>JAHHHE010000212.1 GCA_019359535.1 Gloeocapsa sp. UFS-A4-WI-NPMV-4B04
GGCAGTAAGGGTTCAAGTATTTTCCACTCTTCTTCGCTGAGGCTGCTCTTGTACGGCATGGTATCTTCATCACGTTTTTGCCTTAACGTTACTCCATTACAGAAAAAGATGTCAAATGGGTTCTATAAGCTTTATCACCTTTAAATTTTTGAGCAGAATCAAAATTTTTCTGTTGTCAAAGTAGCAGATTAATATCACTGGCAGGACCGGGGAGTCCTACTATTACATCTACAATATCCTGCGCTTCTGGAAGAATAATGAACTGATTTTTAAAGGTATGTTTCTTTTTCTTTCCTGAGTAAAACTCTTTTTGCTCTTTATACTCCCCAGGTGGCGTTGGTAAATTAGCAGATGAATTTCATATTTCTATCCCTTCCAATGTCAGACAATAGCATTGAACCGAAGCCGGAGAGAAATCGCGATGAAGTGTCCTGAGTGTAGCAGCGAACATATTCGTAAAAATGGGCATTGCCAGCACAAGCAAAACTATATCTGTGTGGAGTGTAGACGACAGTTTCTGAACGAATACGAACCGAAAGGTTACAGCGACGACGTGAAACGGCTGTGCTTAAAAATGTATGTCAATGGTATGGGAGTGCGAGGCATTAGCCGTGTGACAGACATCGCTCACACCACGATCTTGAACTGGATTGCCCAATCGGGAGAATTGCTACCGGAGCTTTACAACCCAAAGCAGAACCCCCAAGTGGGGGAAGTGGACGAACTCGAAACCAACGCGCGCAAGAAGCAGAATAAACTGTGGATATGGACAGCCGTGGATCACTTCGCACCGGGAATTCTGGGCTGGGTCGTGGGTGACCACAGTGCCGCAACACGCGCGCCCCTTGCGGGACTCAATCTCGGCTTGGGAGTGTTACTTCTGGGTGAGCGATGGTAACCCAGTCTATCCAGGCTTCATTCCGGATGGTGACTCCTTTGTTAGCAAGACCTACATGATTCGAGTCGAAGGTGAAAACACTCGTCTGCGACACTATCTGGCACGGCTGCATCGCAAGACCTTGTGCTATTCCAAGTCAGTTGAGATGCTGAAGCATTCTCTCCGCTTGTTGATCCATTACCTCAAGTTCAGAGATATCCCTGTTTCCTCCTAGTTCATCTCACTATTTACCAACGCCCCCCAGGTCGCTCTCTGTGCTGTTCTGTGCTATCTACTAATAACTCAAAATGGGTCAATAGTTCCTGCACTACTTCACGCTCGCTCACTTGATTTTTAACTTGCTCTAACAGGCTTGCTGGTAGGATTTCTCGCAATATTTCTAACCAATAATGAAAGATATCATTCGCACAGGTTTTAGAAATGCCAAAGTGTAACCCTAAAATCTCAAATGTTGGCAGATGCCGCAGGTAAAATAAACATAAACCAACCTCACTCTCCCTTGATAAAATTGGTTTCCTTCCACCTCCAGGTGCATTAATTCGGGTTTTTTTTGTTCAAGTCGCCAGTGCCGGTGGCTTTGACGTAAACAAGCTTGCTGCACTAATTGAAGAAACGCCTTGTAGCTGATTCCCAAAATCTGCTTGCTGCGATGGGGGTACTTATGAATATAATCGATTGGATTTATCATGATGGCAGGACATCTCAAACACACCTACCATCTTTTTTCTCCTAAATTTATATTTCGGACAAGTCTATTTATCAAAAAAGGGCATGGCCAATAGGGAGCGTAATAGATTATTGTGCTTTGTACTACACTGAAGTACATCTTACACAGGTGACCAGTTTATTGAGAATTGTATAGTTCAAATTCCTATTTTTTCGTCGTCCCTTCTCATTAAAATTTAGGTTTTCAACAGCATACTACAAAACACAATAATTTATTACGCTCCCTGTTGCAAGGAAGCCAAGCCTTCCACGTTGAAGCGGCTAACCCACTTACTAACCGTATCTCCGCAACGCAAGCCTACTTGCTGCGCTGCACTTGTGTAACCAGATCCAAGAGCTACAGCTAGAATTGCTTTAGCTCGCATCACACTTGTAGATGATTGGGATTGAGAACGGCTCAACTTTTCTAACTGTGCTTGTTCTTCATCACTTAACGGTCGCAGCGGTGCTTTTTTTCGCCGTGTCATTACAACCTGAAAAACTATGTATCTTCACTTTAATTGGTCACCTTTTTTATGGCAACATTCATGCCAAATGACCCACTACTGGCTAGCTTCACCAAAACTACGTAAGCACCCAGTTAATCTGTTATTCGACAGAAGCGGTTGGGGCAACAGTTGTTTCCTTGTCCCCCTATTCGTCAAATTTTTCCCAAATTGAAAACTGTTGGTCAAAACTCATTGAGTTTCTTCGCGCACTCTTCAGCCCAAACGTATCCAGAATTAGATCAGTCCATCAGTGATGCTCTTGCTACCGTAGCGACTAAGGAAATTATTGGTTGGTTTACCCACTGCTGTTGCTATATTTCAGCCAATTGGGAACCGCTACAGGGCAAACGCATCTTATTTTTGAAAGGCAGACTGGGCAAGGGTTTTAGGCATTTAATATTTATAATTATCGATTCTTGAAATCCTTGCTGCATAAGGCATTCAGAATTTAGATGCGTTTGCCCTGGGAACCGCTATATCTACAACTGTAGTGCCTCTCGTCTTACCAAATCTACGGTACCACTTCGACTGCGGTGATTAAATTCACGGTTTCCCTGTTTTTACACTCTGGATTCCCTTGGCAGGATATGGCAGAAATCGGGGTGAGTGTTCGTGTGAGCCGAACGCGTTTATCAACTAACTGCGACTGTGTGCAGATGTTAAAGTCCGCTAGCTCTTCTGAGCTTTGCCCTTGCGCGTTTTCCAACTTCATATAGCAGGCTCTATCTCCCATAGTGAGACCCTGGACTACCACGATTTTTGGGTCGGATGTAAGGGGAGATGGAGATCCAGTGCCATCGGTTGCTTGAGAAGTGTCTCTGGTGTTGTTTTGACAGCTACTCATCGCTAGCCCCAGTGTGACGAGTAGAGCGATCAGAATGGCAGGCAGAGTACGGGAGAAGGTGCGGAAATCGGAGGGATAGAAAAGGTTCACTAAGGTTCTCGATATAAAAACAGATGAAGCCACTCTACTCTAGAAGAAGATAGCTTCTCCGCAGCGATAGCTGGCATATTCAGCCTAACCCTGAAAAAAAGCCGCTAAGGAACTGTATTGGGAGCGTGACAGAGCGGAGTGTTTTGTAGTACAGACATGGAGAGGCAAAGTTTATTGAGAATAATTAATGAAGAACTAGCGTTTTCACGCTTGTTTTCTCAGTAAGCACTCTTTTAATCAACAAAATACTACAAATATGACAAAAACAACTCGCTTTACTACGCTCCCTTATGGAAATGCTCGGCTGCACTAAAAACGATAGTAATTTTATTTCAATGCCGAAGTCTTGTAAACATCGACTATTCTGACCAACTACTTTTGACCACACCCATCGCTAAGTTATCTCTCACTTTACGCCAACTTACTGACCTCATAATCACTTCTTGCTTTGAATATTGGGCAGAATCTGAAGGCTCAGGGCTTGTGGAAGGTGTCAAGAATGTTGCCGCTCCTGCTGTTTATCGTCAGGCAATGACAGAAGCAGTTAAAAATCTTCAGCTTCTTGGCTTTAAAGTCCGTTTTCTCAAGCCTTCACGCACTGCGCACTCCGATAAAGCAATGGCGAAAGTTTATCCATAACCTCGCTTTTCGCTTCCTTATCTCTATTTACCTATCCACAGGTTTTATGGCAGACCTTAATTTACGCTCGTGTTGACCTCTCCTCAATTAAGGCGATGGCTCATGATGGTGTTTCTCTCAACGTCCTCATCGAACACGATGGTCGCACAGCGAACCGCCGCAGGCATCGCACTTATTGCCTTGAATCCCTCCCTGCCCCTCTCCAAGCTTTTCAAGGTCTTCTGCAACTTGCTCAGTTCGCTTCTCTCCTTCAACAGTCTAACAACGGTTTGACGGCTCGTACACAGCTTTTAGACCAAATTCGGATGATTCCGGTTAACTCTAGCAATGTCGCTGCTATTGGCTACTGTGATGTTTGCCGCGTTTTGCAAGTTGATTTCTCTAACCGCAGTCGAGCGAGTTGATGTTTCTATTTCTTTAGTAAAAATCTAGCATATCAACACTTTTGCAACACCTTCCTCCTCACATTTCAATAGATGTAGAAGGCTACCGCTATTTCACAACATTACCTCAAAAAGTTGAATGTACAGATTCAGCATCAGCAAGATGAGCTATTAGCTAGATGAGCTATTAGCTAATAGCCAATTAGTGCCTTTTTTAGAGACTATATATTTCCTCTGCCATTCCTTAAAAGGAATTCCCTTACTTTTTAACTCTTAATCCTCCTCAGCGCTATATTCTTCTTCAGTTTCGTCCTCAGCGCTATATTCTCCTTCAGTTTCGTCCTCAGCGCTATATTCTTCTTCGGTTTCGTCCTCAGCGCTATATTCTCCTTCAGTTTCGTCCTCAGCGCTGTATTCTCCTTCGGTTTCGTCCTCAGCGCTATATTCTCCTTCAGTTTCGTCCTCAGCGCTGTATTCTCCTTCGGTTTCGTCCTCAGCGCTATATTCTCCTTCAGTTTCGTCCTCAGCGCTATATTCTCCTTCGGTTTCGTCCTCAGCGCTATATTCTTCTTCAGTTTCGTCCTCAGCGCCGTATTCTCCTTCGGTTTCGTCCTCAGCGCTATATTCTCCTTCAGTTTCGTCCTCAGCGTTATATTCTTCTTCGGTTTCGTCCTCAGCGTTATATTCTTCTGTAGTTACTTGGGAGTCTATATAATAGTCGTAGTTTTCATCAATAGCGTACTTTTCGCAGAGTACATCTAACTTTACAAGAAATTCATCCGGGTTGTCGAGCGTTAAATCAAAATTGGTGATGTGAACGATTGTATCGTCCCCATTATCTTGTTCTTTGTAGTCGAAGTAATAGTCTTGTGCAGTTTCAATGTAGTTTTGACACAGTGCATCAAGGTCTTTAATCAAGCCTTCTGGATCGCTAGTGCAAACATAAAAATCGTAGAGGAGTAGAGCTCCTTCGTGAGCAAAGACAGAATCTCCTTCTTCCCAACCGTCGGCACTGAAATCGAGATCGTTAACAGCTTTGATAATCCACGAGTCATGACCGTTATAGTCTAGATGCACCACGTAGTCATAGGGAATGTAGCAATAGCCTTGCTCGCCCCAGGCTACACCCCAAGAGTTGCGCACAATGAACATTCGATCTTTGTCAGAATAGCCAACGCACAGCATAGCGTGCCATCCATGCGTTTGTCGGACGTTATCCGCTTGCTTTGGCATGGGAACGCGACCGCGATTGCTAGTAGCATCATCAAATGACTCAAAAGTATTCAACGCAAATGCAATGGGGTACCCCTCTGCTAAGGTATGCCGCCATAAATCTAAATCAGTTTCGATGCATTCTGCTTCGGCAATTTTGAAGTTGGCAGCGTGTTCGTAGGCATTTTCATCTGGTTGTTCACAAACGAGTGACTCATCATTAGTCCAAAAATCTTCGCAGCAAGCACCATGTTCAATCAGACTTTCGATCGCACAGTACATTTGTGCACCGCCATCTTCGTCCGCGCAGCCTTGCCGTGCTCGTGCGTTGTAGTAGACGAACAGACGACTGACATTGCCCGATTCGCCAAGTTCACGTTTGGCAAGATATTCGTACGCACCGACAAATGCATTAGCAACACAGCTATTGCCGACTTGCTCTTCAACTTCACTCATGTGCTTGCGCAGGTCGACCTTAGGGGGTAATTGCTCCTCTTGGAACCGAGCTTTCTGATGATATTTCGTATTTTCTGGCTTTAGACCAGGGCGGTAGCCCCCAATGCGATATTTTCGATTCTGCAACGTGCTCAACATCATCCTTCCGGCTCCTTATCTTTAGCATTGGATATTTTTACTACAGGTCGAGTACCCAAATTCACGGTAAAAGTAGCGAAAAAAGGTAACGAGCCACTACTGATAACATTTATTGGAGTTAACGCCTCTTGAGCAGGCGAGTGCTCTGTACTAGGAGAACCCAAAGGCGCGGCTGGTATCTCCAACCTTAGATCTTGAACTCCTCTCAAACTGTTCTACTACAAATGTTTTATCTCCTTTAATTTTTGGCTAATCTTCACTTCAAGTCAGGCTTCCCAGCTATCAAGTGATCGCGCAACCAAGAATGGGAGAGCTTAAAAACCTTATTTTCCCGTTAGGTGCAACAGCTGAGCAACCGGAGTAAATCCGAGTCATCTTGAGCAAAACATTCCCAGTAACAATAGTAAAAAACCAAGGTTAGCATTACGCTGTTGGACGAAAAGATACTCTATCGTGTGTTAACGCGCATCTGCTATTAAGATGAAAGACGGCTAATATAAAGGATGCTTGTCTTTACATTGGTGTGCAAATTTCCAGGCACAGTAGAACAAACAAAATGTTTTTCACGTCCTGGTATATCACTGTGCTTACCTCAATGGGTTGATTAGCTAGCAAAAGTGACATACTCTATGTTTAAACCCCAACTATTTTTCAAACACTAAATCCGTTTCCTGACAAAAGTCGAAATCAGTTGGCTGAGAATAGCTGCCATCAGCATATACAGCTTTAATAAACTGACTACAACTTTGATCATCGGTGTTTTTATCCCAGACAAGCTTGCCTGTTTCACCTGGAGCAATGCCACTGCCGATATCGAAATGCCCCCAATTTTCTCCATCCTCAGATACCAAGAGTTCTTCGATCAATGTTTCTGCTGAGTTTTCTACTGTGAACGAGTATTCAGCTAGAGCGTTGCTAACTTGAAGCGTAATTACAGCTACCGTTGTGCTGACCATAACAACAGCTTTCCTAAACAGACTTGTAAATTTCATAAAAGTTTTACTTTTTAACCAAAGTTACTGCCATCTTAGCTTTGACAAATAACTGCTACAAACTGTAAATCTACTAGACCTAACATAAAGTTTCAGCGAATTTAGAGAAATCAATCGAGTGCTACAAACCGTAAATTTACTTAGATTGCTACAATTCTCATTTTCTAAGTCTTAAGAGACTACGAATCTTTAGCAGAAGTATGATCAGAAGCATATTCCTGGGGCTAAGTATATTAACTAAGGTTGTGGTACAAAACTTATTTGAGGATAGAGGCTTTCTATTAATCAACTCTTGCTTGCGCCAACACTTGGAAAATTTAATACACGAATTCTACAGTAGCCTGGATATCTTCTTTAGCTACTCCAACAAGTTTGACCTTTTCGGAATATCGTCAGGCAATGACAGCAGCAGTTAAAAATCTTCAGTTTCTTGGTTTTAAAGTCTGTTTTCTCAAGCCTTCACGCACTACTCACCCCGATAAAGCAACGGCGAAAGTTTATCCATAACCTCGCTTTTCGCTTCCTTTATCTCTATCTGCCTATCTACAGGTTTTGTGGCAGGTGTCAAGAATGTTGCTACTCCTTCTGTTTATCGTCAGGCAATGGCAGAAGCAGTTAAAAATCTTAAGTTTCTTGGCTTTAAAGTCCGTTTTCTCACGCCTCCACGCACTACACACCCCGATAAAGCAATGGCGAAAGTCTATCCATAACCTTTATCTAGATAGTCTACATCTGTATCTAAATTCATCGCCTCTACTTGCTTCCTTTATCTCTACCTACAGGTTTTATGGCAGACTTTAATTTGCGCTCGTGTTGACCTCTCCTCGATCAAGGCGATCGCTCATGATGGTGTTACTCTCCAAGTCTTAATCGAACGCAATGGTGGCTATTGCCCTGAATCCCTCCCTGCACCTCTTCAAGCTTTTCAAGGTCTTCAGCAACTCGCGGCTTTGTTCGCTTCTCTCCTTCAACAATCTGACAACGGCTTGACCGCTCGGACACAGATTTTAGACCAAATTCGGATGATTCCTGTTAACTCTAACAATGTTGCTGCTATTGGCTACTGTGATGTTTGTCGCGTTTTGCAAGTTGATTTCTCTAACCGCAAGTGCTACCGCTATCAAGATGTTCCTTCTCAAGTTTTCGATAGCTTTCTAGCCGCTCCTTCTAAGGGTCGCTTTCTCAACAGCGTTATCAAATCTGAATTTGGCTTTGATTATCAATTAGTTCCATAACTTACAAAAGTGCGATCGCACCTTTGAGTGTGATCGCTTACCACTTTTTTCATTGCAGTGTGATCACTTGCTGTTTTTCGGTGCAGGGCGATCGCTTTTCCGCCAGCAGTATCAAAACTGCGTAAGAGTCCACGCAATTTGATACTTGACAGTTGCGATTGACGGTTCAGCCCAACCAGACAACCCTAATCTCGTCATCGCTGATTCAGTAGCCTTGTCGCAGCAAATTTAAGGAAAAACTTGACTCGTGGTTGCAGTTTTGCCCCCGAATCGCGATTTCGGAGGCAATTTAGGGATTATTTTAGCCTTGCAATCGCTGCGCTCGGACAACGAACGTTGCGCCACCCCTGAATGATTTGCTGAAGGGCAGAAGGCAAGCTGTCTTCTACCATGTCTGCGTACTGCACAACGCTATTGCCGCTAATCAGCATCACGGTAATGCCATCGGCTGCACCAGCGGAACCGGAATAGTCAAGTGCGTTGAATCGCTCGAACTGCTGCTGATTGAGCAACTGCCGGAACTGCTCGACCTGCTGGCGTGAAACGCGAAACGATCGACTTTGGCTGGGTGTTTGGATGTTTTGAGTTTGCGAAACTACGCGCCCGTCTTCATACAGGGTGATTTCGGCTTGATGACCCAACAGACCACCGCTGGCGATCGATCGAAACAGCACGCCTTGCTCTAGCGGGCGCGGCAAATTTTCCGTCAAAATCGGCGTGGGCACGATCGAGCCGTCAGCCGGCTGGTTGTTTGCGAGCCGAAATACGCTTCCGGTGGCATTCGTGCGGTAATCATAAATATCGCCGTTTGCCATTAGTTGAATCAGCCAGCCCTCTACCAAGGCTTGCGTACAAATTTCATCTGGAGCAGCGATCCCCAAACACCCATCGCTCCAGGTTTGGCGGCTAGCAGCCACCAGACGCACCTGAGGAATCGAAAGCCCCAAGCGCTGCGCTAAATCTTGACGGACAGATCTCTGAATGTGCCGATTCGGTCGCTCGGATTGCTCGATCGAAGCCTGCTGGGCGATCGACAGCGGAACGGCTCGAGCCGCAGATAGATCGGCGGCAATTAGGGTAGTGGCAACGAGCAGGACTGCCTCAACGCGACGAGCCCAGTCAGATTGTGAGTGAAGGTGAATCATGTCTTGTAATTCGGTTAAACGGTTCGATCGAGCGGAAGCTGCCCTGAGGAGCGAACTTGATCGCCGCCTCCAATTTGATTATCCTTGAACCTCGCTTTGAGAACAGACGAGTTTCAATTTTTGAAACTCGTCTGTTCTCAAAGCAATCGGGCGACCGTAAGTTCTTCAGCCTTTTCTGGTGAGAGATATTTCCACCAGCAGGAGACGGTTTTGTTGGCTTCCCAGATAAAATCGACGTTCGAGGACTGCACCTCCTACTGAGGAAGATGTTCGATCCATGCCGAATTCCCCGCTTTCTGGGTTCTTACGCAGTTTTAGTGATTTAGAATTTAGAAGCCCTCAGAACCGTCTAATTCACTTTGTTTACTTCAACGAGCACGCCCAACTTCACTAAAAGAGTGTAAGAACCAATACTTGTCCGCCGCTTGAGACGAGTGCCGAACTCAAAAAAGTGACCGCTCTGCACCAAAAAAAGACGGCAAGTGATCGCACTTTTGCAAGTTATTGAACTAATTGATAATCAAAGCCAAATTCAGATTTGATAACGCTGTTGAGAAAGCGACCTTTAGAGGGAGCGGTTAGAAAGCTATCGAAAACCTGACTAAGAACATCTTGATAGCGATAGCGCAAGCTATTAGAGAAATCAACTTGCAAAACCCGACAAACATCACAGTAGCCAATTGTCGCGTTCCACAATAAATGACCAAAATCCCGTGATAAATGACCCCTGAGAAAAGAGCTGAAAACCTTGCTGTACAGGAGTTAGAGGCTTATATCACTCAATTTCTCAAAATTCCACGATATTTGACCGAAGATTTGGGGAAAATTCCGCGCTATTTGTCCTCTAAACTCAGGAACCCTTGCTCAAAGGCTGTTTCTCTCTTGAAGAAGGTTCAATGGCGATCACTTCAGGTCTGCTTTTCTTAAATCCTTCTGTCAATATGTCTTTTCTTCAAATCCTTCACTAATCAATGTTCTAGGCTCTGAGGACAAATAGCGCAGGATCGGGGTCAGTTATCGTGGTATGCGACACAAGCTTAAAGCGATTATCTAACTTTAAAGATGGAATATTTAAAGATCCCTTGAAAGGTCAGATAATACACGGGGGCTGATACTGTTAGCTCACTCAAAAATGAATCACTAGGGCTAGTAATGAGTACGATTCGCGTTGTTCTAATTGAAAATCACGACCTGACGAGGATAGGTCTTCGATCTGGTCTGCAACAGAGTGATGGCATTGAAGTTATCGGTGAGGCGGTCAATGCTATCGAGGGTCTCAAGTTACTAGAGATGACGAAGCCAGATATCGCCATTGTGGATATTGGCTTGCCCGACCTGGACGGGATAGAGTTGACACAGCGCTTCAAAGCCAATACTTCTTGGTTAAGCGTTAAGCAGTATTAGTAATAGAAAAAATTAACGGCGTGGGGATGAATCCTGTACCTCGGTGAATTGGCTTTTTAGACGAAAACTTCGAGCGAGGTTTTTTGACTA
>JAHHHE010000213.1 GCA_019359535.1 Gloeocapsa sp. UFS-A4-WI-NPMV-4B04
TTTGACAATTAGGACAAACAACAGAGATTAGAGCCATGAGCGTTTACTACCACAGGTAGATGGGTTTGAATAGTTAGTTTACGACTCCCTGCATTTTACATTATCAATATATGTAAAACATTACCCTATTCCCGTTCTGGAGATGGATGGAGTCAGTCTTATGGTGTTAGCGGAGGCCCCAGTGGTGTTAGTGTTAATGCCAATACTAGCTGGAATTGGTAAGGCTTATCAGTAACAGTTCGTTAATTTAAGTGTTTGCACTAATATGGAAATATTGCAGCTCTAACTCTTCAAGTTTTTTGAATAGGCGATCGCAGTCTAACAAAGCTGTGCTGAAAGCAATAAACTCACGTTTTACAGCAAGCAGATATATCACTATTAAAACGGACTTATTGATCGGGAAAACTTGAGGGTGAAGCCTCCGATGTAGCTGATGGCTGACTCGGTTGATTTTTTATTTGTAGCGCTTCTTGGGCAGATATACCCTCACCAGAAATACCAAAGTACCATAAGGCGGTGGCTGCTTCTGCCCTCGTAACTGGTTTTTTGGGCTGAAACAGCGTAGTATAGCCAAACACTCTTCGGATATTGGACTGATCGCCGTTTTGAAAATCAGCCAACACTGCCCGTAAAGCCTTGGGTTCAATTCGAGCTATATCTTGAAATCCCCACGTTTCCTTGACGGCATCTATTGAAGCACTTGGCAAAGCTTGACGAGTATCTATCGGCACTTTCCACAAAATCATCTGTTCCCGCGTTAAAGGCGCATTAGGACGAAACAATACTGCTGTCAAATCTCCCGATAAGGAACTAGGAATTAAGCCTGCTTCAGCTAATCCCTGAATTACTGCAAAATCGGGGTCAGTTCGCGGGACATCTTGAAACGCTGGTTCCGTTGCTGAGGCTTCACGAATTTGTTTTGCTGAACTATTTCTATACATGGCATTATTAGCAGCAACCAGCCAACGAGCATATTCACGGCGGCTGATAATTTTACTCGGTTCAAACTTATTTGGTTGGTTACTTTTAGAGTTACTTGGTTCTAAGGGTAAGACACCTAATGCTGCCAAGTCTTGAATATATTGACTAACTTGTTGCGGTGCTGTATTAAGGTCTGTGAAGTTCTGACTTGCTGCTGTTGCATTCGCTATTTTCGGCTCAGATGTTTGCTCTGGTTGGTCAGCAACATCTAAAGGTGGGACAGGCCCAATAAAATCTGGATCGCCTGGTTGCGGTACAGCGGCTTGTTGCTCGTCAGAGGTAGCAGCGTTACGAACGTATTGAATATCGAATTGCGTGGCTACTTCTGGATTTTGTTCAGCAGATTGAGTATTGGTATTAGTGTTAATTGCTGAAACAGGTTGAATTGACACTGTTACTTGTAAATCATTCAACCGAGCTTCTAATTTGCCTGACTGTGCGTCAGTTGGGCTTAACTCCCAATTGTTTTGTTGAAAAGCGTTTTGATAAAAGCTCTGAACTAAGTTAGTAGGAGCAGCAGTAACCCAGCGTGTCAACTTAGGCTGACTAGCATTTTCTTGATTTGCGACTTCACCGCCGCTCAAAGAAGTTGGTGTAACTTCTTTTAGTTGAGCATTCGGATAACGGGGAATTTCAGTTGGAAAATCATCTGGTAATTGAGCAATGCTACCAACGGTTGCTTGTCCTGCGATCGCCTTTGGTTGCTGGTTATCTCTAGAATTACCTAAAACTGGGTTATTTTGTACTCTGGGGTCAGCCGCCAAAATGTTCTCCAGATTACTGCCAGTTGGGCTATTAGCACAGGCAGTCACCGAAGTCAATAAAACTAGACTAACCAATTTAGTAGCGTGTCTAGAATTCAGCACAGCAATTTAGAAAAATAGTATCAACTCTTACGCTAACGCAAATTCAGTTATGCGT
Source organism: Gloeocapsa sp. UFS-A4-WI-NPMV-4B04 (assembly GCA_019359535.1). Classification (GTDB taxonomy): domain Bacteria; phylum Cyanobacteriota; class Cyanobacteriia; order Cyanobacteriales; family Chroococcidiopsidaceae; genus JAHHHE01. The sequence continues at coordinate 1,903 of JAHHHE010000213.1, forward strand.
GACGCATCCTCAGAATTCAGTTAAATAAGTGGTGTTAAAGGATGACTAATTATGAAGAAAGCGTAGCTAAGTCACCTACCTCAAGCTTCAAACTGCTTCTTAAGACAACAGCATACTGTTGGCACTACCTGACTAAAGACACAGGAATTGTTTACGGCGCTTTAACAGAGTCAGTTGGTTGGGGGATTATTCCGTAAAACGAGTAGTTGAGACATCAAAATTCTGAGGTTTCAGCGTTTTTAGTTTAGAATTCTGATAATAACCTAGACATTAAGCAGCTTTTCACTATGTAACTAGATCTAAAATCTAAAATTAGTATTAAATTTAAAGAAGTAAATGTAATTGACGATACTAAGTTATTTTATATTTTCGGCAAAATATCACTTATTTGTCTCCAGTGCTGAACCAAGATTGCACGCAGTCTCCTGAACAGCCTACCTATTCGGAAGCGGCACTTCAATTGTTGCTGTTTGTTGATCAGCGTCCTAGTTCCCGACAACAAATTGCCCAAATTCGCCATTACTTGAAAGAGTTGCAGGCTGGTTACTCGTTTCAACTTCAGGTTGTAGAGGTGGGGAAACAACCATATTTAGCAGAACACTTTAAACTGGTAGCGACTCCTGCTTTGGTGAAAATCCATCCACAACCCCTACAGACACTCGCTGGTAGTAATTTAATTCCTCAATTAAAAGATTGGTGGCCGCGCTGGCAAAATGCTATAGAAGTTCCCTTGGAATTAAACAATAATTTGTCAGAAAGTATCGACGATGAGCGCATTTCTACATCAATGTCAATTCGCTCTGTTACCGACTCAGTAGAATTACTGCGACTTGCAGATGAAATTTTTGATCTTAAACGCGAAAAAGAAAAATTACTTGAGCAGCTACATTTTAAAGATCGGGTGATTGCTATGCTAGCGCACGATCTCCGCAATCCTTTAACTGCTGTTTCACTTGCTGTAGAAACCCTAGAATCAAATTTAGTTCCCCTCAAAGGTGAAGTATCTCGCCTGACACCAGCATTAACATCACAGCTATTTAAACAAGCCCGCAGTCAATCTCGGACAATTGAAAGAATGATTACGAGTCTTTTGCAGGTAGCGCAGGGTACTGCTGCTGATTTGCACATTCAACCTCAAAAACTAGAATTAAAAAGGCTTTACCAGGACATAATTGCTCATCTAAGCGATCGCGTCGTTGCAAAATCTCAAATCATCGAAACTGATATACCTAATGATTTACCGTGTGTTTATGCCGATTTGGAACGAGTGCGGCAAGTGCTGACGAACCTCTTGGATAATGCGATCAAGTACACTCCCGAATCCGGTATGATTCGCATTTCTGGTCTGCATCGCACTACCCAGAAAGTCCAAATTAGTGTTTGTGATAATGGCCCTGGTATCCCTGAAGAAAACCGCGATCGCATTTTTGAAGAGCGCTTCCGCCTTGAACGCGATGCCCACCAAGAAGGTTATGGTATTGGTTTATCCCTTTGCCAACGCATTATCCGCGCTCACTACGGTCAAGTTTGGGTCGATTCTCCACCCACTGGCGGCTCTTGTTTCCACTTTACATTGCCAGTTTACCCAAATTGAGATTTGGCACTTAGAACAAATGTTTTTTCGCTAAAAGTTGCGGTTTCTCTGATAAACTGCAAGTAGTATATTCTAATAATGGAAATATATGCTTTCAACAATATTGACACAGATTTCCATTATAAAACTATATCAAAGAAACTGCTTAGTTAAACAAAATTTTTAATACTTTTGTTTGAGGTACTCAGCTAAAGTGTACTCAAATTAATCCAAGTGATCGCGCTGGCAAGATATTTACGCGCTCAAGTGTTGTAACAACAAGAAGCTGAGTTCAGATTTTGGGGTAAAATTAACAGTTCGCAGAAAATCAAGATGCTTGCACCGAAGGAGTTACCAAGATGGCCCGGATGTACTATGACGCTGATGCAAATTTAGACCTTTTAGCGCAAAAAACAATTGCAATCATCGGCTACGGTTCTCAAGGTCACGCTCACGCCCTTAATCTCAAAGATAGCGGCATGAATGTGATTGTCGGGCTGTATCCGGGTAGTAAATCAGCCGAGAAAGCTTCGTCAGCAGGTATTCCTGTGCATTCGGTAGCTGATGCTTCTAAGGCAGCTGATTTCATCATGATTTTGTTGCCAGATGAAGTGCAAAAAAGTGTATACAAGCAGGAAATTGAGCCAAATTTAACAGATGGGAAAGTGCTGGCTTTTGCTCACGGCTTCAATATTCACTTTGGGCAAGTTGTTCCACCAGATAATGTGGATGTAGTAATGATTGCACCAAAAGGACCAGGGCATTTAGTCAGACGCACTTATGAACAAGGGCAAGGCGTACCAGCTTTATTTGCAGTTTATCAGGATGCAAGTGGACAGGCACGCGATCGCGCTATGGCATACGCTAAAGGTATTGGTGGTACTAGGGGCGGTATTCTAGAGACAACTTTCCGTGAAGAAACAGAAACTGATTTGTTTGGCGAACAAGCCGTGTTGTGCGGTGGATTGAGTGCGCTAATTAAAGCTGGCTTTGAAACCCTAGTAGCAGCTGGCTATCAACCAGAATTGGCTTATTTTGAATGTCTGCACGAAGTCAAATTAATTGTTGACTTGGTTGTGGAAGGTGGTTTAGCCAAAATGCGTGACAGCATCTCTAATACAGCTGAATATGGCGATTATACTCGTGGCCCGCGCATTGTCACCGACCAGACGAAAGCAGAAATGCGGAAGATTTTGCAAGAAATTCAACAGGGACAATTTGCGCGGGAATTTGTATTAGAAAACCAATCTGGTAAAGCTGGATTTACTGCGATGCGTCGTCAAGAAGCAGAACACCCGATTGAGGAAGTAGGCAAAGATTTACGCGCAATGTTCAGTTGGCTAAAGGAAAATTAAATCATGGCTTGTTGGCGTACCAAGGTTCAGCTTACTTGCAGCTTTGCGTTACTATGGCTGATTATAGGGGCAACTGCTCAATTGCCCCTACCTTGGCTGCGCCTAAATGTGATCCAAGCCCAACCGAGAGAAAATACTAACCTGCAACCGTTTTTTGACCGCCTGAGTAACCCAGTTAATGTTACTTTTCCGCGTGGACAAAAGCTAGACATTACACCACCACCGCCGCAGTTAAATTTATTTGACCAAGCTGTGTTGAGAACTTGTGGGTCTATTGGCACTAAAGTTAGGGCGGAGAGTTTCAAACAGCTATTGTCTCAATATCCAGATGTACTACAAAAAGCCCAACAAATTAGTGGCGGTGAACTGCGTCTGAATCGCAGAAGTAAAAGTCAATTTTTAGACGATTTAACGGCTATTTGGTTCAATAAACAAGGCTTTGAACACATTTTTTGTGGCGAAATAAAGTCAGCAGCTGAGATTGGCGGACTGCATTTTTATGGTCGATACTTGCAGCTACAAAATGACTCACTTGGTGGACGCTTACCAAATAATTCTCAGCAAGAAGAAGTTGTTTCTGGTGTAATTTATACACTCGGAGTGGTACTCAAGCAGGGCGAACGCAGAGTAACAGATACAATTAAAGGCTATGCCTATGTTAGCAATGCCCAAGAAATTCTCCTAGATGCCACAAAAGCATTTAAAACTCAGGGAAACACTGAAGGTGCTTGCTTGTATCGAGTACGAGATAAAGAAACTGGTAAATCTTTTCAAGCAGTTTTTGTTAGGGAAAATAATGCCATTATTACGTTTTACCCTGATGCTACCCCGAAAGGTAAGGCGTGTAAAAGTTGAAATTTAGTTGACTAAACCAAACGAATATTTTTTTACTTTTGAAAGTTCCTAATTCAAAAGCCATTCCAAAAAGTTCGATATTAAATTTAAATTAGAATACACCATTACCATATCTTCAAGGATAACAACCTGCTAGGGTTATTCCTAACGCTGAACTCGTGCCATCAGCATCTGAGGTTCAATATTTTCAACATCGGGTATCGCTTCTAGCCGAGAAATTCCTACAAGAGCATCCAAAATCTTACCTGATTGAGCGCGTAACCAAGCTGCTTGAGGAGCATAAGAAAGGCTATCAGTTACTTCGTAACCAGCTTGCTTAATTGCCTCGCGGCGTGACTCAACGTTAACTCCTGCAACAAAGCGGATAAAGATTAATCCAGTTGGGACTGCCAGTGAGCCATCCGGTTGTAGTGTGTAGATTGGACTGAGTGTATTGTTTAGTTCATCTGGTTCGCCAGTAAAAAGTCCAATCGCACCGTCGTTTAATTGTAGAACGGCTTGATCTGTAACTGAGTTGGGTTGGTTGTAGTGTACTGCATAGTATCCAGGTTTGCGATCGTACAAAATGGTAGATTGATTGGCAATACGAATTTGTTGGGGATACTCGGAAAAGTAGTCCTGCTGGAATTTCACTTGAGCAATTAGGGGTGGAGAGTAAACTTGCAATTGTTCTGCTACTAGCAAGAACTGATTTGAAAAATAAATCATCTCCCTAAAGTTGTACTCATGTTAGGTAATTTGTGTAACTTAATTGGGTAAACCTTGATAATACGTAACTTAAATTTTTAGTCTGCTAGTTAGGTCAAGTAGGAAAAATCGCTATACGACAGGAAATAGAAACAAATCGCCAATATAAATGATTTTATATTTGTAATCCTCACTATTCCGGAAAGAGGAAGCTCAAGCTTGTATTAACCAACTAACACCAAATTATAACGCTGTGTCTTGTACCTAACTGCATACATAACGTATCAGAGCCAAGGACTCAGCATTATCTTTACACCAGGAGGTTGAGTTATGGTTACGGTTTCTTATGGCGGTAAGAATGGTAGACAGTATGAGCTTGCTATCAGTGACGAATACGTTGTAGTTCGTACTCACAGCCGTAGTGCTATTACTGGTGAAAGACCGTTTGAACTCGCACCTGTGTCACCTGAAGCTCGCAGCATCCTTAATCAATTTCAAGTAGACACACGGTTTCGGGCAGCGGGTGTAGAAATTTTGCACACTAAAGTTCCAATTGAGGGCAATGTTTTACGTGACAACGCACGGGCAATTCTAAATGCAGAGCCTGAAATTCAATTTGCTGGGCGTGTTTTAGTTGAGCCACAGTCAAAGCAGCCAATCGTCTATACAGAAAATTTGTTCGTTAAGTTTGACGATGAAGAAGAGGCAAGCGTCTGTCAAGAGATATTAGAACGTTACAACTTAATAATTAAAAGCCGAGTTGAATATGCCCGTAATGCTTACTTTGTAAAAGCACCCGAAAATACTGGTCTAGCGACCTTCGATATCGCTCAGAGGCTTCTAAATGAAGAAGCAGTTGAATTGTGCCATCCTGAGTTAGTGCGTCAGGTACGCCAACGTCAGGCTTTCCCGCAGCAATGGCATCTTAAGCAGACAACAATTAATAATCAGATTATTGATGCCCATGCCAACGTTGAAGCAGCTTGGCAGTTAACCGATGGCACAGGAACAATTGTGGCAGTTATCGACGACGGCGTGGATATTGATCATGAGGAATTCCGCTCTGCTGGGAAGATTGTTGCGCCGCGTGATGTGACTCGGCAAACAAACGATCCGCGACCCGGAAACAGCGATAATCATGGAACCTCGTGTGCAGGTGTAGCATCTGCTAACGGTAACTTGGGTGCGTCGGGTGTAGCACCAGGGGCAAAGCTAATGCCCATCCGTCTAGCTTCTGGGCTGGGTTCAAAGGCAGAAGCAGATGCCTTTGTTTGGGCGGCTCAAAACGGTGCTGATGTAATTTCCTGTAGCTGGGGACCAGCTGATGGCGAGTGGTGGAATCCCAACGATCCTGTCCACAACCAAGTGGTTCCTCTGCCTGACTCGACGCGGCTTGCTATGGACTTTGCAATCAATCAGGGACGCAATGGTAAGGGATGTGTAATTTTCTTCGCTGCTGGCAATGGTAATGAGAGCGTAGATAATGACGGCTATGCCAGTTACCAAAAAGTGATTGCTATAGCAGCTTGTAATGACTTGGGTAAAAAAAGCGCTTTCAGTGACTTCGGCAACGCTGTCTGGTGCGCCTTCCCTAGCAATAATGGTAGCCCTTCTCAAACTCCTGGAATTTGGACTACAGATCGCTCTGGGTTGCTCGGCTACAATTCGGGTAATAGCAACCAAGGTGACGCAGCTGGCAACTATACAAACAGTTTCGGCGGAACTTCTAGCGCCTGTCCAGGTGCAGCTGGTGTTGCAGCTTTGGTTCTTGCCCGTAACCCAAATCTCCGGTGGGATCAGGTAAGAGAAATTATTAAACAATCGTGCGATCGCATTGATCCAACTGGCGGGAACTACGATGCTAATGGTCACAGCCCACTTTACGGCTACGGTCGAATTAATGCTCTCAAAGCTGTACAACTAGCAATGCCAGCGCAAGAGTCACCTGTTACTATTTTCCAGGCAGTGCAAGATGTACCAATTAAGGATTTGCAGATATCAACACTGTCATTAGCGATCGCTAACAGTGAGCAAATAAAGTTAATTAAAGTTGGTGTGGATATTGAGCATACCTACATTGGCGATCTTGTGCTTACTCTCCATGCTCCCGCAGATATGGGCGTAGTTCCAGTTATTCTGCACGATCGCCTTGGCGGAGCTACTGATAACATCAAGAAGACGTATGACGAGGTAAACGCGCCTGGACTTGCTGCTTTTAAAGGTAAAAGTTCGCAAGGAACTTGGACACTGGAAGTGATAGATAAAGCTGAACAAGATACGGGAAGGATTCGTAGCTTTACCCTAGAAATGGCGTTGTGACACTCGCTCACGATGCAAATGTAGGGCGGCGATCGCGCCAGGGTTTTGCCGCCTCTAACTGTGCTGCAAGGGCAATTATTGTAGTTTCCCCGGCTGGACGACCAATTAATTGAATGCCAACTGGTAAATTATTTGCATCAAAACCAGTAGGAATTGCTACAGCAGGTTGTCCACTAGCATTAAATGGCGGACAAGGAGCAACCCAATGAATAATCTTTTGTAGTGTCTCTTCTGGAGTTAAATCAGCCCACTCTCCCACGCGAATTGTTGGATGCAGATAAGTCGGCAGTACCAGTACATCTATAGAATCAAAAAACGCGACAATTTGACGCGCGATCGCCTGCATTTGAGAAACAGCTTGGAGGTACTCGCCAGCAGAACTTGTTTGCTCCAATAGCCACTGATTCATCGGCTGTAGGGCTGATTTTGGAATCCCAGCTGCTGCAACGCCAGCTTGCCAGACTTTTGTAAATGGCTCAATCAAGCCAGTAAAATCAGGACATCCTGGTTGGACTATATGTCCTAGTTCTTCTAGTAGTTTGACTGTATCTAACACCGCCTGCTGACATACAGCATCTGCTTCACCAATAGGAAGCAAACTTGTAGAAAAGGCAATTCGTAAAGGACTAGGCGGCTGAGTAGTAGCAGCGAGAAACGATGTTTCTGGATCAGCTAACCAGTAAGGATCGCCTGTGACATAACCAGACATAATATCTAAAAGTGCTGCTGCATCTGCAACGGTACGCGCCAAGGGACCAATAGTGGCAATTCCATTTAAGCGATCGCCTACTGGTGCGTTAGACACTCTCCCCCGCGCTGGCTTTATTCCTACTAAACCACAACAAGAGGCGGGGCCACGAATCGAACCACCGCCATCTGAACCTTGAGCAAGTGGGCATAATCCCGCCGCTACAGCCGCCGCCGCACCACCACTTGAACCGCCTGGAGTATAGTCTAAGTTCCAAGGATTTCGAGTCGGGGGAAACCCCGCAGGCTCTGTATAAGGCAGTGAACCAAGCTCAGACGTAGCAGTTTTGCCGAGAATAATCATCCCTGCTTGTTTAATCCGCGTCACTATACCGTCATCGTAAGTAGCTTGATTGTTGATTAATGCTGGTGTTCCATAAGTACAGCGAACACCAGCAACACAATTAAGGTCTTTGATTGTGATCGGGATGCCAAAAAACAGTGGTAGTTGTGAAGTATCGCCTTTAACTAATATTTCTGTTTTTGCTTCAGCATCTGCGATCGCGCTTTCTGCAATTACAGTAAAATAACTTCCCAGATGAGTATCCAATCGCTGGATTCGTTCTAGGTAAAGCTGCACCAACTCCAAGGGCGATATGTCGCGGTTGCGAATTAACCGCGCTTGTTCCAGTGCTGGAGTGAATGCTAAATCAATCTGATTCATCCTTAATAGTTATTGCTTTAACCTCTAAGGATAACAGCCAAAGCTGCTCTGTTTTTTATAGGGTGCGTTAGGAAAGTTTACCGCAGGCATCGCTCTAAATTCTCAACCAAATGAAAGAGTAGCAACAGTAGCAATACTCAAAGACTCATTAATGAAGTTCCGATTTTCGCTGACGAGGCTTAAAGACTCAACGACCAGGTTCTGATACTCGCTTACGAGATTCAAAGACTTATTAGATAAAATTCTGATACTCATTGATGAGACACAAAGACTCAACCACGAAGTTCTGATACTCATTGATGAGACACAAAGACTCAACCACGAAGTTCTGATACTCATTGATGAGACACAAAGACTCAACCACGAAGTTCTGATACTCGCTGATGTCACATGAAGCTTGGAGTTTGAAGCACTAAGCTCGAAGTTTGGACTTATAGAGGCGATCGCTTTCTTCCCAACTGCGATCGCCCTCCATTCTCCACGCCCTATTAAGTGGTTATGCAAAATCAATTACATAGTTATCTCCAAATTCTCTCAGCACTTTTTCCACATAATCAACTAAGCTTTGCCAGCTAGAGTAAGCGCTCAATTCAATCCACTCGTACTTCATGAA
>JAHHHE010000214.1 GCA_019359535.1 Gloeocapsa sp. UFS-A4-WI-NPMV-4B04
CAAGACCGAGCGCGGCTTTCTTTACAATTGACCCGTCGCTTAGAGCGATTGGGTTTTAAGGTGTCTTTGGAATCAACTCCTCTGACTTCATCGCTCGCCTCAACGGTATTTTCATAGGAGGTCTAATCTAGTTTTCAATGCCTTCACTTATTCAGACAGAAATTAAGGAATCTCTACGTTTAACGATTCCCTTAGCCAGCGCTCAGGTTGCCCAAGCCGCTACAGGATTTGTAGATACTGTAATGATGGGCTGGTTAGGACAAGAAACTATTGCAGCCGGAGGGCTTGCAGCAACAACATTTACCACGCTGCTCATAACAACTACTGGAGTTGTTGTCGGACTCAGCCCATTGATCGCTGAAGCTTATGGATCTGGCTACAACAAAAGAATTCAACAGCTAACACGGCAGGGAATATGGTTATCTCTGCTAGTTGCAATACCTGTAATGTTATTACTTGGGCATATAGATTATCTGATGCGGCATTTGGGACAGGCAGCTACTACGATTACTTTGGCAAAGACTTATTTAGATGTAATGCTCTGGGGATTTTTTCCCGCTTTGATGTTTGCCATGCTCAAAAGCGTTGTGTCTTCTCTATCTCAAACTCGACCTGTTATAGTCATTGTTGTTGCGGGTACGGCCTTCAATGCGATCGCCAATTATATTTTAGGCTTTGGGAAGTTGGGATTTACAGCATGGGGGCTTAAGGGCATTGCTTTGGCGAGTGCTTTATCTCAGTGGCTAATGTTGCTGTTACTGATCATTTATATACTCAAGCACAGCCAACTGAGAAGTTACAAACTGTTTGCAAATTTGTATCATTTAGAACCGAAAATTCTGCGTGAACTACTATGGATAGGAGTACCGATCGCGATATCATTTGCGTTTGAAGTCGGGTTGTTTACAGTTACAACTTACCTCATGGGTGTATTAGGAACAGATGTACTAGCGGCGCACCAGATTGTATTTCAAACCATTGCACTAATATTTATGGTTCCTTTGGGTATGTCCTTCGCTACAACTATTCGAGTTGGACAGTGGAATGGACAGCAAAACTCTAAGGGTGTGCGACGGGCGGCTTACATTAGTATCTGCCTTGGGGCAATGTTTATGACAATAATGGCGATCGCACTTCTGATATTTCCTCGACAAGTGATTGCGCTGTATTTAGATGTTGACAACCCAGAAAACGCACGAGTAATATCTCTGGCAACTTCTATGCTAACTATTGCCGCACTATCACAAATTTTGGATGGAGTGCAAACAACGGCTGCTGGTGCATTGCGCGGACTCAAAGATACTCGTGTACCGATGCTGCTTAGTTTCCTAGCATTTTGGGGAGTTGGGTTGACGAGTGGCTACTTATTGGGATTTAAACTAGGTTTTAGCGGTGTGGGTTTATGGTTAGGGCAACTCCTGGGTGTAGCAGTGTCCGCAGGAGTTTTTGTCTGGCGTTTTCGTCGCCTAATGTCAGAATATGTCTATCAATCTCCATGATACTGCACTGAAACACAAAGCGATCGCACAGATGCTAGCTGGGGCTTGGAAAATGCGATCACAAAAGCTACACTGGCACTTTCCTGATCACTTCAATCACCATGAATTTAGCCATAAATTAACGTTGGGCTATTTCAGGACTACGCCCTCGTAATCCAGTCATTAATTGTAGTGCATAGGTTTTTACTGGACTAACTCGCTGTAACATCCATAACCCAATTCTGCGAATTACAACTATCGGCAACCAATTATTAGAAAACATCCGATCAAGTAAATCAGTAAAACCTAAAATTGTGAGGTTCTCTTGCTTGCGCCAATGTTCATAGCGTTTGAGAACCTGTAAATTACCAATATCTTCTTGTTGCTTGTAGGCAGATTGTAATACTTGAGCTAAAGCCGCAGCATCGCGGATACCCATATTTAAACCTTGTCCGCCAACAGGATGACAACAGTGAGCAGCATCACCAATTAAAGCTAAACGCGGCAATACATAGCGATCGCTCTGCATTAACTGTACTGGAAACATAAAGCGATCGCCTTCTAGTTCCAATCGCCCCATGTGCTGACCATAGCGGCGGCTAAGTTGAGCTAAAAATTGCTCGTCATCCAAGGCAACTAAAGCTTTTGCTTCTTCATGGGGTGCTGTCCAGACAATGCGGCAACGGTTCCCTGGTAGCGGTAAAATTGCGAATGGGCCACTAGGCCAAAAGCGTTCGTGAGCAGTATCGTTGTGCGATTTTTCTGGCTTGACAAACGCGACAATACATGACTGCCAATATTGCCAACCATGAGTTTTGATGCCAGCTGCTTCACGGATACGCGATCGCGCCCCATCTGCTGCGACAATTAAGGAAGTGCGGATTGTCTGCAATTCACCGCCAATATTTAGCTCAATTTCCACTCCATCGGCTTGGTAATCAGTTTTCACTACTTGGGCTGGACATAGATACTTAACATTAGGACACTGCTGTAAAAATTCTTGCAGAGGTGTTAGCAGCGCTTGGTGTTCAGCTACATAACCCAAAGCTTCTGTACCTAAATCTGCTGGCTGAAACTGGACTACATCGGGATAATCAGCATCAGACAAACGAATGTGGTGGAATGTAGCAATTTGAGGCAGAATTTTATCCCAAACTCCTATTCCCTTAAAAATACTACTTGATAACAGAGAAACTGCGTAAGCTTGACCCTTTGCTGCTGCGACTGAATGAGGTTTAGCTTCAATTACTACCACACTTAGCCCAGAATCTTTTAAAGCACAGGCTAGACTTAACCCAACGATACCACCACCTGCGATCGCCAGATCGTAGTCAAAACCACTCTTATTGAGAGTAAGTGGGCGTGAAATATTTTGATTTCTCTGCTCTAGCGCCATTTCAATAAAATATGTCAAAAACGAAAGGAAGTGAGTAGTGGGTAGTGATGAGTGAGTAGAAATAAAATTGCTTTCTTCTTCCCACTACTCACTACTTACTGCGGGCAAAGCCCGCTTTACTTTTCTTCATTGTGACGCGAACAACTATAGCAATCAAGTTGCAGCCTGATTGCTTTGCTAAGATCCAAGCAATCAGGCGCTGAAGGAAGCCGTTATGGTATACAACCCGTTGCAGTACCTTCCCACAGAGGAAGATTTGCCCGACTCTGACGATACACCAGTGGATAACGAACTTCAAAACCTCCTTCCTGCTTTACTACGTGCCATCCTCTCCTTGCTGTGGGCGGAGCGCATGGACTGGTTTTTTGGGGTGAATATGGGGGTTTACTATGAAGTTGGCAAGCCTGCAATTGTCCCGGATGGCTTTTTAAGTTTAGGAGTTCCACGACGTAAGACTAATCAAGGGCGACAGCGAGGGCGACTTAGCTATGTAATTTGGCAAGAGCAAGTTGTACCGCAGTTAGTTATAGAAATTGTTTCTCAGACTCCTGGCGGGGAATATGACAACAAAATAAATAAGTATGCCCGTATAGGAGTGTTGTATTACGTTATCTACAACCCTGACTACTATCGGCGGGATAAACATCAATCTTTTGAAGTTTATCGCTTAGTAAATGAGAGTTATGTGCAACAATTTGGTAATCCAGTTTGGATGCCAGAAATCGGTTTAGGAATTGGCTGTGAGCAGGGAACACATGACGGCTGGGCGCAGGAATGGTTGTACTGGTATGACGAGAAGGGAAACAAATTTCCGGCTCCTGAGAATATGATTGCACAAGAGCGACAACGGGCTGATCAAGCGCAACAACAACTTGCAGACTTAATCGCTAAATTACAAGAACGGGGAATCAATTTGGATGAGCTTTAGATAGCTGGAATTGGTGCAACCTGTTGGAGTTTTAGACAATACTCAGCTCCATCAGTTGCTCTGCCATTTCAAAGTTAGCAGTAACGTTTTGCATATCATCCAACGATTCGAGAGTATCAATTAACTTAAGAAGCGATCGCGCTTGCTCTGAATCGTTCACTTCGACAGTATTACTCGGAATCCAACGCAGTTCTACATCACTGACGCTAAAGCCTGCTTCCTTTAACATTTGGCTAAGTGATTCGAGGTTCCCCACATCTGTAAACACCTCAGCTGACGTACGATCATCCTCAATCAACTCGTAAGACTCAGCACCGCCTTCTAGAGATGCTTCTAATAGCTGTTCTTCGTTGATAGGAGGTGCAAGCACCACTACGCCTTTATGTTCAAACATCCAGCCAACACAGCCAGTTTCACCGAGATTTCCGCCATTTTTACTAAAAGCCATCCTCAGATCAGCTGCGGTACGATTGCGATTGTCTGTTAGTGCTTCAATTAAGATGGCGACACCTCCCGGCCCATATCCCTCGTAACGTACAGCCTCTAAAGGTTTACCCCCGTCAAATGTACCAGCACCTTTAGCGATCGCTCTATCAATATTTTCATTCGGAATTCCAGCCGCCTTCGCCTTTTCAATCGCAGTTCGTAGTTGAAAGTTACCTGCTGGATCTGGAACTCCACTTCGAGCCGCAACAATAATAGCGCGAGACAGTTGAGTAAACGTTTTACCCTTCACTGCATCCACTCTCGCCTTCTGACGTTTAATATTTGCCCATTTACTATGTCCAGCCATAAACTCAGATCATCAAGACCAATTCAAAATTATCCTAGACAAAATTACTATTTTATGATATGTACAATCTAGCTAACATAATTAGATTAAGCAACGCCGTCTTTTGCCTATTAGCTCGATTCTAAACATTAAAAGCATTACTATTGTTTAGTTACAGAGATTTGATGAAGCTGGCATTGGTGAGATTGGTTAATTCAAAGCGACTCAAAAGAAGCCGCGAATCCTTCAAGGTGATGACATTCATCAACAAAAGCTTCCGCATCGCTTACATCTTCAACTTTGTACTGCATAGTTCGCTTACCGTCGGCCATTTTCTTGGAAGAGACTGAAACGGCAGAATACTTATCTGCGATCGCTAAAAGCTGAGTACCTAGTTGTTTCCAGGCATCAGCCGAACAGGTGATGGTGATTAGCCACATACTTTATTACAGTTTGGTATTTTGTGGTGTTGGTATTTCGAGACAGCAGCAATAATTTAACGTAAATACGCTTTCTGTCTGAAGTATGGGGCAAAACTGAGGCCTATGCTGATAGGCTCAGAGTGGAATGGCACGCTCGTTAAGGCGAAACCCAGGCAGCATAACGTTGACCTAACTCGGTCGTGCTAATAATCAGATCAACAATTACAAGAAGGTCACATCTGCTAAAGGAATTTCAAAAAATATCTTTGGCTAACTGTGATCACCCCACCTTATTCATAAATGATAAACACAGAGGAGAAGTAGAGGATATGGAAATTTTACTTTTGATGTTGATAGTTGTTGGGTTTGTGTTCCTCATTGCTGCTCCAAGGGTTAGCAAAAACTCCCGTCGTCCCAGGAGGCATAGCGGAAGCAGTAACAGCTATATCTACCCTAGCAGCAGTTTTAGTAGTGACTACAGCAGTTCTAGCAGCGATTACGGTGGTAGCTCTGGTGGTGACTGTAGTGGCGACTCTGGCGGTGGCTCTAGTTGTGATGGCGGTGGTGGCGGTGCAAGTGGCGGTTATTAACTGCCACACTAAATCTGCATTTCAGTCATTTGAACAATTGTAAACCATTAATAATATCTATGAACAAGACACTGATAACAATTTTACTATTTGTGGGCTTAGTCTTATCCATCATCTCACCTTTTGCTGGGCTTGCTAGTTTAATGCTTGTGATCTTGGTAGCAGCATTATTTTCGACAATCTCGACGCTAGTGCAAACACTTATTAGCGGTGACATGAAGAGAGACGCACCATGAAAGCTAGATGGATAATTACAGTGATTTCGGCAGCTATCTTTTTTGGCGGAAGCCTCTTGACTTCGCTACGAGATCCCTGGTTTCAAAATTTATTACGTCCAAATTGGCTAACTTTTGAATTTTTGATTCCCTTAATTTGGTCAGTAATTTGGATTTGTGCGACAATTTCAGCAATTTTAGTGTGGGAAAAAACACGCGCTAGCCCTCGGCGGGGGCTTTCCCCCCTAATCCCCAAAGGGGGCCCCGAGTTCCCCCATCGCCCTTGGTTACTAATGGGATTATATGCAGCACTTGCCCTGTTAACATCTTTATATAGCCCTGTTGTTGTAGAACTCAGAACTCTACTAGGTGGGCTAATTGTAGGAGGTACGGCGACGCTAATTGCCTATATTTTGGCTGTTTTAGTCAGGTCAATTTCTGCTAAAGCCTCATGGCTTCTTTTACCTTATCTACTTTGGGGGCCAGTTGGTACTTATCTGACTTGGGTACTAATGCAACTAAATCCTGGTGTTGTTAGGTTATAGAGGTTTTAGAGGTTTAAATGCTGAATTTAATGGATAAATATTCAATTCCAAATTAAATGAAAGTTATTTCCTCTAAAGATAATAGATATATGTATGGCTTTTTCAAAGCGATAAAGTTTGCTGCGATATTTGAAGTTGCTATTAATATCAGGATAAGCTAATTGAATAAGTTACTAACAGTTATATTTTTGATATTCACACTACTAATAATGAGCCTTAGGTCTAATGCTTTGGCGGTAGAAACAAGTAATGCAGCTGAAATTTTCACTGCTAACTGTGCTGGCTGTCACATAAACGGTGGAAATATTGTTAGGCGTGGTAAGAATTTGAAACAAAAAGCACTTAAAAAATATCAGATGGATTCAGTAGATGCGATCGCTAATCTTGTAGAAAACGGCAAAAATGCTATGCCAGCATACAAAGATCGCCTTAGTAATCAGGAGATTATTGATGTTGCAGCGTATGTTTTAAATCAAGCTGAGAAAGGCTGGAATTAAATATCAATAATGACTTTGAACAAAAATACTCCTTCCTCCTTGCTGCGTGTAGCAGTGATTTTTTGCATTACTTTCTGCTATCTAATGCTGAGTGCGTGTCAAACGCTAGCAGCCACTGACGTTGATAGTAATGGTAATTATCAATCACGTACCATTCACAGTCCTGATGGTATTGCTAAATTCTATATGGGTCGAGAAATTGCTAAAGTAATGGGACATACAGAAGCTCTTTGGCTAGAACGACCTAGTAGAGAATTTGAAGAACAGCCAACTAAACTTGTAAATGCCCTTAACTTCAAACCCACCGACATCGTAGCAGATATCGGCGCTGGCACAGGCTACCTTAGCTTTCGGATTGCTCAAAAAGTACCTTTAGGAAAAGTCTTAGCTGTAGATATTCAGCCAGAGATGTTAGATATTATCAACTTCTTAAAAAAAGAAAATAGTATTACTAATGTAGAACCGATATTAGGAAGCATTACTGATGCCAAGCTTCCATTAAATAGTGTTGATTTAGTGCTGATGGTAGATACTTACCATGAGTTATCAAATCCTTATGAAGTTATGCGAGGAGTTGTGAAAGCACTTAAGCCAAATGGACGAGTAGCGCTAGTTGAGTATCGACGAGAAAATCCCTTCATCCCGATTAAAGCACTGCACAAAATGACTCAGAAACAAGTATGTAAGGAGATGTCAGCAGTCGGCTTACAATGGCGCGAAACACAAAGTTTTTTACCAACTCAGCACCTGATGATATTTGAGAAAATTAGTTAAATTGCTGATAAATAATTTAGCGATCGCATACATCACTTTTAACTGATTATTAACTCATTAACTTCCTTTTTTCTTCCCTTTGTGTCCTTTGTGCCTAACGCGCTAAGGCGCTAACGGCTTAAGCCTTCGCCTACGGCTGACGCTTCGCTGAGGCAGTTCGTTAACTAAAACAACACTTCCTACAAACCAATAGAGCATTTTTATATATAAAATCACTTACTCCCTGTATATGTAACCCCCTGAATAAAATAGCGATTAAAAAACGCATAAATAGCCAACGCTGGTAACGTAAATATCATCGACGCAGCCATAATATAGTTCCAATAACTAATATACTGCCCCTTAAATGTATTCAAACCCAGTGGTAGAGTAAACATTTCTGAATCAGAGACAATCAGTAACGGCGTTAAAAAGTTATTCCATGAACCCATAAAAATAAATATTGCCTGTGCAGCCAACGCAGGTTTAGCCAAAGGTAGGACAATTTGAAAAAACGTTTCTAAATAACTCAATCCATCCAGCGCAGCTGCCTCTTCTAAATCTTTGGGAAAATTAATAAAAAATTGCCGCATCATAAAAATAAACGTTGCATTTACAACATTTGGCACAATTAAACCTTGATAAGAATTCAGCCACCCTAGCGATTTTAAAATTAAAAAAGTGGGAATTAGCGTAATTTGTCCAGGAACCATTAAAACAACCAAAATAATCAAAAACCACACTTGATTTCCAGCAAAATTAATTCTTGCTAAAGCATAACCAGCCATCGAGTTAAATAATAAATTGAACCCAGTAACCCAAATAGCAACGAATATACTATTGAATAACCAACGTCCAAATAGCGGTTCTTGGCTAAAAATTTGTTTGTAATTTTCTAATGTGAACTCTTGAGGAATAAAATTATTCCCACCTGCAACAATTTCTGACAATGGCTTAAACGAGGCAGAAAGCGCCCAAGCAAACGGAATAAAAGTAATAATTGCGTACAATATTAAAATTGTGTATAAGCTTCCTTTTATCCAATAAAAACGCTTCACAACAATTTATCCTTTAATTTAATTTTTGGTCTTTAAACCAGTAACGCTGAATCAGCGTCACAATCATAATTACCAACGCCAACATCAAAGCTAGCGCAGCAGCATAACCCATATCTAAACTTCTAAAAGCATATTGATAAATCAAAAGTACAACTGTTAAAGTTGAATTATTTGGGCCGCCGGAACCGCGTGAAAATATATAAGATTGGTCAAATAATTGAAATGTACCAATAATGCCCATCACAATAATGAAGAAGGTGACAGGCTTTAAGAATGGTAAGGTGATACAAATAAACTTATCCCACAAACTAGCACCATCAATTGTGGCTGCTTCATAAAGTGTTTCGGGAATATCTTGCAGCGCTGCCAAATATATAACCATAAATAACGGTGCAGTTGACCAAATATTCATTAGCATAATTGCTTTTAGAGCAACATTTGGATCACCTAACCAATTGTAAGTAGGTAATCCAATAAATGTGAGAAAACTATTTAGTAGACCATTACTGTTACAAATCCACATAAAAATTAGAGTTAAACCTGCTGATGAGGTGACAGTTGGTAGAAAAAACAGAACTCTAAACCAGGTTTTTCCTTTGAGACGAGTATTTAATATTAAAGCTAAAGTTAAAGCAAGTATAGTTTGAATAGGAACAACAATCGCTACATATTCTGCTGTATTTTTTAGGGCAATCCATACTCTTTCATCACTTACCATCCGCAGAAAGGTTTTCCAGCCTCTGAAATTGTAACTAACTTCACCTAATGGCTGAACTTTGTAGAAAGCAAGAACTATTGCAAATAAAATAGGTAATAACAGAAATACTCCTAAAATAATTATTGTAGGAGTCATAAAAATGTAGCCGTTTAATGTTTCTTTAGCTTTCTTATTTGAAATATATAATTTAGTTTTGGAAGTACCTAACATTTAATATTAGAAATTAACTACAATGCGCTATAATATCTTAATATAAAGAAAATGCTGTTCGCAGCTAGTTACTATCTAACTTTGTCTTTAGATACACCTTTTGACATTAGGTAAGGGTTCTTCATTCTTTCCCTTGTGCAGTTAGCTGTTTTTTCTAAACGCATGGCTCAAGATTAAGGATAATCCTAATGTCTGTATCTATTAACCCTCAGCAGCCGCGAGAAAATCGGCTACTAGCTGCTTTAAGCGATCGCGAATACGAAAGCCTTATCCCCCACCTTGAACTCGTCTCACTCTCACGTCACCAAGTCCTCTACGATGCTGGTGAAGAGATTAGTCACGTCTACTTTCCAAATCAGGGATTGGTTTCTTTAGTCTCCATTATGGCGGACGGCGCGATCGTTGAAGTCGGCATAGTGGGTAAAGAAGGCATGGCGGGTATGCCTGTATGTTGGGGAGGAAACGCCACGATTACTCAGGCAATGGTGCAAATCCCAGGTACTGCCATGAGGATGGAAGCAGAACAGCTTTTAACTCAATTTAACCAAGGTGGTGCGCTACAAAGCTTGCTGCTGCGTTACACACAAGCGCTATATAGCCACACTACTCAAACTGCTGCTTGCAACCGCCTGCATACATTAGAAGAGCGATTTGCGCGTTGGTTGCTGACAGTCCGCGATCGCATCCAATCGCACGAGCTACCACTTACACAGGAATTTATCTCGCATATGCTAGGCACACGCCGTTCTGGTGTTACCGTAGCTGCTAGCACGTTTCAGGAGGCGGGAATGATTCGCTACTCTCGTGGCAAAATTACCATCCTGAATCAAGAGAATTTGGAATTAACCGCTTGCGAGTGTTATAAGGTGATTAAAGACGAATTCGATCGGTTGCTGGGGACTGGTTAGATCCAACGAACTATTTTTAAATTGTCTCTTATGCCCGAAAGCGTACAGAACCCTAATTGCGATCGCATTTATCATTAAATGGCACACTCTAAAGTCCCAGGGATAATTCATTGAAAAAGGGAAAATAGCTGAGGGATGTTATGGGAGAAAAATCGTTCAGCTTTGGTCAGGGAATTATAGCCGTGTTGACGTGCAAGATTAATAACGATATTGCGGAGCAA
>JAHHHE010000215.1 GCA_019359535.1 Gloeocapsa sp. UFS-A4-WI-NPMV-4B04
CGCAACTACAGCACAAGTTAACTGATGTTCTCAAAGAAATTACACCTTCCATGATTGCCTCTCTCACTTCTTACGACTTTATCCTTGAAGCTTTATTTAGCGCAGCTTCATAAAGAATTGGTATAAAAAGAATTCGCTCAATTGAAGAGGAAGTTGAAGCCTTTATCACTAATAATCAGTCACAGATTATTGCTGTTAACAAACCTGGTTGCAGGGGCTATGTCCAAATTGGCTATTTGGAATACGTAAAGAAGTTCATAGTTATTTTCGTCCCCTAGAGGTTCTATTATCTCCTGAACATCAAGAGGCAATTGCTACCAATGGTAACTTTGTCCAGCATTTACTCAGGAAAGTAAGAATGTACGATCCCGAAACGCAAATTGTAGTTGGTTATCAAGGGCAAGCTCTAGAAACTTATTCTGTGATTGTTAGCTTTGATGAGGGTTAGAGATTGGGTATAGGAATAATGAGGTTTGACTGAAAAGACTACGAATATTAACTCTCCACTGGGTCAGCCCGACCAATGCCCAAATTATGGAGAGTCATTTTGACATCCTCCCAACTATAACCACAGTAGTAGTATTTGCGATCGCGCAAATTCGCTAAGTAAAACCCAGTTTTACCACCATTAATCCGGAATAGTGCGACAATCACTTGCTCTACTGTTAACCCAAACTGCTGTTCGGCATTCAAAAGATCCAAAGGTCGGTCGGTCGCGTTATAAAACGTTTTGACAGCATCTCTGGCAAACCATCGGGTTCCAGAGCGCTCGTACACTTTATAATGATAAGGAGTGATTAATTTCACGTTTAACTCCTATATATACTCTTCAGGAAAGGAAGTCTCACTGGTACTGAGACTTCCTTAAGAGCTAGTTAGTTAGATTCAGATTCTTCGTCCGTTTCTGGAAGTTCTAGCTCTTGACGCAATTCCTCGCTAAAGGTAAGTTCGCGTCTTTGAGTGTCGGTATCGAGTTCCGTCCATCGCCCTTCATCTAAAGGCTCATAAACCTTTTCAATTTGAGGTTTAGGATTGTTCCCGTTACCTTTGGTATTTGATTGATTCGTATCTACCTCCTTCCTAGTGCGAGTTCAAAGGGGAACTGTTTGTTCCCATACTTAATTTAAGCTATTTCTACATATCTGTCAACCACTTTTAAGTTGAAATAGTAAAATATTAAAGGATGATGACACTTTTACTTATGTTGATTACTAGGAAGCAGCAGTAATTTCCCCTCAGCTATCGCATCCAATAGCTGACCTGTAGAACCCTCTCCATCATATGTATAACCGAATGCTTCGGCTATCTCCTTTAGTTTGTCTGTCGTATTAGGGGCAACTCTAGCGTGCAAGCTAGTACGAGTTAATTTCTTTCGTCCTGCCATGTTGTCCTTAAAAAGTTGATAAAATCAAAATCAATTTCTATCATAAGTGGTTTACACTTGTTTGAGCAAAGCGACCTGGTTGGTTTAAGATAGCCATAGATTTATAATTCCAGCTGCTATTTCCAAGCGTGTTGGGGTTAAGTGATCTCATTTCTATTTCCAAGTAGTCTTGGCTACACTCTTGGTCTTAAAAAATTTTATGTTGCAAAAAGTAAAGCTGGATTGACTTGATTTCCACCAGAATGCAAGAATTCAGCTAACCGTAAGTTAAGCCAACGGTCAATCAGCTATTTACAAACCAATCGTGACTAATTAGCCCAAAACCATCCAGTTGTATTTCGATGGAGTTGAGGTGCTGCAAATCGAAGATGGAGTGAAGTGTTACGAAGTATCAGTTCCTGCTGATACTGGGCGTTGCGGAAACTGTAATGATTCAGGCAGAAATAGGCACTATTTTGAACCGTAAGTAGTGCAACAACAGCCGGACAGAACACCTAATCATCTTTACTGACTTGGAGTAACACAGGGTTTTTCGATGTAGCCGTGCTAGATAGTGGCGTAATCTTGTATTCTCCCCTTCCACTCGCGTCATATAAGTTTTACTGACTAAGTGTTGAGAGCCATTGATGAACTTTGGATAAACAGCATACCCATCAGTGACATACCAAAAACTTTGCCAGCACTTGACTACTAGCCAAAGTAATTGGAACGTTAAAGAACTACGATCACCAATTGCCCAAGCAATGATTCCAGCTCGCCAATGATTTACCGCAGTTCATAACCAAACCTTGTGCCGTTTGCTGCCCACGAACGTTTGTAATTCATCTAGATCGGTAATTAATGATTCTTCTTCCGGCTCTGGTACATCTGGCAAGTTTAATCCTGCTTGTCTTACCCACCCCATAACTGTAGTGTGGTGAATATCGGTCACTCGTTCAATACCTCGTAGTCCCATACCGTTCAAGTACATTTTGAGACATAGTTGTTTTACATCACTTGAGTATTGCCAAGGGCGATAAGATTCCAGAAACTGACGACCGCACTACTTGCACTTGTAGCACTGTCTGCCTTTTCGTTGCCCGTTTTTGACTGTTTGGTTAGAGTTGCAGTTGAGACATTTCATTTATCCATTCTAGCAATTTCATCATTACCTTTTCCGCAACGCCTATTTCCGAGCCACTTAACCTTTCAAGAAACACATTTACAAACAGCCTCTAAGAAAGAAAGGCTGACTATTTTAAAAAGGGAAGCTTATTTCTGACAATTCCTCATTTTCAAGCACTAAATCTATTTCCTCTGGTTGGCTGCTTACTATATTTAGTTCACGTAAAAGGTTGGCATTTTCGAGAGTAAGAAAATCAAGTAAGGAAGGCATCTGATTAAGCAGTGCCATTTCACCGTTGCAAGCTTCTTGCAAAATGTGTACACAGCGATCGCGCTTTGTTCCCTCTGAAGTCTGCTTCAGTACACTTAGCGCCATGTTAACTTTAGACAAAAAATAGCATAGCTCTTGCTGAGTCTTTTGCAAAATTTTATCTTTAGCATCAACGTTTTGTTGAAGTTCCTCTAGTTTTCGTTGTAACAAAGTAGTTTTTTCAATTTCGCTACCGTATTGCTGAATAACTGCTTCCTGCTTTTCAAATCGAGCCGCAATTGAACTCAGCAATTCATTAGTTGTGAAAGGCTTAGTCAGGTAATCATCTGCCCCTAATAGCATACCTTGGCGTAAATCATTCTTGTCAGCCATAGCTGTTAGAAAAATGAAGGGAATTGTTGCAGTGACAGGTTCTTGGCGTAACGTCGTCAATACACCATGTCCGTCAAGTTCAGGCATCATCACGTCACAAAGAATCAAATCAGGTATATGTTCTAACGCCCACAAAACACCAATAAGACCATTTTCTGCACCAATGCCGTTGTAGTCTTCAAGTTCAAGAATTTCGAGAATATTAGCTCTAACTGCTGGTTCGTCTTCAATTACTAAAATCTTTTTCATTGGTTTATATTAATTAAAAAAATCTGATTTAGCTTGGATTGATACTTTGTTTGAAATGAGTAGTTTTTTAATTATCTATACCTATTTTATTCGATGGCAGCGTAACTATAAACGTTGTGCCAACCCCAACTTCACTTTTGACAGCAATTTCACCTTGATGTAAATCTACAGCTTTTTTGACAATTGCTAAACCCAATCCTGTCCCAGAAATTGTGCCTACATTGCTAGCTCTATGAAATGAATTAAACAGTTGATCTTGCTCTGCTGCTGGAATCCCAATTCCTTGATCTTGCACTCGGAAAATCACTTTTTCTAGTTGAAAATTTAGATCAAAATTGACAGTGCCACCTTCAGGTGAATATTTAATTGCATTTGAGAGCAAATTACTAAAGATATACAGCAGCAGTTTTTCATCTAGACAAGCTGTTTTGTATTCACCTTCTTCGTGAAAAGCAATTGTGTGATTATTACCACTGCTAAGTTGCAATTCTTCTACTAAGTCACTACAAAATTGTGATAAATTGACTGCTACTGGTCGATACTGTAGCTTTCCAGCTTCAGCTTTACCAATTAACAGCACATTATTTAACAATTCAGTCATGTGCTTGACTGATGTTTGAATACGATGCAAATGTTGAATTTTTTTCTCCTCAGCTAGTTTGTTACTATATTTTTCTAGTAACTCAGCCGAAGATAAGATCGTTGTTAAGGGAGTACGGAACTCATGCGAAGTCATGGAAACAAAGCGTGTTTTGAGTTCGCCAAGTTCTTTTTCTTTTTCTAGAGCAGTATGAATACTTGCTTTAGCCGCCTGAAAAGCTAATTGATTCTTTACACGAGCTAAAACTTCCTCTGTATGAAAAGGTTTAGTGATGTAGTCTACTCCTCCAACATCAAAAGCTTTCACTTTATTTATTACTTCATCAAGGGCGCTTAAGAAAATTATTGGGATTTCTTGAGTTTTTGGATTGACTTTTAAGCGGCGGCAGGTTTCAAACCCGTCAATACCTGGCATCATTACATCTAATAAGATTAAATCTGGCAATACCATTTGCACTTTTGAAAGTGCATCTTCACCACTTTTAGCAATAGAAACTTTAAAGCTAGAGTGATTTAGCATATCAAATAAAACTTTAATATTTGTGGGATTATCATCAACAATTAGGACTTTGCTTTGTTGAAAGCTCATTATTCTAAACCTCAATTATATAGTGATTAACTAAATTAACAATTGCTTCATCATCAAAATCTTTTGCTAATTCGAGAATTTTATCAGCAAAGACTACATACTTAAGGTTGAGCTGCTTAAGGCGATGGGCCTCTTGTTGAATATCTAAAACATAACCAGCCTTAGCAGCTTGACATAGAGCAATGAGTTCTTCTGAAGGGGGAACTATCATTTCCTCAACCTGAGTAAAAACTGGAGATCCACTGGTTAATTTATTTTCAGATTTGTAAATCCATACCAATTGTAAATAATGTTGTAACTGGTCAAATAAGTTTGAAGCTTGTAATGGTTTGGGTAAAAAATCTTTACAGCCTGCGTCTTGACTCTGCTGGATATCAGAGCTAAATACACTAGCCGAAGAAGCAATAATTAATACGTTTTCGAAGGCTGCTGGTGAGTGCCGCAATTGTTTGGTCATTTCCAATCCATCCATCACGGGCATAGACAAGTCAGTAATAATTAAGTCCGGTCGAAATTCCCTAGCTTTGTCTAAACCTTCTTGTCCATTTGCAGCTTCAATTACCTTAAAGCCAATGGGTTCCAACAAATTGATGACTACGGAGCGGTTTTCCCAACCGTCATCGACGATTAGAATAGTCCTTTGCTTACCTTGGTAGCCAATTACGTTTTGGTTTAATTTTAAGAAATCTGATTTTATCCAATTCTTTACTATGGGTAAGTCAAGATCAAACCAAAACTTGCTACCTACTCTATAGCTACTCTGTACTTTAAGTTCAGCTCCCATCATTTCCACAATTTGGCGGCTAATTGCCAGTCCTAAGCCTGTGCCTTCTGCCTTACGGAAATTATCTCCTACTTGTTCAAACGGTAAAAAGATTTTCTCCAGTTGTTCTGGAGTCATGCCAATGCCAGTATCTTCCACTTGAAAGCGAATTTTATGAATTGTTGGTTCACTTCTCTGATTGGGAGAAAGTAGGACTGGAGGATCTGTTGTTGATAGTTTTGCGTTTGCAGGATCAAGGAGTTCTAAAGAATTAGTCACTACACCAACTTTAAATGTTACGCCACCAGTGTCAGTAAACTTAATGGCGTTGCTTAAGAGATTAATCAATACTTGTCGCAAGCGTGTTTCATCAGCATGGATGACAACAGGCAAGTCGTTGAGAAGTTGATAACTGAGGTCAATTTCTTTTTGTTCAGCTTTGATGCGGCAGATTTCTTGTACTCCCAGTAAGAAATTCTCAAACTGAAAATCCGTAGTGTAGAGTTGTTGTTTTCCTGCCTCAATTTTGGAAATATCTAACACATCATTAATTAAAGTCAGCAAATGGGAGCCACATTGTTGGATAATACTTAGTCCATCCTTTTGCTTAGAATCGGTAGTCTTATCCTTTAGAAGAATTTGAGCATAACCCAAAATGCCATTAAGGGGGGTTCTTAGTTCATGGCTCATATTGGCTAGGAATTCACTCTTAGCATAGTTGGCAGCATCAGCTGCTTCTTTGGCTTCCTTCAGTTCAGCAGTGCGTTCCTCAACCCGAATTTCTAGTTCTTCATTTGTCTTTTTCAATACACTAAAAGACTCGCGCAGCTGCTGTGCCATGCGGTTGAACGATTGGGCGAGAACACTGAGTTCATTGACCTTGAACTCTTCCACTTTCTGATCAAGTTTTCCATTGGTGATCGCTTCCGAAACTTCACTCAATCGCAAAATAGGTTGGGTGATCCAGCGAGACGTATAGAACCCCAAGATGATTACTAGTCCTAAAGCTAACAGACATAACAGGATTGTTGTGCGCGTATTAGCGTTAATTTGCTCCATAAAGTCTGCTTCAGGCACTACAACAACCATCAGCCAATCTATACCAAACTCGTCTTGCCAAGGCTCCACTTGGACAAACTGACGCTTACCTTTAACCGAAAAGTCAAGTTTTTGAGTACCTTGAATTTTGTTAAGGTTACCAAACTGTTCTGTTAAATATTTTGTAGTTGCTTGAATAAATGGGTCTTTACTCTCTGAAGCTTTCAAGCGTTGGGGTTTGCCATTCACTACTGTGAAGGGTTGCTCAACAGCAGAACTACCAATTAACAGTCCATTACGCTCCAAAATGAAGGTTTTTCCGGATGGACTAACTTTTAACTGGTGCAAAAAATTATTAATCTGTGAAAGGCGTTGTTCAACGGCAATCACACCAATCAGATTGTTGTTTGAATCATAGATAGGACGGCTGGCAGCAATGGATAAATTAAAGGGTTCTACCAGCCAGTTATAAACCGGACTCCAGACAGGTTTACCTTGTTTAACTGCCTCTGCATACCAACCCTCATTTTTTGGGACAAATTCCCCATTGTCCTGAATAATCTTAGTACGCTTACCCTGACTATCTACTGCCCAACTGTAAAGATGTTTACTACCATTGTAATTTTTCAAGGAAAGTTCATCAATGGTAATGCGCTCATCACCAAAAAGATACCCAGTAGCCACGTAATCACCTGTTTTGAAACCAATGAGGATATAGCCAATATTAAATGTCTTTAGTTGCTTCCAGAAGAACTGCCCTAGTTGTCCTTTGTCTTGTAAATCTAGCAAGCCCATATTGAGGGCATCGGAGTTGACTTGAGCAACCTTATGGGGAATTTCCATGTAGCTATCGAGGTGTTGAGCAATGCGGTTGCTCACTTCATTTCGCAACCGACTAGCTAAGTCATTAACAGCTTTCTGTCCGTTAAGTAGTGATAGGTATCCTGTCAGCCCTACAGTCACAAAGATTTGCAGAACAAAGGGGATGACAAGAATCAGACGCAGTGAAGCTTTTCTCGATCTTCCCAGGCCAGCAACCTGGCTAGAGAGGGTTTTTAATAACATAAGCCTGAGTCGACTACTCGATTAGCATTTGCACAACTTGCTGATACCGTTTCACATTGGCAATACATCAGATACCGGAATTGGGGTATCCGGCTGTAAGCTCTCGCAGCCGATTGATATGTGGTTGACAATTGTAAACTGCTATATCTATAGAATGCCCAGTTAAAACTGAAAATCTATATTAAGTTAGTTGAATCTAATTAACCAATTTGCAAAATAATACATACAAAGGAGAATTCAGGACTCAGAAACTAAAAACTAGGAGCCAAACTATTCACTAACGCTTATTGCGCGTGTCATCTACATTAAAGCGCCTTGCTCTTGCTTATTCTTCTCCGTCTTTTCGGTTTGTAAGAGTTTGGTTGAATTCGCATTTTGGAACGCAGAAGGAGGACAACGATGGTACTCGTGACGCTAAATAAATAGAGTGGATACGCTGAGAGAGCAAAAGACCAATGGTTGATGGCGAAAAGATTAAGTGTATGAGCTGCCAGAAATATCATCCATGTGAGCGGGTCTTCTGTCTTAGGCTCGTAATATGACTTTCTAATCGTAGGTAATGCGCCTAGAAAATCGATCACGATATTAATCGAGAGCGCGATGACTGGTGAACTAAATCGCCACCAGAGGAAGAGACTGATGCCAGTTGCCAAGAGACATGCTCGGTCAAAGCGGCTCCAGCCTCCCTCACCATACTTAACAGCAAGAATAGCGATTAGGAAATGACCAATCGCCGAACAAGCTGGAACCCATAGGGTATCAACAGCACCAGAGGAGTAATAGCTAGTGCTGAGTATGATACCTACAATTGCCCAAATCCACCAAGTTGCTCGATTAGGTCGAGTCTTCCCTTGGTAGATCGTGAATAGGTAAGGTACAAAACCCAGTAGAGAGAGGAAACCCGCACCTATACCGATTACTGCTTGCCAGTTAAGCATATTTAAAAGAGTTCCCAATTCAATACATGGATGGGTAGTTGCTACTGATATAGAGCAGTAATATCAATAGATGCAGGAGGATTCACAATATCGACCTCCTCAGTTGGTTTAAATCCTTAATTGGGACAAAGAAATCTTTGCCCTAGTAGAGCAATTGCAAGTCAAGAAATGCTCTAGCCACTAAACTGGCAGTAAATGAGTTGTTTCAGAAGTTTGAAGTAATTCCAAGCATTCACGGGAAATCTCTGTGAACAGGCGCTGTTGTAACTCCACAAACGCTTCAAAGCCCTGAAACACCCACTCCAAAATTTGCTGCTCTGGCTCAGGTCGGTAGAGCAATAACATATTAATAGCGTCCAAAACATGCACAAAGTGCCTAGCTTCTGCACCAACCCCTTCATGCTTGCCGTGAATCAGAACATAGCACCAAGGACTATACCGATGCTCTCGAATTGTGACAGGAGAAGTCTGCTCTTTGAGGTAGCGCTCAAATCCGACTCCTCGGTTTTCATGGCACACGATCATGTCAAGCAGTGCGTATTCGCGATCGCCCAACATTTCAGAAGCCGCATGAAATCCTATTGCCTGAATTAAGGAAGCAGCGTCGTCAGGAGTTCCCTGGTAGCCAGCCATTACAGCCCCCACAATCTCATTCAGCCAAGTCGGAACCCTAGAAAATTGGTTGCGTTTATCAGTGGAAAGTTCTGCATAGTCTCCCACAGTCTTGAGTAGCAATTGAGCTAGTGCACGGTGTGTAACTCCATATGCTCCTTCATCAGCCGCTGCAACCATAATTTCAGCAGAAATCTCGAACCCCCGATCTGCCTCCTCAATCACCAACTTGTCCGGGTCAGCAAACAAATAACGAGACATGGCGATAGAACTTGCGAGTCGGGAAATTACTGAAGATGCATAGCTATTAAAGTAGATGTATTGCTGGAAAAAGAGATACAGTGACAAGGGACTCTGTGCTGCTAAACGAATTGTAGATGCTACTGTTTGCTCTAGGTCAGAAAAGTCAAATCTCTCTTCAAGTAAAGTTTCAGAAAAAAGTTTCATAAACTATTTTGATCCTAATAAAGAATTTTGAGGAGCAAAATATAGCTTTTTACATTTAGAAGGTGAGCTATTACTAATCTTGAAGTTAGTTTTTTAGTAATAATATGCAGATTCACAATCATGCTTAAGCTATATTCTCATGGATGGGAAACGAGCATTTTTCTAGGTAGGTTTACCCAGATTTAAAAATAACCAAGTTTGCTCACTATCACAATTACAAAAACTTTTTGTAATCATTACATTCCCTTTATAACAGGAGAATTTTTAGATGCAATTAGTGAAATTACTGATGTTTTAGATTTGTATTTTTGCCGTGATGAATATAGAGCATAGCGAGAGGAATCTGACATTTTGCATCTAACGCAAAAATAGGCTTTTTAAGCTCTCACTACTTTCTCAGGTGAGCGCGCGTTTAACCTTGAGAAACCTTATCTGAACGAAAATCCAGAGCGAAGGCAAATTATCTAGAACACTTCTAGTGAAAGCATTTAAGCGAAATTGAATCAGAGCAAACTAATGTATTTCCAGAAATTATCTAGAACATTTCTAGTGAAAGCATTTAAGCTTAGTGCAAGATATGAGGATAGCTTTATTCTGTTAATATTTCTGCTTTTAGTTCAGGTAGCGACCAGAAAAACTCGGCAGGAGCAACCAGAGTCAACTAAAGTATGGCAGAAATTTGTTACAACGCTCAACAATCACTCACTCAGATTATTCGTTCTAGTTAGTGTTTTATTTACCACCTATGTTGCTTTAGTCAATATCATTCTGCCACTGTACTTGACCAACATTGTTGCTAATAGTGCCAAGCAAGTTGGGATATCAGTGGGGAGTGTTGCCAACTTATTTACCTGGTGTTATATCTCAGTTAGAGCAGTCTTACAATTACCACTGGTACAAGTGCTTGGTTCCTTGGTCAAGGTACAAGTATTGATTATTTCAATGCTGTTATGAGGATTTGGCTTTTTCTTAGTGTGGGCAACAGGAATTGTAGCATCACTCCACCTGGGTATGGCTTTAACTTAATGTAGAATTTAAGAGGAGTAACCAAGTCAAAAAAACACCACCCTCTGAGAAACTTAAAATATGGTCGCTACGATTACCCACGATCTGGCAGATAGTTTGACCATCCAAGTCGTGATTCGATTCAATCGTTCAATGCTAGACGCGGAAGACGCGATCTGCGATGCACTCAACCAG
>JAHHHE010000216.1 GCA_019359535.1 Gloeocapsa sp. UFS-A4-WI-NPMV-4B04
GAGTTGTCAAAAAGCGCGTGTCTAAGTTTCCCTCAAAAAAACCTTTCCACCGAAGAACTGGAAGCCAAAACTCGGCTCCTACTTTTCGCATCCTCAGTACTGTCTAAACCTTAACTGAACCGTATTGGTTCTATGGTTGCAAAATTTTTCTCCCACCAGGTAAGCATTGCTCGTCACCTTTAGCACCCAATTTCAATTACTGTACCGTATCTGCTGTGCTCTTTCTCAAATCCTTTGTTGGCAAGCTTTTCAAGACTTAACAGGAAAAGTCAGCAACCAGAATCTGCTTAGTACCCTAGAGTTTCATTCCTGAAGCCTGTTTCTTTTCAACTCAGCGTTGCTGGGTCGTTTCTTGTTGCTTAGTCTAAACTCCAGCTTTATAGAGAAATCGCCGAAAAAACTTCATGCAGTATCTGTGCCTTCATTGAAGGTCGAAAATACAGTTTTTCTTTTTGAGAGCATGGACTGACCAAAAACTTGAGATGACCAGGACTGAAGGTCAAGATAGCGAACATTTTCTAATGCCTCCTTAACCACAGAAGCTGCCAGATTCATCGTACACAAAGAAATATTCAGAACCATCTGACCTATCTGTTTGAGAGGACATCTAGAGGAAAAATGTTTGTATTTACCAAAAATAGATTCAATGACATCAGAAGTCGCCAAAAAAGTTTTTCCTACGGGGATTAGAGAAATTTCGGTTGTAATATATTCAAGAATATTGTCTTGAAAAACCGAAATAAAATTAGTTGACGTTGAGAATTGATTCTTTTCAAACTCAATTCTCGATTGTTGGTTAATTCCATTGATTTTAAGTTGCTTCTCCAAAGTCCTAGTCATCAGAACCATTTGACCCCATAAGTAAATAGCTTCCAGATAATCTCTTAACCAACCAAACTTCATAGTGAATTTTTGATTGAGGATTTCTTTTTCACTATTTGGTACTAACTTAAGTAAAGTATCAATTGGGCAATTCAAAAGCTTCTGCGCCCAATCAATTAACTTTTCAACATTAAAATAACAACATCCAGAACGTTGAGATGGAGGAGAGAGAAATGATAGTTCTGTTTGTTGTAGTTGATGTCGGCACTGGTTACACTTTTGGATAAAAGATTGATATTTTTCCGAAGCGGCTAACTCATGTTTAAGTAATAAAGCCATTGCATGAGTTACATCATAGGTATAAATAACAGAAGGATATTTTGAAGAGTAAAGTTTAATTCCTTTTTCGAGGTCGCTGCCATGATCTGCTATTATTTGTATTGGGCAACCAACTATATCAGTCAATTCACAGAGCTTTTGTTCAATTAATTCCCCTCTTGTTGAGTCCATAATTTCAAGTGCTAAGAGTTGGACATCATGGTGTTTTAACCCTCGTTTTGAACTAAAAACGACTGATTCCAGATATTCTTGAGCAACTCCTAAAATCACCAGGCATTTTTGCTTTCCTAATTCTACTGTTAGGTCAATAATAAAAATCCAATCGGTTCGATATTCTTTTACTCTTTGAAGCTCATATAACCCAATCCTTCCTAGCCAATTTCTCACACTAGTGAAACTCGGACTTTTATCTTCTGAGTCCGATACTTCCCACTTCAGGTTTTTTCAATTCCTCGTAAACTACTTCCAGAATCAACTGCTTGTTGTACTACTTTTTGTATTGTTTTCAGGCTGTAATGATGCCCAGTAGCTGTGACAGCTTCTATTTGCTCTGAAACTTCTTCCCCTTTTTTTGTGCATCAACTGAGTTGTCACGAAGTATACGTAATTCTTTTTCTGCTTTCATCGCACGCTTTTTCCATTTCTCCCGTGAAAGCGATAAATCTCTAATCTTTATTTCTAGCGCTCTCAGCTTTTGTTGTCTTTCAAGCGCTGTTTCTTTCCAATTCTCTCGACTTTGTTTAAACAGACGAATCAATCGGCTCGACGAACTTTTTAATTCTTTCATTAACCACCAATTTACATTGGATATTTTTAGACATATATTCTGTATGAAAAAATATCCTCTCAAAACACCCAAAGTCAATACCCTACCTTGAGACTGGTCAAATCGATGAAACTCGTGCCACTGCACTTACCAAAGCAGTGACGTAAGTAGGCACATAACGGCACCTTTCTCTGAAGGCATCCATTCGACAAAGCGCTCTCTTGCTGACCAAGCCTGGAAAAGCTGAGTGCCAGTGAACACAGACCTTCTGGGTGTAGAACGCCTTGAAATTGCGATATGCCGAGGAGTGGAAGGCAATCAGGATGGTCAGGGTCTCACTCAAAGACAAGCTACGGGAGCGTCGCCGCCGAGGTTGGTCATCTGACAGTAATTGCTGCTGAAAACGAGGCTCAAACCAGCCGCAAAAATCATCGACATGGCAAAACAAAGCTTCTAGACTAAACATGGGTGGGTAAATAGTTGAGGATTAAGCACTTTCAGCCTATCTGCTCCGCCCCTTCTTATCCGAACTCACGTTACCATAATCCTCCCCGATACTTTCCCAAACGTTACTCTGAACACTAAAGCCAAAACGCCCTTGGCTGTACTTCACCCATAAGTCATTGATCGTTTGCAAGTCTTGGCAGGGGAAATCTTTAATGTCTTCTTCTCTGAGCCAACCAACTGTGACACGACTGGCTATTTTTAACATTACTGCCGCAGTTTCTTCATCAGCTTTTTGCCACTGGCTGGATGCTAGTAAGCTGTCCAAAGAGGTATAGTCTACACGGATAATGGAGAGCGGTTCATTGTGTTCCGACACTTTTTGAGTCTCCTATGGGACTTTCACTCTCGAATTGTCTCATTGCTGCTGTTTTTGCAGTACCGTTAGAACTTTACGTGCAGTGTTAACTGGTACAGAAGCTCTAAAAGCAGCTTGACGTAAAGAACAACCCTGGTGTAATGCTTCAATTACAAGTTGAGATGCAGGACTGGATAGAAAAAGCTGATCTAATTCAAAATTTTTTGAGCAACTAATACTTGCGTTTGCTTCTCGCACTTGCTACGTCTGATGCTGAGTTAGAAGTGAGCGCTCCGCACCAAAAGAAGCATTTGGGCCTGTTGATTGTTGAGGCATATCTCATCAGCTGCCTTTAATCAATGTATCTAGCTCCTTCAGTTTTTGCCGGAGAGTAGTCCGAATGTCTTTTAGGTGTTTTACCTCTAGTCCATCAAATTTAAAACTCTGTAGTTGTTTAATTGTTTTTTCGACTTTGATATTTTCCTGTGGTGCGGTTGGATTGTACTGTTTGACGATCTCCCGAACTACTTCGTTTGTTTCCTCCAATGATTTTTCTTCTTCTGCGATTTTTAATGCTATTTCAGAACGAATATTCTTAGCAATTTCCTCTTCTACTTTAAGTGTTTCGGCTGTAAGCTTGGCAATTGCTTTAACTTTACTCGGTTCTAGTCCAGTTTCTTGAACAATAGTTTTAAGGTCATCAGGGATGGCTAAGATTGGGAATATGTTACTAGCAACGGATGCAGGATTGAATTGACGATCAAGGATGACTTCAAATATATTGCGAGCTTCAGGAGATTCAAAACCAACTGTTTCCAACCACTCCTGTTGTTGCAGAGTGGAACTATTTCTAATCTTGTTGAGTTGCGCCAGTTTTCCAGTTTTTTTGACCTGGTATAGTGCGTTGTTGAGAATATTAGGAATGTCAGACTGTTGGGATTTCAAGTACGGGTAGCGATTACAAATCATGTGGATCAGCCCGTTTGCTAGGTCAAGATAGTGAAGCTTTTCAGTGTCTTTTCCAGTGACCAACTGTTTTTCAAATCGAGAAGCATTGTCAAGAGAATCGTCATGGGGTAGAAATACAGCTCGCAGTGTTGTTAGCCCGGCACGAGGTGCAGCTAGTTTGCGAATAGCACCGTCAAAAATCCGATAACGTCCGTTAGCTTGGGGGATAACAATAATCGGGCTGATTTGATTGTTCCGCCGTAAACTTTCAGCGCGTTCTTCAATAAGCTGTCGAGGAAAGATTGTCCGAGGCTGGGCAGGATCTGGATCTAGTAGCTCGAGCTTGATCTCGTGTTCGCCGCCAATTTGTACTAGTTTCTTGGTTAGTTCCTGAATTTGTTGCTCTAGAAACCCTTTATCTTGTTGGCTAGTTGCTGTTTTACGTAACTCAAAAACTTCAGTTTCTAATTCTTGAATTCGCTGTTTTAATATTGTATCTAGTTCAGTATCGAGTATTGAGGGTTTTGCGTTGGAGGGAGTTGAAGTAGATGGGCTTTTAAGAGTAGAGGCTTGAGCTTCAATCAGGTCTAAAAGATTTTTTTTCGCCATCTAATTCCATTCCTTCAATTGTTGCAATTCATTAACTAATCTAGTGTAATCAGAGGCAGCCTCTTGAGTATTCTTGCCTTTGTAGCGGTTGATCGGAACTCCTTCAATAACTGCACGCTCGTGAGCTGTATATTGACGAATGAAGGTACTAAAAACTGGGACGTTGCTGCGAATAAAAGTGTTTTGGGCTGCCATTGCTTCATTTAATCGTCGCGGATCAACTTTAGTTAGAACTACCCGATGTAAGACTTGAAAGGGTGCGATCGCCTGCTTGATTGTTGCGATGAGCGCTTGAATATCTAGGGGAGCAGGTGGTGTCGGCATGACAATGTAGTCAGCAACTTGAACTAGGGTTTGCAGTGTACCAGAATCTAGGTGCGGCGGTGTATCGCAGACAATTAGATCGTAGTCTTTGACGGTCTTCAAATCTTTGAGGATTTTTGGGTCTGTAGCAGGTGTGATATCGAATAATTGCTCCCCCTGTTCAGCCCACCAAGTTGCACTTCCCTGAGAGTCGGCATCTACCAACAGAACTCGTTGATTTTCTGCAAAGATAGCAGCGGTGTTGAAGGCAGTGGTGGTCTTGCCTACTCCTCCCTTGCCGTTAAGAATTACAAGGATTTTGCTCATAGTAGCTTCTAGAAAACTTAACCTATGTATGAATTTGAAGGTTTAGGCAGTATTTACTATAACGTTATAATAAAGGCGAAAATGAAATTTACTATAACGTTATTGCAGTTATCGTACTACTTACTATACTGATAAGGGATCTAATTTTTAAACTAGCAGATGGCTTATGGTGCCAGATCCAAGTATGCAGCCTAAGCGGAAATAGTTGGATGCAGAAGCTCAATAAAGGAAGTGGCTTGGGGTTGGACGAGATCTGAGTCCAAAAGACCATCTCTAACATCATCAAGTCCACCAAACATTTCAATCAAGCGTTTATGGATGTTGAATACATCTACCCTTGGCACAAACTTAGGAGTCTGCAAGACGATGATATACCCCGACCATTTTTCCTCGGACTCTAGATAAGCTCCAAAAGCCTTTTCTTGGGCAAGAGGCTTTACCTTCAAGGAACGCACAAATTCTAATACTTCTAATAAAAGTGGTTCTGGAAGTTGTTCAGTTTCTTAAATAATTTGTTCTTTTGTATTCATAGCGATCGCGTTTAGAGATGAATGAACTGAGTGATATTGCCCTGCTTCCCACGATTATGATACTTCCCTAGACCATGTTGAGCATGATGAGCCGCAATTTCCTGTTCTCGTGGGTGAACACCCGTTGAATAGCCGCCTGGTAGGTTGCCCCAATTTGCTTACCCAGGTCTTTCACTATCGGGATAGAAATTGGCCACTTTTGAGCATGAGTCCGCTCAGGAGCATCATTGTAAGTAATGATTGCATCAATAATCCGATTTACTTTCGCCTCTGTAGAGTAGTTTTGGTTTGAACTTTTTGGCTCCCTCTGCGCTCGCGTCTGAGGTTGTGGAACAGTAGATGCTGTCCCATTATCAGGACTAACTGGAGCTTTTGTACTACTTATCGGTTCGTTTATTGTAGCTGTCACAGGGGTAGGAGAAATCGCAGCTTGTGTCTGCTGAAATCCTTGGAGAAGTTGCAGCAACGGCTGTAATTGTGTTTGTGATTGTTGCAGTTGGGCAACTTCACCGCGTAGCTGCTCGTTGTCACGCTGGAACTGTTTCAGTTGCTGTTGAGACACATCTAGCTGTGCTACTAGCTGTTGGCGCTCCTGTTCTAGTTGGATGACACTTGTCCTAGCCGCCTCAATTTCCTTGGTTAAGAATGCAATGCCTGTTGCTAAGGGCATGGATCAAATGCAGGTAACACTATGAGAGCTACTTTTGGGGAAAAAGCGACCACCAGTCAAGGAGATTTGAGGTGAGAGACATAATGGGAGATACTCATTGTTTGGTGTCGTATCTCCGTAGCCTAAAGAATGAGTCACCCGATGTCGGTTGCTGCCAGCCTGCCTTCTGCTTCCAGAAAAAGCTTAGCAATTGAAGTTCTGTCTAAAACTGAACCGATTAGCCATCTAGCAGCGCAACATCAGGTAAGCCGAAAGTTCCTTTACCAACAGGGGCAGAAAGCCAATGAGGCATTGGACGCTACCTTCCGTTCCACCACAGATGAGCCGGAGGTGCTGTTCTACCTACCGATCACCAAGACTTGGCTGTGGCAATTGATTCTGGGATTAATCCTCATCTGCCACTGTTCGTATCGAGGTGTTGTGGAACTATTGCCGGATTTGTTTGACCTGCCAATCAGTATGGGTACAATTCACAATCGGCTACAAGGAGCTGCCCAGAAAGCATCTGCGATTAATCTTACCCAAGACTTGTCTGCCATCCAAGTGGGACTGCATGACGAAATCTTTCAGGGAAGTCAGCCTGTATTAGTGGGCGTGGATGCTAGTTCAACTTACTGCTACTTGTTAGCGGCAGCTGAGCATAGGGATGAAGACACTTGGGGAGCAATACCTTTCGGTTAAGAAATTCGGGTGATTTTTCGTCACGAGGTTTCCAGCGTTTCAGCCATATCTCCTCTCCACATTTAGTCATGGGATGGGCTTAACCGAGGGGTATTGACTTGGGGAGTGCATCTTCTAGATGCTGGCAAGCAAGGACTCAATCCTGACTACACTATTGCCGATGCTGCCTGCATGACTCAGGGCTGGACAAGCAGTAGCTTGGCCCAAGACACCCTGTCATGGAGATGTCTTTCACATCCAGCATCAAGCCAAAGATTTAGTTAGCTTCCTCTCGCGTCGAGCAGCTGCGGCTAATTCTCACCGACAAAAACTTGAACAGGCGATGGATAAAGCCAAACTACAAAGCCGAGGTCGCACCCTCTCCACCAAACTGACCGAGTGCTCGTCGAGCTGAACTGCAAGCCGTGCAACTGGCTAATGATATCAAGGTTCTGATCCACTGGCTCAGCCATGATATTTTAGCCCTGGCTGGTCCTTCATTGGAAGAGCGACAAGAACTGTTTGATTTTATCGTCGCCGAATTAAGCCAACGGGAAAGCCAACTGCCACATCGACTTCGTCCTTTAAGGACAGCTCTCAAAAATCGACGGGATGACTTGCTCCCGCTTTCGCCAAGGTTTTAGATGAAAAGCTTGTTGAGATTGCCCACCGTTTTGATACTCCTGAGTATCTAATTCGGGCTGTCTGCTTCCTGCATAGAAAAAAGCCTTTTTCTTGTGCCTATTGGCAGCGCTGGAATCATCTGCACCATCTGCTAGCCGGAAAATTTCATCTCCTGATGACCGCTGTACGACAGGCGCTGCAACAAACCCCAAGAGCCAGTTCTCTCGTGGAAAATCTCAATTCTCGTCTGCGCAATTACTTCTTCCTTCGTCGTCAACTCGGTTCCCAGTATCTGGACTTGCTACGATTTTTCCTCAATCATCGCACCTTTATGCGCAGCGAGTGTCCTGAACGGGTAGGTAAGAGTCCAACACAATTAATGACGGGTCAACCGAATACTCACTGGTTAGAGCTTTTAGGTTTCGAGCGGTTTCAACGCGCCTAATTGCTCACCCCCAAAAGTTACCTTTCGCCTGTTCGTCGGCGCTGACAAGCCATCTAGTTTCAGTGGCTAGCTTTCGCTTGCTTTGTTACCCAAAATCGCCTGTTTTTGAACCATGCCGACTTGTCCCCTATTGAACTATGTTGGTCAAAACTCAAACAGTTCTTGCGTTCTCAAGCTGCTCGTACTTACGAGGCATTGGACCAGGCAATGACCGCAGCGGTAAATATTATTACTGTCGATGACGTAATCGGTTGGTTCAATCACTGCGGTCTATTCACATGAAATTTGCTGTAACCCTCTTTTGTCACTCTTTTCAGGGAATATCTAGAATAGAGACAGCCCTTATCTGCTTTGTAGTCCATGGCTGCTTCTAGACCGACCCGGTCGACGATTCGATTCGTTGATGAATACTGCCAATACTTTGAAGCAATATTCCCAGAAGTGCGAAGCTATGAAGCGTTCAAATTCCTGCACTTGGGAATGATTAGTGAGATCAAACGTAAATCCCTGCCAGCAATCGCTAGAGCGGTGGGATTAGACAATCATCAAAACTTACATCCTGATCTTGAGTGAATCCCCTTGGACTATATCTCAGTTGCGTCAACAGCGGTTGGAGTTAATCCTCAAGCTCCTCAATGGACGAACATTGATTCTGCTGATTGATGAAACCGGAGATCGCAAGAAGGGAAAGCAGACCGATTATGTCAAACGGCAATATATCGGTAATTTGGGTAAGCGGGAAAACGGCATTGTTGCAGTGACTGCCTACGGCTTAGTGGATGGGATGATTCTCCCGTTGACCAATGATGTCTACAAACCCAAAGAACGGCTGAAAGCAGGCGATGAATATCAAAGCAAACCGCAAATCGCCGCAACGATGATTCGCCAACTGCAAGCGATGGGATTTCGCGCATGAACTGGGGAAGCGCTGATAGCTTGTACGGAGAGAGCAAGCTCAATTTCGTCAATGTTTTAGACGAGTTGGAATTACCTTATATCCTGGCGATTCGCAGTAATCATGCCTTGTGGTTACCGGAAGCACAGGAGGTTTATCAGGAGGCTTGGCAAACCTTCAAGCGTACCTTTAGCAATGGCACGACCGAGGTGCGCTATATGGCAGAGGTGATTTACGGTAAGCGACATTGCAAACAGTATTGGCTGCTGACGACTGAAGAAGACACCTTACCTGAGAATTCGACCACGTTCGTTCTGGTGTCTGACCCAGCTATCAAACTCGAGCAGATTGGTAACGCTTATGGATTTAGAACCTGGATTGAGTATGGGCTCAAGCAAGCCAAGGATGTGTTAGGTTG
The DNA here is from genome assembly GCA_019359535.1 of Gloeocapsa sp. UFS-A4-WI-NPMV-4B04. Taxonomy (GTDB): domain Bacteria; phylum Cyanobacteriota; class Cyanobacteriia; order Cyanobacteriales; family Chroococcidiopsidaceae; genus JAHHHE01. The sequence goes on from JAHHHE010000216.1 coordinate 9,159, forward strand.
GGCAGACTTTCGCCTGACCCATTAAGAGCAGCCTATCGAAGTGGTGGGAACTGGTAATGAGTGCGTTTCTCATGGTCAGTTTGTTTGCGGATGCGTTCAATGAGGCTTGTCCCCTAGCCCAACATCCGTTTACTCAACATCCGTGGTGGAACTACCTTTGGGGGTGGAAGCATTGGCTTAACAACCTGCGTTTAGTCATCCAACCGTTGATTTACTGTAATGGGTTGAAGCGATGGCTCACGGTATTTCCGAATACAGCATTAGAGATTGGATTTGCTCAGTTGATAGCGCAGATGAATCACTTCTTTTGCCCATGCGTGCATCAACTGAACTCACAACCAAAATTTTCATCTGCTTAGAGTGATAAAAGAGGGGTAATGGGATAAATCCGAAAATCGGCACGATGATTCCTGAGTAGCCAGCTTGGCTGATTTTAAGCAGCAGGTTTCAGACAAGCGACTTCTCGCCAACCCTCAAATCGTTAGCGCATCTGTTCACGATAGTGGTGAGCGGTCAGTTGGTGCTGTTTCGGCTGGAAGTGTCCTCGAATTGGTCCAAAAGCGGAAAGAAATCGTTGTACTTGCCCTGGGGATTTGAATCGTCTCATCCGTCTTTCTCGCGTTCGAGTTGACTGATGAGAATTCTCGCAAAGGTTGTTCAGCCCCTTATGCTGTCGATGCTCCACGTTCGGCATCACCTGCTTCTTCGCTGCTTTGTAACTTTTGAGTTTGTCAGTGACAATCACCCGTGGCACGAAGCCTTGTTTTTTGAGCAGTTTGCGGAAGAATCGCTTCGCCGCCTTCGTGTCCCGGTGTCGTTGCAGCAAGACATCCAGCACGTTTCCTTCCCCATCCACTGCCCGCCACAAGTAATATTGCTGCTTTTTGAGCGTCACCACCACCTCATCAAGATGCCATTTGTCTCCAACGTACGGACGTCTACGCCGGAGTTGATTTGCATACTGCTGCCCGAATTTCTGACACCATTCTCGAATTGTTTCGTAAGTTACCTCAATTCCTCGATCCAGCATCATTTTCTCAATGTCTCGGTAGCTCAAGGGGAAAGTGTAGTAGAGCCAGACACAGTAACTGATGATTTCGCTGGGAAAACGATGCCGGGAGTACATGGGCAAGCAGTTGCGAACAAAGTGGAATCAGGACGATTATTCTATGTTCAGGTTAAGTTGACAATACCGTTCAAAGACCTCGATCACTAAAACCACGAAAGTCCTATAGCTGTCATTTTATAAACGTCAAGGCTCTATCGCTGTTTCGGGGAGATGGGCAATAGGATTTCCAGCAGTGTAGAAAGCAAAGCTTTGCCACGCTTGTGGGCGTTATGAACCACCTCGAAGAAACCGAGATAGAGCGGCAACTTTTC
>JAHHHE010000217.1 GCA_019359535.1 Gloeocapsa sp. UFS-A4-WI-NPMV-4B04
AGATATATTTTTCTTTAAGTTCTTCTGAATTAAGATGATTAACTAACTTTACTTTTTTCGGCATTATTTTCTCAAAATAGACTTTTTCTAATCTTATCGTGGTTATAATACCCGGATTTGGTATAAGAAACCCATCGTTGATGCCGTCAATGAGTGCGTAGGTATAGACTGGATCGCCAAAGTAGGCGTAGGTATCTGCGTTGTTGGCACGTTTGGGGGTGGCAGTTAGCCCTAGTTGTACGGCTGGGGAGAAGTATTCCAAAATGCCTCGCCAGGTGCTTTCGTCGCTGGCTCCGCCTCGGTGACATTCATCAATGATGATGAAGTCAAAGAAGTCGGGGGGATAGTCGCTGAATTTGGGCGTAGGATTGCCAGCGTCGTCCCGTCCGGTCATAAAAGTCTGGAAAATGGTAAAAAAGATACTGCCATTTTTGGGGACTCGACCCCGTTTTTTGATCGCTTCGGGGTCGATGCGGACTAGAGCATCGTCGGGGAAGGCAGAGAAAGAGTTATAGGCTTGGTTGGCTAAGATATTGCGATCTGCTAGAAACAAAATTCGCGGGCGACGGGTGGTCACTGCGATGCCCTGAGCCTGTCGAAGGGAGCCTTGCCGACTTGTACTGAGCTTTGTCGAAGTAAGTGTGGGTTGTCGGCTGAGGTTCCAACGGCTTTGAAACAGTTTCCAGGCGAGTTGGAAGGCGATGAAGGTTTTACCCGTGCCAGTTGCCATCGTTAACAGAATCCGGTCTTTTCCTTGGCAGATTGCTTCTAGAACGTGCTTAATGGCATTGTGTTGATAATAACGGGCTTCCCATGTACCGCTTTTGTCTTCAAAGGGGATGGCAGCAAAGTTATCTCGCCACTGGTTATCTTCGCTAAATGTGGCTGACCACAGTTGATCTGGGGTGGGATATTGGTTGATGTAGCCTTCTGCCCCTGTGTGCATATCTACTTGGTAGATTCCGATGCCATTTGTAGAGTAGGCGAATCGAGTCTGCAACTTTGGAGCGTATTTTTTTGCTTGTCCTAAACCTGCTGTATCTGGTAGGTCGCGTTTTTTGGCTTCGATGACGGCGAGTTTTTCACCACGATAAACCAGCACATAATCGGCGATGTCTGCTTGAGCGCGTTTACCGTTGCCAATTAAGCGCCCAGGGGCAATAACTTCGCGGCGGATGCAACTACCGTTCGGCTGAACTCACGGCCGAAGCCTTCAATCACTCCCCAGCCTGCGGCTTTTAGTGCGGGGTCGATTAGTTCGGCACGGGTTTCGGCTTCGTTCATTTGACAGTGGACAGTGGACAGTGGACAGTGGACAGTGGACAGTTGACAGGTTAGGTTTTTGGGTTGAGTTTTTGTTTGCTTGTTTTGATAATGGTGGTTAGTAATTTTAGGAGTTCTTTTAGGTTGTTTAAGATTGATTCGCTTTCTTTTGGGGTGAGATAATTGGTTTCTCGAAGTAGTAATATCCAGTATTCTGTTTCGTTGGCTTCTTTGAGGGCAATCGCTAGTTTATGAATAAAATCGGCTTTGCTTTCGGCTTGTTCTGCTTCTCTGACTAATGCACCGATAGCTGTTCCAGACCTTAGCAGTTGTTTTGATAATACATATTCTTGTTTATTTGAACACAAATATTTATACAGGTTCACTATTCGGACACCAAAGGCAAAAGATCTATTGTTTAGGGGAGAGTTATCCGTCATTTTTAGTTGAAAGTTGACATCTGAAAAAATTGTGTAATTTACCCCTTTTAAAATTATTCACTGTCCACTGTTCATTGTCCACTGTCAACTTCAGTGGGTGTTTCCTCAGCAGATAACTCTCTTTCTAAGCCGATGCGAAAGTAGTAAATTAGATCATAAATTTCTGCTAATTTATCTTCGGGAATCTCTCGCAGTTCTTGGATAATTTTATCAATCAGCATAAATCAAATCCTCGGTTTGTTGGTGCTTAATCATCAATAAGTTCGGCGGGGGTTTCAGTTTCATCTATGCGGCAATCTCCTCCTTAACAGTTTTTGGGGTGTCTGCGGTGAGTTCACCAGTAAAGGCTTTTTGTAGGATCGATTGTTTCAGTTCGTTGAGGGCGGCGATTTTTTCACCACGATAAACCAACACATAATCGGTGATGTCTGCTTGAGCGCGTTTACCGTTGTCAATTAAGCGACCAGGGGCAATAACTTCGCGGCGGATGCGACTACCGTTCGGCTGAGCTCACGGCCGAAGCCTTCGATGACTCCCCAGCCTGCGGTTTTTAGTGCGGGGTCAATTAGTTCGGCACGGGTTTCGGCTTCATTCACGAGGAGTTGTTGACCGCTAAATGTTCAGCTAGGGAGGTTTGGATAATTGTCTGGGGCGTTACTCCTAAACGGCTGGCTTCTCGCTCGATTAATTGAATCATCCAGATGGGTAGATCGATGCTGACTTTTTTTTGAGCAGACAGGGGTCGCTTGGCTTGAGACAGATCAAGCATTTCGGTGATGTCTTCGCCATCGTCAAATTTTTGGTCAAATTCTTGAGCTTTCATAGATAGCTATTTCTTCTGTGCGCGATCGGCGGACGGATATAATCCGAATATTTTGATCGCGGTAGGTAACAATTCCTGACCAATGTTTGCCATTTATTTTAGCAATAACTAAAAACCTTAGCTCATCTTGGGTTCTGGCGGGAATTTCTAGTAGCTTGGGGTCATTCCATAATTTTTGAGCTTCAATAAAGTCAATCCCATGTTTAGCGAGATTAGATTGGCTTTTGTTTTCGTCATACTCAAAAACTGTCATAGTCTAAGCATGGCAAATTGGCTTCAGTAGAAACTATCAGTTAGCTGATTCCCATTGCTGGAGTTCCTCTTCTAGCAGTAGTTCAAAGAAAACATCGCCGAGTTTTCCTTTAAATAAACCAGGGGTGCGGGGTTGTGTACGTTCTTGACTTAAACCTAAGCGAAAATAGTGAATTAGGTCATAAAGTTCTGCTAGCTTTTCTTCAGGATGTCTTGCAGTTCTTGAACTATTTTCTGGATCAGCATAAGTCAAGTTCTTGGGTAGTTAGTGGTTAATTAATGAGTTTGGTACAGGTTTTGGCTTCGTTCTTGAAACAGGATATCGCTCGGTTGAGTTAAATCGTTGCTCATGCTGCCTCCTCAACTATGTCTGCGGTGAGTTCGCCAGTGAAGGCTTTTTGCAGGATGGATTGTTTGAGTTCTTTGAGTGCGGCGAGTTTTTGGCGGTAGATAGCTTCGAGTCGTTGGGTTTCAGCAGATAGATATTCAATTTGTGAAACTATCTGACCTTGTTGATCTTTAGGTGGAAAGGGAATAATAATTTTCTTCAATTCTGAAGATGAGACATTTGGAAAAGTTGAACCGCTACCTAATGCGTATATTTTATTTCTACTAAAACTAATAAATTGATTTATCCAATCTTGATTGTTTTTGGATCTAATTGCAGCAACACCCCGCCCAATACAAGCTTTTTGACCTGCAATATTCATGCGACCAGTACAGCACCGCAAATAACACCACTTAATAATTCAAGTCTTTATAATCAGGATTTTTATCTATGGTTGGAAGCAACAGCTAACCAGTTAAAAGAAGGTAGATTTAACGAGATTGATTTAGACAATTTAATAAAAGAAATTGAAAGCATGGGGAGGAGTGAAAAACACGCGCTGGAGAGTAATTTAGTGGTTATCTTAATGCACCTAATTAAATACAAGTATCAGCCACAAAAACGTTCTAATAGCTGGCTTTCAACTATTATTGAATATTGGCGGAGATTAAGACGTAGTTTAAAAGATAGTCCTAGTTTAAATAACTACCTGACTGAAGTCTTTGATGAGTGTTATCAAGATGCACGTAAGCAAGCTGCTTTAGAAACAAATTTATCGCTTGACAGCTTTCCTATTGAGTGTGTTTTTACTTTAGAAAAAACTCTTAATTCTGACTTTTTACCTGAGTAATTGTAGCATTTAAGTCTTTAAAAAGATGAAAATCTAGCTAACAAAAACTTTTAAAGAATCTTACGCCCTGTCAGCACTTCTCGTACTTCTAACATGGCTGAATAAGTCGGCAAAATGTGTAGAGTTTCATCATCTGGTGTATGTTCTAAGGCAGTAGCGATCGCACTTTTCAAATCTTCCTCCACAATTAGCTGCAAGCCGTTATCCTCCTGCTGGCTATAGCGTAGACGTAGCGCCATATCATAAACGCGATCGCCACAAACTACCAAAATTCCGCCTTGTTCTACTAATTTTTCTGTGTCGACATCCCAAATCCAAGATACATCAGTTCCATCCGGTGTGCGATCATTCAATACCAGCAGTTTTGTCTTTCCTCCCACCTGATTAACGGCGCGGATTGTTTCATTCATCCCTACTGGATTTTTAGATAACAAAATTCGTACCTTTTTGCCATTAACTTCTAATTCTTCAGCACGTCCAAAAGCAGCTTTAAAGTTAATAATAGTATCAAGAATAGTTGCTTCATCAACACCCAATTGTTGAGCAGCTAATACAGCCGCTAATGTGTTGTATTTGTTGTATAATCCAATTAAAATTTGGGGATATTCTTGACTATTAATCGCTAGTTTTCCTTTATGAAATCCGCAACTGAGACACTCGTAATCTCCTAAATGCGATAAGTAAACGCCTTGATATGTTAAAGGATGTCCACAATTAGGGCAATAAATTGAGTCTACAGCATGGGGAATTTCATCAAGATACTGATCTGGCTCATTAAGTCCAAAAAATAGAACTTTTTGAGGTAATTGTTGACCCATGTATGAGAGGGTAGGATCATCAGCATTGGGAATTACAACTGTTTCTGGTGGTAAAGTAGCGATCGCTTGTCCCCAACGCCGACTAATTGTATCTACTTCGCCATAGCGATCGAGTTGGTCACGAAACAAATTTAAGCCTAAAATGAGTCGGGGTTGAATTGCTGATAATACCTTGGGTACTACATTCTCATCTACTTCCAAAATTGCGTAATCATCACTCAGTTGTCCAAATAGGTTCGTATTTTCCAGCAGCGCCGTCATCAACCCATTTTCTAAATTAGCGCCTGCGGTATTATGAGCAACACGCCAGCCGCTACGTTCCAGCATTGTGCATAATAGCAGTGAAGTAGTAGTTTTGCCATTTGTACCAGCAATCAAAATTACTCCCCGTTTAACCTGACTACTCAACAGTTGCAATAGCTGAGGTTGAATACGACGGGCAATTTCACCGGGTAATACACTCGCTGCACCTAGCCGCAGCGATCGCACTATAAACGTTACTGTCTTTGCAGTTGCAACGGCAAAGCCAAGCCGCAACCTGTCTATCAGTTGAATTTTCTTGTCCACATTTTCTCCTTGATCTACAGCGCGCCGCAAAAATTACTGCATGGAAGCGTCTTTAAGCATATCTTGTTCGCGCCTTTGAGAGATTATAAATCGGTGTTGCACGAACAAAGCCTCCCTGTGGGGATTTAAGCAAATTTTAGGATTTTGGATATATGGCAGAGACTAGTCATTGCTTATATGCAAAATGTCAAGCGCGAAAACTGCAAAACGATTGTTTATAAACCCATAAAATTTTTTATTGTAAAACCGTATATTTACTGAAATTAAGTGCATCGTAAATTAAACGTGGGCGAATTTATCAGTGAAATTTTCCTTGAAGGCACGCAAGAGTTAGGGTTATATTTTTTAGATAACTTTGTTGTGTGAACTTATCCTTTAAGCTTGACGAGCTTTTAAAAAATAAACAAGTATTAAATATGCTTTTTAGCTCCTTAGTAACACAGCTAAATTTAACTTGTATTCGCTAAAAATACTCAAACGTCAAAAACAGAGTTGATTGATAAAATCACTCAATAAAAATTTTTACCAAAGTGTTTGCCATGATAATTTCTATAGTTCTATTAGCTTTATCAATGCCACTATATCAAGGACTTTCTTTGCTGTTCAAAATAATTGAGATATCAGAAGAAGAACAAGAAAGAATCTAAGCAAATAATTAACAATCCTTGAATTTAGTAGTATGTTCATGCTTTTGCAGCAGATTTGAGGAAGAAGAAAAAATCAAACAAGGACAAAAATAGTTGATGTCAAGATGAATGATAATTGACGTAAGGCGAGGTTTTAGCATTCAGCGTAGGCAACTAAATCGCTTTAAGTCGAATATCATAAAATTAAAAAGTGTTATTTTGTTGCAAAACCTTCAACTAGCAAGCGTTAGCTTAGGTAAGCGATCGCTTTTTAAAGATGGAGTGTGAGGATGAGCAAAACACCGGATAATGAAAACCAATTAGAGGAATTGGATTTAGAACACCACTGGAGTAAGACAAGCATACCGATTGTTCCACTACCAGACCATATAGGTCAAAATATTGAAGCGATCGTAGCACTGCACACAAACGCAGAGCGAAACGTCCCTCGACATCAAAGGGTTTTGGAAACTGTCAGCACTTTTTTGGGTCGTCCTGCTTTCTTGTATAATAGCTTACTCGTAGTTGCTCTTTGGCTGCTCCCTAACGCTTTACCGGATTTAGGCTTACCGCAATTCGATCCGCCTCCATTTGATTTACTCCAGCTTGCATTAGGTATCGTTGCGTTGCCGATGACAATAGTAGTTTTAGTCAAGCAAGATCGGCAAGAAAAGCTAGCGGAACAAAGGGCGCAGCTGAGTTTGCAACTAGACTTGCTATCTGAGCAAAAAATTGCTAAAATGATTGCCTTAATTGAGGAACTACGCCGCGATCTTCCCAATGTAAAAAACCGTTACGACCCCGAAGCCGAGGAGATGAAGCAAGCTGCCGATCCTCAAGTAGTAATGGAAACCTTGGAGCAGACACTCGCCCAAGAGTTAGAAGAACTCAAAAAGCAAGAAAAACCTGATCATCAAGTACCCAAAAGCAGTGAATAGTGGAGAGAAAATATTTCAAATGCAACAACAAATTTATTGACTAATCACTACTCACTCCCCACTTTCTACTCCCTACTACTCACTTCCTTGATACTGAATACGATAGATCCGATTATTGGCTTCCTCAGTTACAAGTAAACTACCATCAGGTAGCACAAGTAAGCCAACTGGCCTGCCCCAAGTAGTTGCTTGGGCTGGATCGAGTAGAAACCCAGTTAGGAAGTCTTCGTAGTAGCCCTGAGTGCCGCTATTAAAGGGAACAAATACAACTTTGTAACCAGTAGCGCGATCGCGGTTCCAAGAGCCACGAAAAGCAACAAAAGCCCCATTGCGGTATTTTTCGGGAAACGTCTTACCATCGTAAAACTGAAGCCCTAGCGCCGCAGAATGCGCCTGAAATAGCACATCTGGTGTCTTGGTGCGGGCTGCCAAATCAGGGCGCTTACTCTTGCCGTTCTGAGTTTGGCGCGGATCAAGGTTATTTGGTGTTAGGTAAGTATAAGGCCAGCCGTAGAATTCCCCTTGTCGCAACCGTGTAAAATAATCTGGCACTAAGTCATCGCCGATATTATCTCGTTCATTTACTGTTGTGTATAGTTCATTGGTCGTAGGGTGAAAGTCAAGGCCAACTGGATTACGCAAACCAGAAGCGAATGTTTGCTGATTGGAACCGTCTAAGTTCATCACCTGCACAGAAGCACGAGGTAGCGGTTCTTCCTCAACGTTTGATTGTGAACCAACTGAGACATACAACTTATCCCCATTTGGTGCAGCAACGACATTGCGCGTCCAGTGCTGATTGTAACCACCACCAGGAAGATCAGCAATTTTTTCACCATTGCCAGTAATTTGCTGTTGTCCTTTGGTGTAGGGAAACCGCATCACGGCATCTGTATTACCCAGAAAAAAGGAATCGTCAGCAAAAGCCATACCAAAAGCGATATTTAGCCCATTTTGGGAACTAGCAAAAATTTTGTTGACATCAGCAACACCGTCGCCGTTAGTATCGCGCAGTAGCCGAATTTGGTTTTGTCTAGTTTCTGTTACTAGCACGTCGCCACTAGGAGTAAGCGCCAGCCAACGAGGGCGATCTAGATTTTCGGCATAAACATTAACTGTAAAACCAGCAGGTACACGCAGCGTCGGGTTATCGGGGATAGGTACGACATCAGGTGACTTGGAGGCGCTTTCGCTAGCAAATGGCTTCGGTAAATCGGCTACGGTAATACGAATCGGTGCTGGTGATAAAGGTTGAGTTCGCACCAGATTTTTAGGCGGTGAGGAAGCAGTGGAAGTTTGGGGCGATCGCGCAGACAATTCCTGTGTAGGTTGCTCAAGTGAGGCGCGAGTTGAATTACAAGCGGCTATTGTAGTCAGCAACAGTAGCAGCAAAATACGTAGGGGATTCATAGCAACAAGCTGTTAGTTCTAATTACTAATGTAGTATTGCTAGCAAAAAGGCTTCAATTACAGACAATGGATTTTATGTAGTGCATTACACTGGAGCTAACGCATCCTATAGGAATGAGTAAGCACGCTTATTCTAAGCTTCTTCAACTATTGAATAAGAATCAATTAATTGTTTTAGTCTATCAATACCAACATTATTGAACTTATTGAGCTTTTCTTGGAAAGATAACCAGTACGGCTGTACAGAGTCACTGAGTTTTACAGACTTCTTGAATAGTGAGCAAAAGCTATCTAGACAGTCGAATGAACCATATATTTGATCATTCTTCCAAAAAGCTTCTAAAATATAATTCCACTGTACAGGACTAATAAAATCAGCAATTTTAACTATTAGGTTAGCATTGGTGTTAGCACTTGCAAAAGAGCCAGATTTCATAAATTTATCAACTATAGCTGAAACATTTTCTTTTAAAATAGGATTGAGTAATTCTTCAGGAAGTGCATCCCAATATTTTAATTGGAGTAAGTCATCGAAAGAAACCTCCTTGATCTGCTTGCCAATAGCACTATCAAAAAAATCTGTTAGTTCGTCACTTGGCTCATTAACTGATACATAGTTTAACCTTGCTACGAGTAACTCATTTAAGGAAGCGTTGGTAATTTTCTCTCTTAAGCAAGGTTCAATCAGCCTATTTAGTGACTCGTCCTCATATCTTGACATTACTGAAACTATTTTTTCTAGTGAAGCACCTTTGATACTCTCCTGTAGATACGGTTCAACAAGTCCATTTAGTGCCTCATCAGTATTTAATCTTATTGAAATCAATTGATTCAAGGTAGCTTGTGGAACTGCATCTCTCAAAAGAGGATTAATTACCGTTTCATTAAATAGCCTATTTTTGCAAATCTCCTTTATAGACAGCAAATCTTTTAAGGATACTTGTTGAAGCTTACTACTTACAAATTCCTTTAAAAAGTCTACACAAGATGCTTTTAGTAAAATGTTAACATTTTGATGTGAAAGACTCTGATAAAATTGCCGAGATGTGTCAAATATATCGAGCTTTTCAATAAACGACTTTGCTTTTAACTGACATGGTTCACTTAAGCTCTCCCAAGCTGTAACACTTCCGAGGTAGATAATTACTTTATCCCAATTTGTATCAACAACTTTCTTGAGAATAATATTGGATAAGTGAGTATTCAAGATTTCCCCTGTTTCCTTGGGATACATAGTAGACACAGCATTTAGTGCAGAGAATTGGCGTGTTCTTTCATTTTCTGGAAGCTGTGCTGTTAAAAGGTTTACAGTTAACCCACGGACAATATCTTTGATTAAGCTAGAACGCGCACGAGCCAATGGACTTTTCTGAAAGTATTTTGTTGCAAATTCTGGATCTACCGGAAAATACTCAGACTTAATATCTTGGAAAATTCTCTCAAGAGCAGAGCGACCTTGAACAGGTGGACGCTGTAAAAGGTGCATTACTGCACTTCTCAAATGATAGCGTGCAAGTTCTGCTGTAGCCTCAAATGGTTCTTCTAAAGATGTCATAGAAGGATGAGCACATCGGCTTCTATCCTCAAATAATCTTTTAATATCTACTTTCTCTATAGCTGAAATAAGCTCAAACTTTGTGAGTGCTAATTCGGGGATATTTGACTCAAATTGCCATAATTCTTTGAAGGTTGATGCTGAACTTTTATTTTCAAAGTCTTTTAACAAACTCGATGCTTCCCCATCTCCTAAAAGTTCTAGTTCTCTAAGTTTGTGAAGAAAATCGAATACAACTGCATTCCATGTTGCAACTATGCAAGAGCGAAATGTCCCAGATCGATAACAAGCAACAGCTTCTTGGATAAACTTTTTGGCTTGTTTATCCCTACAACGTACTATTAATTCATCAAGGTCAATAAAAGTTTCATACATAGCTCTTACATCTACTTACAAGAACTCTCAATAGACATCTCCAAAAATTCTCAAACCTCTTCTGTACCTAACTTTGTAGCATCACGAGGCTTTAGGCAATTAAGTGAGGTTCAACGGTAAAACCTGGGTTTTCAGTAGTTGCAGTTAACAATTACT
>JAHHHE010000218.1 GCA_019359535.1 Gloeocapsa sp. UFS-A4-WI-NPMV-4B04
GTGCGTAGAACGATCTGCTTCTCTAAGTCTGAAGTAATGCATGATATCGTCATTGGATTGTACATTAATCGCTACGAGTTTGGTTTACCAGTCTAATTGCCTCATCAATATATGTAAAACATTACCTGAGTAAGTATGACGTTTGTTGAGCTCATTATTATTTTACCTGAATAAACCTATCCAATATGTAGAACTAACAGAGCTATTTTTGCAACATCAGCAATTTTTTAGTAAGATAACTTTAATATAACTTTTTGAGTTTAAGTAGGAATAAAAATAGATTGAGTAAGACGTTTCCTTCGCTGATTAGTACCTTACTTAAATAAACCTATCCAGTATTTAAATATAGCTTCTATATTTTTATAAGCCAATCTTTAAATCTAATAAATTGACGCACTATATGAAGCGCTCTTTACTCAAACTTTAAAAATATAGGGCTAATTTAAAGACTAAGTAAATAAACATGGTTACTACTATTAGTATTTTCTACAGTTTGATAAATCTTTAATTAAGAACTGATGAAGCAGGCAACTTAACATTATGTGAACTTACGTAATGTTTGAGTTTAACCTAAAAAATCAAATAAGTATGCTTTAGCCAAGCGTAGCTAATTGCAACAAAATAAACTTTAGCTCTAAATCCCTTAATCCTGAATTGGGAGAAAATTTACTAAAAATAATCTATTCAAAAACTTAGAGAAAAATTAGAAACTACCTATTACTGACAACCAAATTAGTTCAGTTAGTCTCTAGATTTGAATGAAAAGCAATTTAGGTTTACGACTTATATGTCGAGCCTTATTTGTCATGGAATTGTGTACAAATATTATCAAAATACATCAAAGGGGTAAAATGATTAGCCAATCTCTCCTTCAACTTAAATTATTTAATGAATCCGAAACTGATCCTTCTATTCCGAATCAAGTAGCTGTTATTGGCGGTGGTCGATGGGGCAAGATTACTTGTAATATATTGTCTCAGTTTCAACCTCAAATTTCCAAAATTCATCTAATTTCACAACGTAACTTTAAAAACTCGCTAGATTGGTGCAATCATCAAAGTTCAACCACAAACAAAGCGTTAACTAGCCAAGAGCAAGTTATTGTATCGAATAACTTTGATGAGCTTCTCCATAATTCTAATGTTGAAGTTGCATTTGTAACAAATTTACCTGCTGAACATTATGAAACTACAAAGCAACTTCTAACACATGGGAAGCACGTTCTTGTTGAAAAGCCTTTTGTTTTAGATCCTAAACAGGGAAAAGAGCTAGTTGATTTAGCTAATGAAAAAAATCTTGTTTTAGCTGTGGGACTTGAATACCTCCTAGCAAGCTACGTACATCAGTTTCGCGGGATCATAGAACAGAACTTTGCAGACATCGAGTATATAGAAATATTTTGGCACGATGTTTTAGCAGAGCAGCGATGGGGTTCTTTAAAGCAGCCAGATTTGACAGTGAATGTTGTAACTGACATATATCCACATATTCTGAGCTTACTTTCTGTTTTATTTGGCTATCAAGAAATTTACTTAAAAAATGTTGATTTACTAGACGGTGGATTATCAGCAACTCTTACTTTTTTTTATGGTTGTTTGCCTATAAAATTGTCCCTTTCACGAACTACAAATAAACCTTTACGAGCAATTAAACTTGCCTCACCCAAGGGTGAAAAACTCGTTATGGACTTTACTCAAGAACCAGGAAATATCACTTTAAATGGCGAAAATTTACCGAAAGATCCTGCTTGGGATAATTGTCCAAAACCGCTTCGAGCAGAAATTTCTTACTTTTTTCAAGAAATTCAGCATCAGTGTAGCAGTATTACCTTTTTAGCTAAAGATTTTTTATATATTGTTCAAGCAGTAAAAGAAGCAAACACGATGATTATTCAAAAACAGACTGAACTAATTCGCGAGCATCTTATTCAAGATTACTCTTGCGACCTACCATTCAATGTTTTGGTTGCTCTACGAGAACATCTCATTGTTCCTATGTTGAACAATCAACTTATCGACAGCCTTAAGGATGAAGAATCAATAAATTATTGGACGACAGTTGCTTTTCATTTAATTTACAAGTTGTCTTCCCAGCCGTTTATAACTCAGAAAGACCTTCTTCATGATATTAATCTTGACAAAGAAAAGCTAATTAAACTTAACTCAGTTCTTCGAGAATCAGATTTTGTCCAAGAGCTAATTTGTAAAAATGGTGCTGCTTCTAAATATTGGCAAAATACTATTATTCCTCTAATTCAATCTGGGTCAATAGAAGCAGCTATAAAACATACTTATCGGCATCCTTTCCGCGTTGGGATTTATCCAGGTGTTGCCTGTATGTTTTATTGTACATTTTGTGGGAGAAATTACTCTGCAAAATACGAAAGAGATGTGATTCCGACAGGTAACAATGGCTTTAAGGAGATGTTTCGCCAAGCTCCAAAAGATGACCCATACACAATTTATATTTCTGGCGGATTAGAGCCACTTACTAACCCTGGTATTGGTGATTTGGTACGTTATGGAGCAGAGCAGGGGTTTAAGCTATCTATGTATACTAATGGATTTTTGCTAACACCTCATTTGTTAGAAAAACAGGAAGGACTTTGGAACTTAGATACTCTACGGATTTCCTTTTACGGTATTGATCCAGAAACAACAGCCGCAGTTACTAGAAATAAACATTCTTTTGAACAAGTTCTCAAGAATGCCAAGGAATTTTTAAAACTTCGTAATGCGAGAAAGTCGCCACTAAAATTTGGATTCAATTTTGTGATTCTTCCTGGTCGTGCTGAACAAATCTTGCAATTGGCAGAAATATTAGCGGAGATTAATCGTGATGCAGGAGGCGATCGCCAGATCGATTTCTTAACCTTGCGTGAAGACTATAGCCGTAACGAAGATGAAGCAATATCACCTAAAGAAAGAGCGCATTTAATTGATATCTTCGCCCGATTAGCAGAACGCAGAAAGCAAGATGATTTATGCAATTTATACATTGACTTTGGCTATGCAATAAACGCGATGAATGAAGGAAGAGTATGCAAACCTCTTGAGATGGTAAATCATTCTGATATGCGAAAGAAAGGCTACCCACAAATCTCTATTGTAGCCGATTTGCTTGGAGATGTTTACTTATATAGGGAAGCAGGCTTTTTAAATCGTCCTGGCGCAGATCGCTACATCATAGGTAGGGTTTCGGAGTCAAAATCTTTAGAAATGATTGTTAGAAATTTTATAGAAAGTGGGTGTGAATTAGAATCAATGCCAGAAGATACAATGTTTTTTGATATTTTTGACCATATTGTAACAAAACTGCTTAATCAGACAGACAACGATAGCGCCTTTGACATTCCCTTCAACAAAGGTCCAATTAGAGGTCGTGTTTATCCTTCCGCAACTTCACATACTAATGACATTATAGTTGCTCATCCAACTTTAGCTCATCCAACTTTGGTTGAGCTAAAACAAGACCAGAGCTAACAAATTTGTTAGCTAAAAACATTGTTTTTAGGAATAAATAAGGGGTAGTATATTTCTGCCAAAAATCAGTAATTGAGTTGCTATAAAATGCGATAAAAGTGCATTTAAGGCTAGAAATAGATTTTGGTTAATGTAACTCAATTGCAATTATTGACAACGACACAGCAATAGCTTTGAGAAATAATCATGCATAAACAATCAAACTGTGACAGCGTGTTAAAAAAAGTTATCGATTATGCATTATGCATACCGCTTTTTATCTTTTCGCTACCGATTATGTGTATCGTAGCCCTTGCCGTGAAAATAGTAAGCCCAGGCCCTACCCTTTTTATTCAAGAAAGGATAGGTTTAAATGGACAACCAATCAAGGTGATCAAATTCCGTACTATGTACACAGATGCCGATGAACGTCTCAAGACGTACTTGCAAAAAAATCCTGAACGTGAGGCAGAATGGTTACAGTTTTTTAAGCTAGACAATGATCCGCGTGTGATTCCCTGGATTGGTACTTTTCTGCGTAAAAGCAGCTTGGACGAGTTACCAAACCTCTGGAACGTTCTGCGTGGGGACCTAAGTTTAGTTGGGCCTAGACCTTTCCCTCATTATCACCTTGCTGAGTTTGACCATGAGTTCCAACAGCTAAGGCAAACTGTTTGGCCTGGTATAACAGGATTATGGCAGGTGAAAAGAGGCGATACTGATGTACAGATATTTTTAGATACTTACTACATTCGTAATTGGTCTATTTGGATGGATCTCAAAATCCTCATCCACACAATACCAGTTGTTTTATTTGCTAAGAAAGCTCATTATTGAGACTTAAAATCTATCCTGCACATTTCTATATATACATAGGTAATCTCATGAGAATAAATATTTGTGGTGTCAAAGTCGATAAATACAATTTTGATGAAGCTGTGGAAGCAATCGTAGATCATGCAGCTGCACACGGTACACCGAAGTATGTAGTTACCCCTAATGCACATCACATTACGCTACTACAGCACGATGCCCATTTTCGCAAGATTTATGAAGATGCTTTCTTGGTTGTACCAGACGGTGTTTCACTTGTATGGGCCTCTAAGTTATTAGATGGGCCAATACTACCTGGTCGCGTCAATGGAACGGATTTGTTTGAACGGTTATGTGAGGTTGCTGCTAGTAAAAATCTGCGGGTCTTTCTTCTAGGAGGTCGTCCCGAAGCCGCAGACAGCGCTGCAAAGACTCTTCAACGGAGGCATCCTAATATCAATATTGTTGGTACTTATTGTCCACCTTATGGATTTGAAGCGGACACCGCAGAGATGGCACTGATCAACACAAAAGTCAGAGCAGCAGCACCTGATATTCTATTTGTTGGATTGGGCGCTCCAAAACAAGAATATTGGATGTATGCCAATTGTCAAGACTTAGGAGTACCAATTTCACTTGGTATAGGTGTGAGTTTTGAGTTTGTTTCTGGTATGGTTCCAAGAGCGCCGATATGGATGCAGAAATTATGTTTGGAGTGGTTTTTCCGACTGATAACAGAGCCACGTCGTTTATGGAGGCGTTTCGTCGTTGCTAATTCTTATTTCTTATGGTTGTTGTTTAAGCAGCGACTAGGGCTATTGCAATCTGAGTAGTCCCTGCAACAAGCTAAATATCTTCTTGGCTAAACTGAAGTATTATGCTACTGTGATTACTTCTTTTACGTTTCATCGTTCACCAAGCAGTAAATCTAGTACAGGTTTTTAATAATTCTGGAAAGTTAAATGTTTTTTTGGTGAGATGAGTGCGATCGCACTCCCTAAATTCATCTTTAATTCAGTTTTGATCCTGCCCAGACGCGAGCTATGAAATCTCATAAGGGCAGTATTTCTCTTTGTCAAGAAAGCTTTATATATTGAAATTTAGTACAGGTTCCTACAAGCGTGACAAAATTGATTATTAGGTGAACTCACATCTTGCACCAAGCCCAAATTCATACAAGGTTAGCGTTTTAGTTAAATTGCCTTTAGCTGACATCTTGCACCTTATCAGAACCTCATCTTTGGATCTTTGAGTCCCGAAAGTTGAGGCTTGCACGTGGAACGAAAGTGTTTACTAAACAAATATTCCAAAGCGAGGTGCAAGAAATGAGGTGAAGTGATCGCAATTCTGAAAAAATCATCCTTGCTGTAAGTTCTTTGAGAATTTAATATCATTAAATTAGAGTGCCGTCCTCCTAAAAGAAAACGGCACGTTTTTGCTTTAATATAGGCTTTGGATATTTACTTAGAAGCAGGGTTTTGAATACGGATTAATTCATTATGAATCCGTCTTTTTAAGTCTGGGTTGTTTTGCAAATTTACAGTAATAGCGTTGAAGCGATTAATCGTCAGTCCATTGCTTTCAACTATTTCTTGAGAGCGTTGACAATAATTTACCGCAATTTTGCGGGCGTTGCCTGGAAGAGCATTTAAGCTTCCTGGCTTGTGACAAACAATCGGAGGAATATCCCCAGGAATCATTTTTTTAATTTCAGTAAAGGCTGTTTGACGCACTGGCTCCATTACAAGGACTGAGCGTGCATAGTTTGTTACTTCGGTATTACTGATAGCTTGAGCATACGCAGCAGAACTAAAGACAACACCTGAACGTGCAGATACATCAGGAGTAACGCCCGAAAGTACACCTACAGTGGCAAAAGCGCCCACAATTAGCGACTGCGACAGCATCCGGTTCAGGCGAGGTGAAAAAAAGCGATGGCAATTGATCATGATTACGTGCGAGAAAGGCGATAACACCGGAAGCATCAGTTACTTTGAACTATTTTAGGCGTGAGAAGTTCCAGCAATTGAGCGCTAAGTATCCTTGAAGCGCAGTGAGTAGTAGTAAGTGAAGACTAAAGAGTGGATTGTCATAATTCTATTAATTCTTCTTTTCTACTCACTACTCACGTCTTTTCTACTCACTCTGTTGTTTTGAAAAACTTGGCAAAGTTCTATAACTTTAGTTTGCAGTGCTGACATTTCTTCTGCCCCTTGCTTAAGGCTGACTTCGAGTTGAAGTAGCAAAGGCAATGTTGAGACAAGTTGCTGAACGGAAAGATTTTTGACTTCTTGCTGAAGGAAGTAGACACGCTTAGGGTTGCCGATTTCAGCTGAAAGAGCGATCGCTTTTTCGTCTCGTTGTCCCGTCTCCATCACCAACTTCACCCATAACCAAGTGCGAAATTGTCCAATTAATGTAGCCACAATTTTTAAAGCTGGTTCATTGTGATTAATTAGTTCAGTAATTAGTCCTACTGCCTTAGCTGTATTCCCCTCTCTGATTGCTGCCGCTAACTGTAAGCTGTTTTGAGTATTAACTTGTACCAGTTTGGCAACAATATCCACATCTAAGGGCTTGTTAGTTGCGCCTGCAAAAGTGTGTAATTTTTGAATCTCACTGTAAAGTTGCCGCGTATTATTGCCTACAGACTCTGCCAGCAGTTCGATACTTTTTTGAGTCAGTTTTACTCCCAATTCTTGCGCTGCTTGGTGGACTCGCTGCACAAGTTGTTCCGTCTTCCAAGGCGGAATCAAAGAAAATTCCCGAATCTCAGCGTACTTTTGCAACAACTGAGTAGATTTGAGCCGTCCATCAGGTTTAGTGCGGCAGGTTAGCAGTAAAATTGATTCTTCGGGAATTACGGGAAATGTGATTTGTAACTGAGCTAACAATTCTTCAGAGCATTGCTGGCAAACAGTAGTATCGACAAGCCAAACCAAGCGGTTCCCAACTCCAAAAGGAGGTGTCATAACTTGATTTAGCCCTTGAATAATTGCATCCGGTTGATCTGGAGCATATTGAGTATAGTTAAAACTGACCCATTGGGGATCGAGGACGCGATCGCGCAAGTTAGTAACCGCTTTTTGCATTGCAAAATTATCCTCTCCCCAGTAAAGGTAAATTGGCATAAGAACACATCAATGGAAATTGGTGTACTATTAACAGTTTGAATAAAAACTAGGACAGTAGAAAATAACTGACAACTTTTCTGACGCGAGGCTATCAAGATTGGACGAAGACTATCAAACTTACCTAAATCGGGTAGCACGAACGACGCTACTAGAAACTTACAACTCTCAACTACAAAATCTTCAAGAGTCTCCTAAGTTTCAGCCAAGTTCAGAGGGTGGAAGAAAACCTGTACCTTTTCCTGGCTATAGCGTGATCACTCCACCTCCTAATGAAGATTCGCAAAACCAAGATTTTTATCAGAGTTTGCGTTTATGCCAAGAGCAACTTTTACAACTTCCTCTAGAAACAGATTTGATTGTTCCTGTGCCTTTTGCTAGTTTCCATCTGACGCTAGCAGATTTAATTTGGGATAATGCTTATCTTTACGCTAGTCAAAATTCTGAATTTGAAGTGCAGTTACGCTCGTGCATTGCTCAGATTTTTCAGCAGTACCGCCAATCGATCACACAGACAAATCCGAGTGTGTGGCAAATACTAGGGTTTTTCGTGAAGCCTAGATCGATAGCTGTTTGTTTAATAGCCAAAGATGAAAGCTCATACAAGCAAATTTTGCAATTTCGCCGCACAATTTATCAAAGTTCCGGTTTAACTGCTTTAGGAATTGAACAGCATTACCACTTCACAGCGCACATTACTTTAGGATACTTTGGAGAAATATCGCCTCATCTAGACCGCGATCGCCTTAGTGCTAGTCTCTTTGAGTTAAATGAGCAGTGGTTAGAAAATTCCTCACAACTGTTAGTACACCAAGCTCAATTACGTAAGTTTGACGACATGACACGCTACTATCGCGAACTCGATTGGCCAATCTTGGATTTTTGAATGAGCTTACCCATCCATCCGATTATGCAGCAAAGCTTCGCTGTAATTGATCGTGAAATCGGCGTACACAACTTTAGCCCAACTGAGTATGCTATTGTCCGACGGGTGATTCACTCCACTGCTGACTTTGAATTTAAAGAGCTAATTGAATTTAGTCCCCAAGCAATTGAAGCGGGAATTGCTGCTTTACGCCACCGCGTCCCGATTGTTACAGACGTGAGCATGGTTAAACAAGGTGTAGCTAGTTTGGTAACACAAACTTTTGGTAACTCGCTGATAAGTGGAGTTGAATGTGCCTCAGTAGCGCTTCCAGGCAAAACACGGACAGAAACTGGCTTAATGCAATGTTGGCAGCAATTTCCAGAAGCGATTTATGCGATCGGTAACGCGCCTACAGCTTTATTAGCACTCTGTGAGCAATTGCCAGCCTCTGTGTCACCAAGCTTAATAATTGGCGCTCCCGTCGGTTTTATCTCGGTTCTAGAATCGAAAGTAACACTCGCCAATACACCAGTTAATCAGATTCGGGTTGAAGGTCGTAAGGGCGGTTCACCAGTTGCAGCAGCGATTCTCAATGCTTTAATTGTGTTGGCTTGGGAGGAAGAGAGCAGGGGAGATAGGGAGAAATGACACCTGTTCATGTGGTGGGCATTGGCTTAGATGGGGCAGATGGGCTGGTGGAATCGGTGCGTCAGCTAGTGGAAAAGGCAAGTTTGCTGATTGGAAGCGATCGCCATTTGAGTTACTTTCCCAATCACCACGGGCAAAAGCTGGTACTGGGTGATTTTAGTCAAGCAATTGCGGCAATTCACCAGCAACTAACAGATCATGGCTACATTGTCGTTTTAGTTACGGGAGATCCACTATTTTTTGGTTTAGGGCGGTTACTACTAACTCAACTTCCGCTAGATCAGCTGACTTTTCATCCGCATCTGAGCGCGGTTGCACTAGCTTTTAATGCCATTAAAGTTCCTTGGCAAGATGCGCGAATTATTAGCGCTCATGGGCGCTCTTTGGATGAATTAATCCCAGCTTTGCAGCAAGGAGTGGATAAAATTGCTGTGCTTACTGATGGTACTAATACTCCAAATGCGATCGCGCGTCTATTGTTATCTTTAGATTTACCCAGTCACTATCAATTCTGGGTGTGTGAAAACTTAGGTGACAAGACTGAGCGTGTTCAGTGTTGGGCTAGTGCAGAAATATTAGAACAGACTTTTGCACCCTTAAATGTGGTTGTTTTAATTCGTTCCAAGTCAGAACAACTTGACTTAGCAACTCTGCCTACTTTCGGCTTACCAGATCAAACATTTCTCACTTTTAGCGATCGCCCTGGATTAATGACAAAGCGCGAAGTCCGCTTGTTAGTCTTAGGAGAACTTGCTTTAAAACCAGGACAAATAATTTGGGATATCGGCGCAGGTACTGGCTCTGTTTCGATTGAAATTGCCCGTTTATTCCCAACTTCTCAAGTTTACGCCATTGAAAAAACAGCTGCTGGTAGTGCTTTAATTGAGCAAAACTGCCGCCGATTCCAAGTGAAAAATGTCATTTCAATTCACGGTACAGCGCCAGATATTTTGCGTAACTTACCTGCGAGCGATCGTATCTTTATCGGTGGTAGTGGCGGTAACTTGAGTCAAATTCTAGATGCTTGTTATAGCCTAGCCCCTGGAGGAGTTATAGTCCTAGCTCTAGCTACTCTAGAACATCTCAACACCGTGCTAACTTGGCTCAAAAATAGTGGCAGTTGGCATCACCAACTCTTACAAGTACAATTATCCCGCTCTGTACCAGTTGGGCAGCTAACCCGCTTTACTCCTCTTAATCCAGTTACAATTTTGACGGCTAAAAGATTAGGAACTAGCTAGATATAAGCAAGACTTGGGTAAAAAACTAGGCTTGCCACTGAATGCAACCAACAACGAAAATGACTAAGTGAAACTCTTTAAAGCAATTACAGCAGTTCTTGGTAGAGTAGAATACAGTTAAAAAGTAAACTTAACCTGAAGCCGAATGAAAGCATACTCTGTAGACCTGCGCCAGAAAGTGATTGATGCGTATAACCAGCAAGAGGGGTCA
>JAHHHE010000219.1 GCA_019359535.1 Gloeocapsa sp. UFS-A4-WI-NPMV-4B04
AGCAAGAACTTATACACAGTTAGACCAGGCAATCACAGATGCTCTCGCTGCGGTGACTCCTCAAGATATTATTGGCTGGTTTACCCATTGCTGTTGCTATGTTTCACCCAACTGAGAACTGCTGTATATACTCCCTACTTGAGACTTTATCATCCAAATCACCGTAAGTCTGTTTGCATATTCTGGGCATTACCCCAGACTTTCGCTTCTGACTTAATCTCTCCTACTCGCAGCATACGGTTAGCACCTACTCAGGTATTCGACCGCCTGAGAGCATACGAAAGGTTATTTCGTTCCTGATAGACATTGATTGAACCTTTAGAGTGACACTGTACACCGGGTTTATCGGAAGTGCATGATGGTCAGGACATCACTGCCATCTTCCTAATCCTTTACCTTTTGGTTCCAGCGTATAAGCCTTATTTCGCTGGGTAAGACTGACGATGTTTTAAGCGTGTCTTCACTTTCATTACTCATGGGTTCTTGCTCGAAGGGAACCAACTTAGGCTGTCAGCTTTACCTCCTTTCATCCCCGCTTTACGGATTGATGGCTAGTCGCTACCGTAGGGGAAGTGCTTTCACCACTGCACTTGTGGGGAAGGATTTGAGTTTTCTAGGTTACTTGCTCTCACCTTCATGTCTATCAAGTTGTCAAGGTACAATAGAACCTTGCGACTAATCCCCCAAATCCTTTATGGCTTGGTTTCTAGTCAACGAATCGCACTATATCTCGCCTACCAAAGTCAACTCCAATTACTCGTTTTTGGGGAATAGGAGCGGGAGCATATGATTTAACTTGAATGTTGACGTAATAGCTACCATCTTTCCGCTTACAAAGAGTTGCACTGCCAGGTGTTGTTTCTTTGAGAAGTCCAAGCTGATAATTGCCAATTGCTAGTTTAAATCGCTCACGTCCTCCAACAAGCGTTAAGCTAACCGTCCAATCTTTCTCTCTAAACGCAAAAATCCGAGCGTCATAATCAACGCTGGTAGGCTTAAATATTTGGACAGGCTTGCCTTTCTGTTTAGCCGTTTTACGATTACTAGAAACACGAGCAATAGCCCGAATTGCCAAGTTAGCAGAGAGTTTAAACTGTTCTCTTACTTGTGCATAAACTAAGCCTTGAATACAAGGCTTATTGGTTAACTTCGGATCAACTGTTTGATTGATATAGTTACAAGCATCTGCAAACGCTTTTAAAGTTGCATCCAGTTTAGGGGCAACCTCTAAAGAGACTTCAATCTTGCAAGCTACTGTCAACACTTGTTCCATGAGCGTACTTATATCACATATGACTATAAGCGGCGTTGCATCCGCAAACCGCGCTGTGCGTCCCCATGTCGCGTATCCAGGGGCTGACCCTCGGCTTTTAGGTGATTAAATTTTTGTCATAATTAGGAAAACTAGCCTTGAATTGCTAATAGTTATGACTCCAGCGGAGATCAAAGCAGTTTTGCAAGCAGCGTTTAATAACTGTGATTTAGCTAACTGCTCTCTCAGCGATCAGCAAAAACAAATACTGCTGCAAGTTGTCGAAGAACTGGCGGTTAGGCAGTTGCAGCTTGATACCAATAGTTTGGAATTGAATACTGCTAATCCCCTAGATGAACTCAGTGCTGATCAACGCTCCCGATTATTGCAGTTTGTCAAGGAACAAGAGCAACAAAATCGCCCCTGGAAAATACAGTTACTGAATGATTGGTTAGAAGAGCGTGACTCTGGCCAAGTACAATTTATTCGCGATCGCTATGGTGTGCAATGGCTGAATTCAATCAAGCCAGTTCATATAGCTGAGTATGCAGATGATGGAGAAGAAGCGTTAAAGCTAAAAGTAGGCGATCGCATTGAAGTTTCAAACAGTCTATGGGAGTGGGTACAAGAAACTGGCCCTTGTAGCCGTGAATGGGTTACTTGCACTGTGATTAATGTTAGTGAGATTGGTGAGGGCAATTACGTCTCTACAAAATGTATCATTCGCTTTAATAACGGTGTTGAATACGAGATCCAAGGCGTGTACCAGTGGAATCGCTATAATTGGCGCTGGCCGCAGGCGTAGGGGAAGCAGGGGAGTAGGGGAGTAGGGGAAGCAGGGGAGTAGGGGTGCGGGGGAGCAGGGGTGCAGAGGAGCGGAGGAGATGGGGAGAATGTATTTAAATTGCCTCTCGCGTCTAGCTCTTACTTAATCAAGTGTTGCTGTAGGGATTGGCGCATGATGTCTACTGGTACTGGCTGTTGTAACCAAATTTGGAGAGCAACTGCTCCTTGTTGCACTAACATTTCTAAGCCATCAATAGTGATTGCGCCAAGTTTCTTAGCCTGTTTTAGAAACTGCGTTTGCTTGGGAGTATAAATTAGGTCGTAGACAATAACTCCATCCCCTAGATGTGCCATTTCATCTGTACTTAAGGGCGATGAATCAACGTTAGGATACATTCCGATTGGGGTTGTATTCACTAGCAAGGTTGTCTGGGGAATTAGCCGCGATAGTTCTTCCCAATTGTGGACTTGGAGGTTAACAGTTAAAGGAGAATTAATCCAACTATGTGAAAATTCTTGTAACTTCATTTGGTTACGCCCAACAACATGAATTTCCGCACAACCAAGTTCAGCACAGCCTGCTACAATTGCCCTTGCTGCCCCGCCATTACCTAAAATTAGGGCTATCGTTTGACTCCAATCTTGTTTATATGTGCGTAGGGGAGCAATAAATCCTTCAACGTCTGTATTTGTACCCGCCCAAAGGAAGTTATCGGTACGCCAAACAGTGTTAACTGCTCCTACTGCTTGAGCGATTGGTGAAATTTCTGATAGTAAAGGTAATATTGCTTGTTTATGCGGAATTGTGACATTAAAGCCTTGTAAATTAATTGCAGCAAAGCCGTTGACTGCTAACGCTAAATCTTGCGGTTTTACAGGCATTGGCAGATATATATAATCTAGATTCATCTGGGCGATCGCGGCATTGTGCATTACTGGCGATAGAGAATGTTCAATCGGATGCCCAATCACTCCCAAAACTTTTGTTTTACCCGTAATCACTAATTTCAAGCCCTAAATAATTTTGCACCGCTAAGACTATTAAGTTATCAACTGTGATAGATATCTAGCCTGATACAGCTAAGTTAAAATTTATTAATAATACTTAACACTTTAGAGATCATGCAGGCAACCGTAGCCTCTACAACTCCTATTCCTGGCAAATACTGGCAGTGGCGAGGACAGTCCGTCTACTACGTACAAGCGGGAGAGCGTAGGCATAGTCCGCCACAGGCATCGCCCCAACGTCCGCCCCTACTTTTAGTACATGGATTTGGCGCTTCTACAGACCACTGGCGTAAGAATATTGCTCAACTTTGCGACGATTTTGAAGTTTATGCGATTGACCTCTTGGGTTTTGGACGTTCGGCAAAACCTAATTGGCAGTATAGCAGCGACTTGTGGCGCGACCAAGTTTATGACTTTATCAGTGAAGTTATTGGTCAGCCAGCCGTGTTAGCAGGTAACTCCTTGGGGGGGTATGTCTGCTTGGGTGTTGCTGGCCAGCGCCCTGATACAGCAGCAGGGTTAGTATTACTTAACAGTGCTGGTCCATTTGCCGATGCCCAGTCGTCCCCTGAACCAGATCCTTTACAATCTGAAGTTCAGCCGCCTAAACAGCCCTCAAACTGGCAGAACTTACTAGGTGATGCTTCTAAATGGATTTTTCAGCAATCCTGGGCGCGTTTTCTGATATTTCAGTACGTGCGACAACCTTGGGTAATTCGGCAAACTCTGGAAAAAGTTTATCTTGATAAAAGCGCGATTACAGATCAATTGGTAGAAGAAATCCAACGTCCAGCGAGTGATCCAGGTGCTGCGGAAGTTTTTGCTTCCGTCTTTAGCACTCCTCAAGGTGAAAAAGTGGATGTTCTACTGAAACAGTTAAAGTGTCCGTTGTTGCTGCTTTGGGGTGAAGCTGATCCTTGGATGAATGCTAAAGAGCGATCGCCAAAGTTTCGGCAATACTGTCCACAGTTACAAGAACACTTCCTCCGCGCTGGTCATTGTCCCCATGACGAAGTACCAGAGCAAGTTAACTCACTACTACGTTCTTGGGTAATGTCTTTGCCAGTTTCTCAGCAGGCTGTATAAGTATAAAAAGGGGTCAGGGGTTAGGGATCAGGGGAAGAAAAACATGACTAACCCCCTAAAAAGGCGAAGCGAAGCACAAAAAACAGATACTGTCATCATGTGCGATCGCGTTTCCCCAACTCCTGCTCCCTAATAAAACGAGATATTGCGATTAAGCACTCCAACTCCACATCACTGGATCTTGGTCAAGATGATCTGTGACAATCTTGCCAATAGCATCAATTTCTTGCAGATCATCAGCAGAAAGGTAAATATCTCCAGCTTTAGCATTTGCTACTGCTTGTTCAGCATTTCTCGCACCAACGATCGCCTGCGCTTGCGGTTGAGCAATTAACCAAGCGATCGCTAAATTTCCTAGAGACGTATAATGGCGTTCTGCAATTGGACGCAGTTTCTCTAAAGCAAGAATCGCGCGCTCGTAGTTTTCGCCTTGGAAAAGTTTGTTTTTAGCGCGGTTATCTGCTGGATCGAATTTATGATCTTTGCCAAATTTCCCAGTTAATAATCCTTGAGCTAAAGGAGAATAGGCGAGGATTGAAATATTATTTTGAATGCAATAAGGCATAGCGTCCTGTTCTACTTGCCGCCAGAACAACGAATAGGGAGGCTGTAGACTATCAATGCGTCCGTATTGTGATGCTTCTTCGAGTTGAACACGGGAGAAATTAGAAACACCGATTGCGCGAATTTTACCTTGCTGCTTCAAATCATTTAAAGCTCTCATTGTCTCCTCAATCGGGACAATTTCACTCTTAAAAGTACCAGCCGACCAGTGAATTTGATAGAGGTCGATGTAATCTGTTTGCAGGTTTTTGAGAGAGCGATCGCAAGCCTCAAGCACTTGGTCATATTTCAGATGATTGGCAAAAACTTTAGTTGCGTAAACAGCTTGATCTCGCACGTCAGATAGAGCTTGAGCAACAATTTGCTCAGAATGCCCCTCGCCGTAAACTTCAGCAGTATCAATCGTAGTAATGCCAGCATCGAAAGCAGAACGGATCGCTTTGATGGTTTCTGCATCCTCAATTCCCACCCACATTTTCTTTCCAGCTTGCCAAGTCCCCATCAGGATGGGCGTAATTTGGACATCAGATGTACCTAAGCGTCGTTTTTCCATTTCGTCAGATATTTTCCTTAATGTCTTTATCTACTTTAGGCTGTGGATATTAATACCTTCTGCAATGCAAGCGTTAATTCTGTGTTTAAGAGGCGATCGCTATTCAAGGCTATCAGAGCGGTAATATAGGTGTTGCTGAAATAGAAACTGCTATTCAATCTATGTCCAATGCTCATGTGATCGGATTAGGAAAATCCGGTATTGCTGCTGCACGACTATTAAAACTAGAAGGCTGGGAAGTGACAATGAGCGATCAACACACTTCCACTTCACTCCGCCAACAGCAACAACAGCTAAAAAGTGAGGGAATCACAGTTGAGTTGAATTATTCCCTTCAGTTAAATACACCGATACCTGCTCTAATTGTCGTTAGTCCCGGCGTTCCTTGGGATTCACCTATACTAGTTGCAGCGCGATCGCATGGCATTGAAACAATTGGAGAAATGGAACTAGCATGGCGACATCTCAAATCTTGTCCTTGGGTGGCAATAACAGGCACAAATGGCAAAACAACTACCACTGCTTTAATCGCCGCAATTTTTCAAACAGCTCAATTTAACGCCCCCGCTTGCGGCAATATCGGTTACGCCGCCTGCGATTTAGCTTTAGAAGCAACCAGACAGGAGACAAAAGACAGAATCCAGAATCCAATCACTACTCACTCCCTTGATTGGGTAATTGCCGAACTTAGTAGCTATCAAATCGAGTCCTCCCCCTCCGTTGCTCCCAAAATTGGAGTTTGGACGACTTTTACACCAGATCACCTTAGCCGTCATGGTACTTTAGAGCATTACTACAACATCAAAGCGCATCTACTACACCAGTCTCAGCAACAAGTCTTGAATGGTGATGACGCTTACTTGAGCCAAATAGGTGTTAATGGCTGGAAGTTAGATGCTTGTTGGACAAGTATTAAAGGTAAAGCTCATTTAATCGGTAATCCAGATCAGGGAGTTTACATTGAGGCTGGTTGGGTTGTAGCTCAAGGTGAGCCAATTGTTGCGGTGTCAGCTTTACGGATGGTAGGGGAACACAATCACCAAAATCTGTTGATGGCAGTTGCGGTGGCTCGACTAGCAGGAATTAACAAAGATGCAGTAGCCGAAGCTATTACCAACTTTCCTGGTGTTCCCCATCGCTTGGAAAACATCTGTACCTGGGAAGGAATTGATTTTATCAACGACAGCAAAGCCACTAACTACGATGCTGCTCAAGTCGGGTTAGCCTCTGTCAATAGTCCAGTGATTCTAATTGCTGGCGGTGAAGCTAAAGCCGGAGATGACAGCGCTTGGCTGCAAACAATTCAGGCTAAAGCAGCCTCTGTATTACTTATCGGTAATGCAGCACCAGCCTTTGCCCAACGGCTGAAGCAAGTTGGATATTTTAATTATGAAATTGTCGAAACAATGGAGCAAGCTGTACCTCAAGCCGCCCAATTAGCTAAACAAAATCAGGCTCATGTTGTTTTGCTATCTCCCGCCTGTGCCAGTTTTGACCAATATCAAAATTTTGAGCAACGGGGCGATCATTTTCGCCAACTCTGCCTCAATCTGTCTCAAATAGCTAGCTGAGAATTTGAGTAATTCAGCTGAAGATTATCTCTTAGTTGACAATAGTAGGGCTTACGCAAAGTTGGCAGAAGTGATGATTTTAGTTGGTTCTCTATAAGTTCTGGTTATAGCCTCCCAGGTTTGCATCAATTAAAGGTGATTTTTCGATGGTTGTCATTAAGCTTGCACCACCAATCAAAAGAAGATCCTGCTACAAAAAGAAGTCTGGATTTCTCCCATCGATGGGAATCATCACAATTGGAAAATTAAAAATTCGATGGCGCTCTATGAATCCTGCCAGGATTATATCCACATGGGCAAAAGCGAAAGCTAAAAATATCGAGAGCCGAGTGCTGTGAAAATTGCACACTCGGCTTTAACAGAGAGAAGAACCAGAGATTATTAATTTATTCTCCCCTGCTCCCCTGCGATTAAAACTCCTGGTTCTCGCTGGATAGGCAAAACATCCACAATATCGGTTTGGGAGCAGTATTTCAAATCTTCATGACAGTCAAGACGCAAAAGGCGTTTACCGTGACTTGCATGATGGAACAACTCTAATAATTTATCTTGCCATTGACTGTAAAGCGCGATCGCGGCAATTGTTTCATCGTTGCCAGCCAGTTGATCTAAAGGGGAGTTGCTTTGTTGCAAAATACTATGTGTGATCGCACCTGCACAAGCTGTATCTTCTAGAGAATAACTACCTTCCCAACCAGAACCAACAATCCACACTATCTCCGGCTGTTGAGACAGTACATAATCTACTACAGCCTTGCGATTAATAAAGGCAGCTGCCAGGACAATTGCTGCGTCTTGCACCCGTTGTATGGAACGAGTGCCATTTGTGGTACTGATAAACAATCTACGTCCTTGTACGCGCTCTGGGGTGCAATCTAGCGGCGAATTACCCATGTCGAAGCCAGCTACTTTACCTCCACCACGTTCGCCAGCGCGTAGCCGTCGCTCAGGCGGCCAGGACTCGCTCACCTGCATCAATTGATCTAAATCGCTGAAAACCTGGACAGCTTCACCTCCAGCAGCTAGGACTGTCGCCATTGTGGTAGTAGCTCGCAGCACGTCTACTGCGATCGCACAGTCTGGCATCTTATCTGTAGGAGTCAGTTCGGGAGTGTGGTAAACGAATAGCTTCACGCTTTTGATGGTAATTGTAATCAAAACTGTGGCAATCTTACCAAATGGTGAGTAGTGAAGAGTGAGTAGTGAGTAGAAAAGAAAAGCTTTCCACTATCCACTACTCACTACTCACTGTTTTTGTCAAACTAAATTCCTCAAACTGAGGTTGTCCATAAATCATCTGCCGATCTACCGCAGAAAGAATTTTTAGATTAGCTAGATCAGAATTAAGGCAGTGACAAACTAGCTGCGCTACATCAGCACGATGAATTGATCCAGCAATTCGGAAATCTTCTGTTAAAATTCCATTGCCAGTTGCTGGTTCTGACTTTAGACCACCCGGTCTGATAATGGTGTAAGTTAATCCACTATCAATTAAATATTTTTCGGCTTTCTCTTTTTCTACCAAAACTGGCCCCAGTGTTTGCAAAGCTTGAGGAGGCAAGGCAACGGCACTGTTTCCACTGCCAATTGAGGAAACTAAAATAAACTTTTGTACGCCAGCTTTAACGGCAGCATCAATCAAATTTTTATTACCTAGATAATCTGCCTTTTCGCCTTCATTGGGTAAACTGCCAATTGTACTAATAACGGCGTGAATTGGCTCATTTGCTAGCATTGCTTGTTCGACATCTCCAACATTTAAAGCGTCTCCAAGTACAATTTCAATTCCTAGCGCCTCTAGTTCAGCCTTCGCCGCTTCAGTTCTCAAAAGTGCTTTCACTTTCAGATGTTGTTCAGTTAAACATTTAGCGATTTCTAGTCCAACACCTCGACTGGCTCCAGCGAGAAAGATGTAAGCATCTGTCATTTTTTACTCCTGATAAAATAGGACGATCGCATTTAAGCCTCGCATGATAGCGGAGAATATAGCATTGCCGCTACTGGACACCCACCTTGTAGGTGTCTTTTTACAACCGCAGGTACTTCAGCAGGCTGTACGCGACTATACCAAACTTGATCTGGCAGTACGATTACCATTGGCCCATTACCGCATTGTCCCAGACAGCTGCTGGCCTGCACTGTAACTCCTGTAACTGGGTGTGACTGAAAAGCAGCCAGTACCTTTGCTGAACCTTGCTTGCGGCAAGTCCGGTTTTGGCAAACCATGACCCATCTTGTAGATGTTAAATCTGTTGCCTGAGAGGATTTATCATTGTCAGACATGAAAGATTAAATTTACTCCACATCCTCTAAATTCCTTACATTAAAATGCTAGCAATCAATATTAATTGATTGAAAAGGCAAGTAATTATGACTTTGAAAAATCTAATCTGGTAAAAGCCCCTTTGCTGCTAGCCATTCCCGATTAAACAGCCGCGATTGGTAACGCCCACCACTATCACAAAGGATAGTTACAATCGTGTGACCTGGGCCTAGCTGTTTTGCTAATGCTACGGCTGCTGCTACATTAATTCCCGTAGAACCACCGACGAACAAGCCTTCTTCTTTCAGCAGTCTGTAGACAACTTTTACACATTCATGATCGCCCACACGGATGGCATCATCAATCGGCGCACCCTCCATATTTGCCGTGACGCGACTATTACCAATGCCTTCTGTAATCGAGCTACCCTCGCTCTGAGTTTCACCAGTTTTGATATAACTGTAAAGTGCGCTGCCCATCGGATCAGCCAAAATATTTTTAATCGTGGGCTTTTTTTCTTTAAGGTACATTGCTACACCAGCAAGAGTGCCACCAGTTCCTGTTGATGTTACCCAAGCATCAACTTTGCCATCTGTCTGTTGCCAGATTTCTGGACCAGTAGTTTCGTAATGCGATCGCCGATTCGCTAAATTATCAAATTGATTTGCCCAAATAGCATTTTCCATTTCCGCAGCCAGTCTACCGGAGAGCCTGACATAGTTATTTGGGTCTTTGTATGGTACAGCTGGTACGGTACGAACCTCTGCTCCTAGTGTCCGCAAAGCGTCTATCTTTTCTTGTGACTGAGTGTCAGGAATTACAACTAAGCATTTGTAGCCTTTAGCGTTGCAAACATGAGCTAAACCAATTCCAGTATTACCTGCTGTTCCCTCTACAACTGTACCACCTGGTTTAAGTAGACCTTTTTTTTCTGCATCTTGGATAATGTACAGCGCTGCGCGATCTTTTACAGAACCACCAGGATTGAGAAACTCTGCTTTGCCGAGGATTTCGCACCCAGTCTCTTCACTAAAGCTGTTTAATCGGATCAGTGGTGTGTTCCCGACTGTGCCGACAAATCCATGTTTAATATCCATTTTGATACCGTAATGCCTTCTAGAAATTCTGGCTTATAGCCGTAATAATATTTACGCCTGATTAATGGGACTTAGACAAAAATTAAGCCCAAATGTAACCCAAACTGGCTTTATAAGTAGCAAACAGGTCACGATGCAG
Source organism: Gloeocapsa sp. UFS-A4-WI-NPMV-4B04 (assembly GCA_019359535.1). GTDB lineage: Bacteria > Cyanobacteriota > Cyanobacteriia > Cyanobacteriales > Chroococcidiopsidaceae > JAHHHE01. Next base: position 10,320 of record JAHHHE010000219.1, read on the forward strand.
GGTCAACCAATCGAAAAATCGATAAGACATCGCCGTTCTAAAAGCCT
>JAHHHE010000220.1 GCA_019359535.1 Gloeocapsa sp. UFS-A4-WI-NPMV-4B04
ACTCAAACAGTTAAGTGCAAAGCAAGTCCAATCGTTAACCTCGTTTGATTTCATTCTCGATGCACTGTTACAAGCTGCTTTTTGACAAGCCGCATTTCTACTTATACTCATTTCCTATTGGTATAAGAATATTTGTCATATACAAATAAAACTTGCATAATGATTTCGTAGTTATGGGTTAAGCTTGACAGCGATTTTCAAATGGATGGACTAAAGTGAGACAATTAAAAAAGTCTCTATAAAATTTAGGAATGAGGCCATATTCAACAGGTTTTCGGACAAAGATCGTAGAGACTAAGCATAAGACTAAAGAATTCATTTAGCAAATAGCAGAGCGCTTTGGGGTAAGTTACAGTTTTGTCCGAAAGTTGCTTAAACGTTACAAAGTAAAAGGAACTGTAGAAGCCGCTGCTTATGGAGGAGAAAAGTTACCCAAACTAAATTTACAGCTTGCTCGAGATAGTAGTTGAATTGGTCGAAGAAGATAACGATGCTCCTCTGCAACAATTATCTGCTCGTCTCGAAGAAAAAACTGACATAAAAGTCAGCGTCCCTACCATGTGCCGCCGCCTACAAAGATTGGAGTTAACCAGAAAAAAAAGACTCTTCATGCTAGCGACACCAAACCGAACGAGTCCAAAAATTGAGGCGAGAGTATTGGACAACAATTGGAGAAGTTAAACTCTCTGCTGCACGTTTTTATTGATGAAACCGGAGTTAATCTGGCTATGACTCGTCGCGGGAGCTAGAGCCAAAAAAGGACATCGTGCCTACAGTCAGTGTCCTTATAATCGCGGCAAAAATGTCACCCTGATTGGAGCGATCGCTACTTTAGGTTTCTTGGCTCCTTTTACCTTTGAGGGATGGACAAATAAAGAAGCATTTCTGACTTACGTCACAGAGTTTCTTGCGCCTCAACTTTGGACAGTAGCGTGCGCGAGTAATAGATAATTTACCCGCCCATAAAGCAACAAAAGTCCGAGAAGTTATTGCAGCAGTTGGAGCCAGAGTCGTGTTTTTATCTCCTTATTCTCCTGATTTTAATCAAGTGCGAAAATTGTTGGTCAAAACTCAAAGAATATTTAAGAATTCAAAAATGTCGTACTAATCAAAAAGTCGCTCAAGCTATTAGTAAAGCCATTAATTTAGTGACGGAGAAAGACATCATTGGCTGGTTTCGCATTGCTGTTATTATGTTCTATTCAATTAAAAATAGCTATGAAGTATAAAATACAAAAACTAATATATAAAAATTCTTTTTTAGAAGTATCTATCTAGCCACAAAAGTGTAGCCGATAAATTTATATTTAATTAAGTTCCAGCAAAATTTTTTATAGAGCCGATTTGATATCTTTTGGGACTTGAATTAAGGCGGTGAGAAGAGTCTAATTGAGTTACAATGCCATATTCCAGCAGCCTCACCGATCAAGAATGGGAAATCCTGGCTTTCTTGTTGCCCCAGATAGTTCCTTAGAAAAAGCGGCGTTGCATAATAGAAAGATGAAATGTCCTCACTGTGAATCAACTCAAGTAAGTAAGAATGGGCATAGACGTAGTAAACACTCACTACATCTGCCAAAAGTGTAGTCGCCGGTTTATTAAGTCTTATTCTACCAAAGGATACTCACAAGAAGTTAAGGAGCATTGCCTAAAGCTATACGTTCATGGTATGGGGTTTCGAGGAATTGAAAGAGCTACAGGAGTTAATCATAGCAGTGTCATCAATTGGGTAAAACAAGCCGCTAAGAATTTACCAAACGCTCCTGATAATTAACAAATACCTGAGATTACCCAAGTAGACGAACTAGAGACTTTCATTAAAAAAAACAAAATATGGTTGTGGACAGCAGTGAATAAAAGCGCTGTCGGCATTTTAGATTGGGCTCCGGCGTGAGCGCTCACGCCGAAGTCCGAGGTTTCAGGATGTACACCGCATCGCCGTTTGAATGCACTCGGTTTTAGGCGCTTTAGCTGTTCGTAGGTCATGAGTTTGTCCTCCTTGACCTATTTTTACGATGCCCTTCCCGATTCATGCAAGATGTCTACTAATGAACTGATTGATGAGTTAGTCGTCAACACCGAGGGAAAAACCATTTGTAAGCGATTTAAAGCGCGATGATTGGGGCGGATATCAGCGAGTCCTACCTCCTGAAATTCAGCACTACATTGGCACAGACAAAACGCAGCGATGTTCGTACATACTAACGGCACTGTGCGACAACAAACTGGAAGATGGCATCGACGGCAAAACAAGTTTGGCAAGGCTTCGGCCGTGAGCGGCTCGACTGAGCGATCGCCGAACGGTATGGGAACAGACAAAAGTCACAACTCGGTTAGTGGTGAGCTACTTCAACTGGATTTGGCAGCATAGTCGCTTCAAATCTACCGCAGCTTTGGCCGAGCAGGATTAGCCTCTCGATCATGGGATTGGTACGACATTGCCACCTATCCCACAATAATCTGATGCACTACCGAAAATAGTTATAAACAAGTTTGCCAAGGTGGTAAGTCATGTGGCAATGCACGCCATGTAAATCCCTCACGCAGCACTAACGAAAATTCCACTGATAATTCACGTAGCTCCACTTCACTGTGACAACCAATGGCTTTTGAACTAGGAAGCAAAAACTCTATAATTCCCCACTCTACATTATTTACATCACTTGGATACGCTTTGCCTGTCATGGCTGGAACCACTACTTTATCGCTTCAAAATCAATTTTCACTTGTAGCCATTGCCTTATTTTGCTCTCTTTACATTTCTTTAGAAACAGACTTTTAAGTAAGGTAAAATCCATCAATATGTATGCCCAGATTTGGAGTGAACAAAAGCATGCAAGCATAACCATTTAAATCGCTAGTTGACGTTTGCAATTGGTAGTGCAAACTGATCAACCCAAATACGGCGAATGACTGGTTTGAGTCCAACACGATGTTCATTCATTGCCCACACCTCCACGTCGCCATCTGGTTGTGTTTGCTTGATTTGTTGGACTGGGTGGGCCACCAAATTTTTGTTGCCATTCCTCTTGCTCTTGAGGACTTGAATCTGTGTATTCAGGACGTGGGACTCGCAATTGGTAGCGCATCTGTTTGAGATAGTCCCATCCTCTTTGACGACTAACCGAACGATCAATCAATTGGGCAATCCACACTCCCCTTTCGTCGTTGTCGTCGGGTAGTGGTTCCTATAATGCTTGCCGTAGATCAGCCTGATCGCCATTGATTGAGCAATGGTTCTATCCAACCTTGGTTTTGTTCGCGGTGATCTCCCAATGTCACAGGCTCAATCCGGTTCTGCCTCCAAACCAATTCGTAAATCTAGCCACGATTGTACCCTGTTGCTGCGGTAACTTCCTGTGTCCGCAACCCTTTGGCTAGCAACTAAATAATTTGATAGTGTGTTCGCTCGAATCGTATCTCCAACTCATTAATACTAAGATGCTCCTTGATTTTAATTCGTTTCGGCATTGCGATCGCCAATGAACGTCTTATTCTCTTTTATTATGGTTTATTGCCCCGACATCATCTAGTACCTTGAATTTCAAGTTATTTTGCTACCTAGCTTATAGTCCATCATAGTTGTAGCTTTTTTAAGTAAATATATTTAAATCTAAAATTGTAAACCTAACTGAATGTTTCAATAAAATTTAAATGTTTCAATAAAATTACGCTTGACACAAAGAGCAAGTAGGGTTAGGTTGTCTTGTGTATAGTTTTGTTATGTAATGTTACTAGGAGACACTGATATAAATTCAACTTATATGTGCTAAAAAGTAATGTTCGCTCAAAAGCTACGTTGTACTTAGGTTTATGTATCACAGTAAATTCTTAAAAACCAACTTACAATGTAAAAAAAAATACTTTATAATCAGTATGGCATGGTGAATACACAAACCCGGTTTATTGTTGCTTTATACCTTGTTAACAAATAATTCTAGAATAAAAGACTTTGAGAGCCTTTCACATGGAGTACAGAAAATGACATCTACTACTTCCTTATCACTTAACTCTAAATTAGACCTACGGGCAGCCGTATTTACACGGTTACGTAGAGGAACAGGTGTAAGATGGCTACGAGTATTTACACTGATATTGCTAGATGCAAGTATGCTGTATTTAGCATGGCAGCTAGCCGCAACTTATGGTAATTCCCTAGATTCTCCTTTAGACACACGACATAGTCCATTATTACTTTTACCAATTCTTGCTACGCAGATTAGTTTAATAGCGGCCAAAGGACTTTACGATTCAAGGCAAAAGCGGCGTAACTATTTTAGTCTGGTTAAAGCATTAACATTTTCTCATATTTTGCTGTTACTGATAGCATTTATTTATCAACCAGGTAACTTCGTTTCACGCTCAACTTTCCTTTTATCTTGGTTTTTAAGCGTATCTCTTAGTTGTGTTGCCAGATTTAGCTTAGATAATGCTGTAGAGTATTTCCGCACACAAGGCGCGGTTCGTTATCCTACGTTCCTGATTTGCCGTCCAGAAGATCGGGAAAAAGCTGTCAAATTACTTGGAAGAGAAAATTGCTATAAACTTCTTGGATGGGAAGATGTTAATTCTCTTGCAGTAGACAAGCATAATATGGATACTACCTTAGCCCATATTTCTAGCTTAGGTGTATCTGAAGTTTTTGTCTGTTCGTGGGCATCTATTAAAAGTCGTATGTTTCTTTACTGGAAGCTACGAAACGCAGGTATTACATTACATATCCTGCCTATTGATATTGACTTAGAAATTATTGATCAAACCTTAGAACTTAAAATGGTGGGTGGTTTGCCTGCACTCAAACTTTCTCCACCATTAATCACAGGCAGTGATTTCTTGGTGAAGCGATGCTTTGATTTTTGTTGTGCTGCTGTTTTCGTTTTATTGGCAGCACCACTATATCTGGTCATTGCCTTGTTGATAAAACTAGATTCTCCAGGTCCAATTTTTTACAAGCAGATTCGCATTGGTTTACATGGGCAACCATTTAAAGTCTGGAAGTTCCGCACCATGGTGGCTGATGCAGAAAAGCTACAAAAAGAGCTCGAGGCAAGGAATGAAATGCAAGATGGGGTTTTGTTCAAAATGAAAAATGACCCCCGTATTACTGGTGTCGGCGGGTTTCTGCGCCGTTATAGCTTGGACGAGTTACCGCAAATGTTTAACGTCCTTTTTGGTGAAATGAGTTTGGTTGGACCTCGCCCTTTACCACTTAGAGATGTGGAGAACTTTGCTGAACATCACTTTATTCGTCACGAAGTATTGCCCGGTATTACAGGTCTTTGGCAAGTGTCTGGTCGGTCTGATATTATTGACTTTGAAAAAGTAATACTGTTAGATGTGACGTACATGGAAAGTTGGTCACTATGGTTAGATTTGCAAATTTTACTGCAAACTGTCATGGTGATTCTTAGGAAAAAAGGTGCTTATTAAGCTTAAAATCAAGCCAAAAAATGTAGCTAGTATGATGTTAAACGTTTGTAAGTTTCTCTAATTAAATAACGTTCTGTTACTTTTTAGAGAGTTAAAGTAAAAGTAACTTAAAGCCACTTAGTTTAAGGTATTGCAATTAAAAGCCAGGATAACTCCTGGCTTTCGGCTATTTAAGATCAATAAATAATGGCTGCGGCGATCGCATAGCATTTGATAATAAGAAGTGTTGTGTTTTTATATAATAAATAGCTATTTGCTCAAAAGCATTAAGTAATATTTCTTTTCTAATTGACAAAATTAATACTATCCATAAATTGATAGAACTATTCCCTTTGAGTAAAGCTGATTTGCCTAAATTAATTATCTTCAAAATTTAGAATTTCCTAGAGTTTTAGGGCTAAAAATTATTTAAGATAGCTGTAAGTATAACAACAAAAATATAATAGACTATACCCTTAATTACTGCGATCGCATCAGTAATAAACATAAAATCTCGTTTTTACTATCTATCTTATAAATCAGAATTGTTTTTAAAATTATGAAGCCCCATATTTAGGTGCTGGGAGGATTCTTATACTATCAAATAGAGTAATCCTATCAAAGCAATGCTAAAGTTTTTGTAATCGAAAAGGAAAAATTAGCTTTTTAGATGGTTCTAAGAAAAGCAAAATTATTAATAGTAAAACCCTAAATAAATAATTGGTTAAAGTAACACAAAGCCTAGCATATCTACAACTTTCTTATTTGAATCCCACGCATTACGGCGCGGGATTTGTCTGCTTTAAAGTCGTCCTTCCCAAGTAGTCACTTATCAGCTTTTGCTAATTAGTCGTGTTCCAAGGACTAACTTGGAGTACACCTTTGCCTGTAAACACTACCTTGAACTGAGCGATCGCCTGTTGAGTACCAACACGATTAGCAGCTGGGTTAGAAAGCAAGTCAGGCAGTGGGGTTTGCTTAATGTAATCATTAGCCGTCGCACTCACCGATTTATAACCTACAAGCTTGCCATTATCCGCTACAACCACACGATAAATTAAATCCTGATCTACATTAGACCTTGTTTTCCAGGCTTGATTCAGCTGGTTATAAAGTTGTTGCTGTAAAGCATTAACCTGAACTGAATCAGTAATCTCCGGTGCGGCAGCTGGTGTTGAGTTAACATTAGTAGACTGAGTGGAACTAGATTGCGGCTTCGGTTCCTGTGGTTGAGGAATTGGAACTAAGAAAAACGCGATCGCGGCAATCGCCAGACTCGACACTCCCAAAGCAGCTGGTACTGCCTGTTTTGCCAACGGTTGGCTAGCACCACTATAGCGCTTGGAAACTGGAGTCAGCTTGAGCGACAAATCTGGTAACGTTTTGCTATCAGCAAAAAACTGATCTATCGCCTCTACGAGATCAAACAACTGTACAGTTGTCAAATCAATCACAGTTGGAGCATTTACAGAGGTATTAGTACCTTCCATTGACTGGCGCGGATTACGAGCAGAGTCAACATCATTTTCCTGTTCAGATTGGACAATTAACCGATGACGATTGTGACCAATTTTTTGAAACTGTATCGCTCTTGACGAGTGTTGGTGATCTGGGTGATGCACTTGACTCAAAAATTCTTGAGCATAAGCGCTAACTGCGATCGCCAAGTTTTCTAGAAAGTCTCGTCCGCCAGTTAAAGGCGGCTGATTAGAATTATTAAAATGGCACTCCGCGTTCACCAATATTGAGAGCAAAGGCCGCACGTCCGTAGACTGCATACCCGTAGTACCATCACTTAAACCCTCTAAAAGCAGCGTACAATTAGGCAAACTGTATTTGCGTTGGATGGTCATTGTACTTCCCCGTCAAATAGACTAATCCACAATCGCTGCATTCCAGCCGTACCAGTACAAAAAAGTAATTTTCCTAAAAGTTCCAGAGCCAGTTCATTCAACTTTTCATCTGAATTGTAAGCAATGACACCAGAACGCCGAGGATTCATGCGGCTTTTGAAATGTGCTCTGAAGCGCTCTAGATAATTAGACAGGCGCAAATTCTGTTCTAGGGGAATTTGCTTGTCACTCATCTGTTGATAGGCTAGTAGCAATTGTCTGATCACAACTGTTAATCGACGCGCTAGATAACAAGCAATAACTACTAGGGCTTTTGCCTCCACCATACTCAAAAGACGGCGTGTATGCGATCGCCTCCATGGGTTTGTGCTACGCATTCGCCACAAATTTACCCGGTTTTTAATGACTCCTTGAAGTTCCAACTCATTAGCTACTGCCAAGATTGCTTCAGAACCCCCAAGTTCTAAAGCTTCAATTGCTAGTAAAATCAGGTCAATTTCTAACCTGGTTCGACTTGGACACGCCCTTTCCTCTAAGGATAGATTAGGTAAATTGTCCAAAATTATTGGACTTGATTGGACTACTGAACTGTCTAACGGTGTTACGCTCACGGAAGCATTCATCCTAACAAGCTGCGCGGGTGAATAAAAATTTTACAAAACTAACCTTCAATAGCTTGCCAAACTAGAAGAGTAAACGTCCATCCAAGAGTAAAAATTAGACATTTTTACCTTATGGCTAAACCAACGGACTTTCTTTGAGCGAAATCCGAGTGTCTAAATCATAATTCAGCAGTTTCCAAGTTAGTATGCTCCAAAATAATGTGAATTTAGATTTATCGCTACTAAATCAATAATCTTCAATTCGTCAGCAATCATCCAAAACGAGATAAATTTCTAGTGTACGATTTTTTTTGGCATCTTCAGGCTAACAAAGCTTTGGATGTCGTCTCTAATGCCCTTCTCGCTGATAAGCTTATGGATTTGAAGTCCCTAATTCGTGATATCCCCGACTTTCCCAAACCTGGAATTATGTTTCGGGACATTACCACAGTGCTACGCGATCCAGATGGACTGCGCTACATTACTGATTGCCTAGCCGAAAAATTGGCTGCTGCTGGTTTAACTGCGGACTACATCGTAGGAATGGAGTCAAGGGGCTTTATTATTGGCGCACCTTTGGCTTATAAATTGGGCTTAGGTTTTATTCCAGTACGTAAACCCGGCAAGCTACCTTCTTTAGTTCACTCAGTTGAGTATCAACTGGAGTATGGCACGGATAGCTTAGAGATACATCAAGATGCTTTGCAACCAGGAAGCCGAGTTGTAATTATTGATGATTTAATTGCCACAGGTGGAACAGCAACTGCTACGGCAAACTTGTTACAGCAAATTGGCTGCGAACTGTTGGGCTTTGGGTTTATCATCGAGCTACAGGATTTACAAGGGCGTAAACATCTACCAGATGTGCCAATTGTAACACTGGTTGAGTATTAGGAATTTGGGGGTTAGGAACTGGGGAAAAGCCCAGTTCTTGCCTATCTAAGCTAGTAGCCGATAGATAAAATTATGACGAATACTAGAATTTCGTTTGCGACGAGTTGGGAATGGCTGACAAGATGGGTTAGAAATGAAACATTTATATACGTGCTGAAGCGGGTGTTGCAGGCACTTTTGACATTGTTGTTAGCATCAGCACTATCGTTTTTCATTATTCAACTCGCACCAGGAGATTACATAGAAACGCTGAGGCAGAACCCAAAGATTTCACCAGAACGGATTACAGAGCTACGGCAGCAGTTTGGACTAGATCGCTCGTGGCCGGAGCAGTATGTATTCTGGCTATGGCGAATCGTTACCCAAGGAGATTTTGGTACAAGTTTTGTTTACCAGCGCTCGGTATCGTCGCTGCTATGGGAACGGCTGAATGCGACACTGCTACTCGCGATCGCATCTTTGGTTGTCACTTGGGCGATCGCTATTCCTTTGGGTATCATCGCCGCCGTCAAACAAAATCATTGGATTGATCGAGTTCTACAAGTGATCAGCTACACCGGACAAGGATTTCCCAGCTTTATTACTGCCTTATTGTTACTAATTTTGGCGCAAAACACTTCTCCTCTATTCCCAGTAGGTGGCATGACTAGCATTAATCACGACGAGCTATCCTTGCTGGGTAAATTTTTAGATATCGGTTGGCATATGATTCTTCCCACCATCGCTCTCAGCGTCACTAGTTTTGCTGGCTTGCAGCGAATCACAAGAGGCGAATTATTAGACGTACTGCGCCAAGACTATATTCAAACCGCTCGTGCCAAAGGGCTGCCAGAAAACCGTGTAATCTATGTTCATGCTCTCCGCAATGCGATTAATCCACTCATTACCCTGCTAGGTTTCGAGTTAGCTGGCTTATTAAGTGGTGCGTTTATTGCCGAATTTTTCTTTAACTGGCCAGGTTTAGGACGGCTGACTTTACAAGCTGTGTTGGCTCAAGACCTGTATGTATTAATGGCAAGCTTGGTAATGGGTGCTGTGATGCTAATCGTGGGCAATTTGGTAGCCGACTTACTACTTAAAGCTGTAGACCCCCGAATTCGCTTAGAAAATCTTAATTAATAACCGCAAAGGAATCAAAATTTAGAACTCAGAGTTCATGGAAATTAAATAATTTATGTTGTCGCAAGTATATTACCTTGTTCGCTCAAAAGCCGACGGTAGTTATCTTTTAGCTCATCTAAATAGTGATATTAAATCATCTGAATCCGGCTATTTGTTAATATTTCGCGAACACTTTGATGCTTTGAGCTATCTAAATAAGCATGGCTCAGATGTGGCAGAGCGCTTTGCTGTAGAATCTGTTCCCAGCACTCAGGTAGGAAGTTTGCTTAAACGATGGGGTTTTAGCGGTGTGGGGATTGTTCAAGAGCCGTTGTTACCGAAAATTGAGTTTTTCTCTCACACTTAAACTAAAGGCTCAATAGGTGTTTCGGGGAGTTAGGGGAGAAGAGCCTCCAACAAAGCACTCAGCAAGGCTTTGCCTCTCTTTTTGGCGTTGTGAACAAACTCGAAGAAACCCAAGTACAACGGTAGCTTT
>JAHHHE010000221.1 GCA_019359535.1 Gloeocapsa sp. UFS-A4-WI-NPMV-4B04
TATACCATTGGCAATATTCGTCTACGAATTTGACTGTTGGTGCGGCTGGACGAGGCTGTACCATACTCTGTGTCTTGGTTCTAGCATTTGTACCTTATTATACTACTGCGAGAGTGACAAAACAGGGTTATAGTACCCCTGTGCCGATTGCCTATTTAGCAGGACAACTTGCTGGAATAAACAAAGAAACGACAGTATATGAGCCAACCGCCGGAAATGGGGCGTTGCTGTTACTAGCAGATCCCCAGAAAGCAGTAGTAAACGAACTAAACCCTAACCGTGTAGCCGCTCTACGGGCGCAGGGATTTACAGTAACGAGCGAGGATGCTTCAACATTTCTGCCTGCTGTGGAATCGGTAGACCGGATTATTACCAACCCGCCCTTCGGTTCCCTAAAAGATGCACAGGGGCTAACTCAAACGTTCCGCCGAGGATTACTTACTACCAGTCAACTCGACCATGCAATCGCACTTACCGCGCTCGACTTGATGAAGCCAAAGGGCAGAGCGGTTCTGATCCTTGGCGGCAAGATGGGTGACGAGCAATCGCGTACAGAACGGTATAACACTCAATTGACCAGGGGATTTTATCGCTGGCTATATAAAGACGCTGGGTACAAGGTTGCAGACCACTTCTCCATATCGGGTAGCCTGTATCGTAAGCAGGGGACATCTTTTCCAATAGATGTGATTGTGATTGGAGGAATTGGTGAGACACAACTTAAGCTCCCTGGTGTTGAGCCACCCCGTAGATATGAGAGTTACGAAGCCTTAAATGAGGTATTGATCCATGCAGTACAGCAACAGCATAACCATGAGCCGAACCGAGATTCTGGAACTACCTTACGAAAAGTTTATTCCGGGTCGGCTTTGGACACCAACTTATCCCACGAATCCCAGCGAAGACCCTCCTTTAATCTGGACAACGGTGTTAGTACCGATGCTATTGAACCAAATCGAGAGCCAAGAGGAGTATTTTTTCCTGTTGAGCAGGCGAGTGGAGTGGTTAATTCACCAAGCAATCCGCGATTGGTTGAGCAGTTACGAACAGAGCGAGGAGCGAGAACCGCAGGCTTGGGTAGCGCGGGAGATATCTCACTATTTGCCGATGTACCTGAACACTTTGTCTCGTCAACAAACTCCGAAGCAGATGGCTTCTTACCTGGTGATGAACTACCAGGAACTACAACAGCAATGTATTCCAGTGGAAGAGCAATTTCCAGTAACTCCACACCCAACTCCAGAACAGAATCTGAATTATCTGGCAGACATGAATTTAATCGACTGGTTGGCATGGATGAACATGGACACGAATCCACACAACTTTCAGGACTGAATCCTATGGATGAACCAACACAAACAGCATCAGTCAATCTAGACACCCCTGAAGAAGAATCTCTCTCTAATCAAGTTCCCTATAACCCAAGAAGTAAGGCATTTTCACTTTCAACTTTAGCTCCTGCTGCCTCGCTGAAAGGGCTAGAAAATGCTTTTAACAAAATTGAAGCGACTACAGGACTGAGTATTGATGAGTATGTATGCACAAGACTTAACGAGCGCTCACTTGAAGAATTATTCAACCATTATGCGGCTGAACAAATAGATTCACTAGCTTTATCAATTTTCAATCATGAATTTGAAAGTAAGGCTACCTTAATTGGTCACGACACAGGGATCGGCAAAACACGGATCGTGTGTGGACTCGCGCGTTATGCCCAGCAGCAAGGACTATCACCAGTTATCGTAACGGCAGATCCTGTGCTGTATGCCGATATTCTGGCACGAGATGGTGTAGATACTGGCAATAGCTTTAACCCGCTAATCACAAATAACGGGATGAAACTATTGCTCACGGCAGGTGATGGAAAACCAATTGGAGAAATCAATACTCCGAACAGGGCAAACGCATCTTAGTTTTGAAAGGCAGACTGGGTAGGGGTTTTAGCCGTTTAGTATTTATGTTTATCGATTCTTGAAAACCTCACTGTGTAAGGCATTCAGAATTTAGATGCGTTTGCCCTGATACTCCGAAGAATCAAACTGAAAAAATTAGCAGGTGTATAGATTCGGGCAACATTGGTGAATATGATTGTGTTTTTACAACCTACGGGCAGTTAACGGGTTCAGATAGTATAAAACGGCGGCAGCTTTTAGAAGTGATCGCGCCCCGCAGTTTTCTAATCCTCGATGAGAGCCACAAAGCTGGAGGCGCAGCCGGAGATGTGCGTCCCAAGACTGTAGCTGAAAAAGCAAGAGAGCAGAGCAAAGACCATGTATCCTCATGTACTGAGTTCTTCCAACAACTTGTCACTCGAACACAAGGATTTGTAGCTTCTAGCGCCACTGCCATCAAAGACCCAATCATTGCCTCTCGCTTGTTCTATGAGACAACTGACCTGAGGCTGGCAGCCCCAGACAAAGAAACATTTACAGAACACCTGAAAGCTGGCGGCGTACCACTGCAACAGATGGTGTTTGCAATGTGGGCAGAATCAGGAGGCTGTATTCGCTGCGAGAAATCCTATGAGGGTGTGGAATTTGGCGTTGCTAAAGTTCCAGTTGATTTACAAACTGCTGAAAATAACTCGAAAATCCTCAACCTAATCTGGCGCTTCGACCGGATAAAAGAGAGTGTTGTACAGAAGATAAGTGCTGATTTTGCCGAAGCTGGGGAGGCAGCACAGTTGAAGAATCCGGCACTAGGCGAAGCTGGAGCGACAAGTACAATTTTCACCAGTGTTTTACACAACTTAACTGCCGTCACCGCTTTGGTTCTAAAAGCTGAAGAAACAGCTTCTTCGGCGATCGCTGACATTGAGCAAGGGCGAAAGCCAATCATCATGTTGTTTAATACACTTGAATCAGCGACGAAAAACTTTGTCGAGGCTCATAATGAACTGGCAGAGGCTCACAATACAGCATTCCCCGATTCACCAATGAAACAGATCGAAGTTGGGGATGCGATCTCGATCAACACTGGGGAACTATTCACCCGCTACCTGGAAAAATCACGCACAATCAAAATTACTGAGCCATATTTAGATGAGCTAACTGGAAAACAAGTAACTCGCTCTTACCGTTTGACAGACATTGAATTAGGGGAAGAGGCAGGGCAAACGCATCTTATTTTTGAAAGGCAGACTGGGCAAGGGTTTTAGGCATTTAGTGTTTATGGTTATCGCTCCTTGAAATCCTTACTGCATAAGGCATTCAGAATTTAGATGCGTTTGCCCTGGGGGAAGAGGCAGTTACCGCTTTTAACCGCGCCGAAGCAGCGATCGCTTCTGCTGATTGGACGAAGCTACCAATCTCACCAATTGACTACATTAAGCAGAAGATTGAAGACGCGGGGCATTCAATTGGTGAAATCACAGGGCGCACCAATATCTTAAAGTACGAATCAGCCAACGACTTGGGGGCAGGAGTTGTCATTTATGGTTCTAGAGAACATGGCACTGCCCAGAAGAAGCAAGTAATGGATGATTTTCAAAACGGTAGGGTGGATGCTGTAATTACAAATTCTACAACTGGTTATTCGCTTCATGCCTCTCGCACTGTTGCCGACCAACGGCAGCGAGTAATGTACATTGTGCAGCCACACCTGGATGTTAACCAGGTGGAACAATCCATCGGGCGATCGCATCGTAGTGGACAAGTTGACCCTAACAAGCACGCACCGGACAGGCTGGACGACCACAGACGACCACAATGGGGGCAGTATGATGGTACTTTTGGGCTACCCATTTTTAAGCTTGTAGTAGGGCAAGACTTACCTACAGAAGAACGGGCGGTGGCGATCTTAATGAAGAAGATGAGCCACCTAAAGGCGAATACAACGGGCAATCGCTCGTCTAGCTTTGGGCTAATAGAAATGCCTGATTTCATTAACGATTATGGTAATGAAGTCGCTGCCAATCTAATGGAGCAGTATCCAGACCTCCATGCTGATTTAGATTATCCCCTGGGTGATAGCGAGGAACTTAAATACTCGAAAGCGATTCAGAAAGTTACTGGACGAGCAGTAATTTTGACCAGTGACGAGCCACCAACGCCCTCTAACCCTTACCCCTCTTTAGCGCGTCAGGCAGGGCTATATGACACATTAACTACGGAGTATAAAGAGTTCCTAACTCAAAAAATTGCCTTGGGTGAAAACGAACTAGAAGCCCAGAAGCTCGATCTCCAAGCTGAACCTGTGTCACGGCTCGTGCTTAATCCTGGCGACACTGAAGTTGATAGTCCTTTTACCAAGCCAGCTTATTTAGTTGAAGTCCAAGCGAAGACTGGGGCTAAACCAAATACAACGTTGCAAGTTGTGAATGCTATTCGGTCTGAGCTAGGGTTTGAAGCAATCACGGATTTGGCTGACCATGATGACTTTGAGCGTTCGGATGTTAGGCTCAAAGGTCGGGATATCGCCCAAGAAACAGCAGAGCAGTTGCGCGAGTCAGTTGGAGAATTTTTAGCTGAACATACCAAAATAAAGGAAGCAGAAATTGATACTGTGCGCGGGCGAATCGAGAAGTATCAACAGAGGCTTGATGCACAGTTAGCAATTTCTACTGAGTTGACACTAGCCAAAACCGAAGCTGTGGCGAGCGCCAACATTCCTCTGGCTGACCAACTCACTTCCCAACTCACACAGCAACAACCCAAGATTGATAAGCTACGGACGCAAGTTAGTAAAGCCCAACTAGATTTAAACGGCAAAGAGTATCAGCTAGCTCGTGACGGACGAATTACTAAAGCAAATTGTGAGGATATTTGTGGGTTGCTAGAGCAGTTTCCTGTGGGGCAAGGGGTTCGCTTTATAGATACCACTACAAAAAACTTTCTTTATGGCGTAGTCGCAGGGGTAGAGCAAAAGGGTAGAGCGAACAATCCGGCATCCCCTAGTAACTGGAAAATAAATCTATTGGTTGTTGATGGTGTCCGTTCGCTATCAGTCAGACTAGACAGTCTGCTTAAAGATAAGAAGCAATTATTAGAACCAATTGAAACTGCTTTTAGCTACACCCGTCCCCAGCAATCCAGTTCAATCTACGAACTTTTTGACGAGCGCCAAACCGAAGCTAAAGAGAAGCGCTATTTGGTTAGTGGTCAGGTTCTCGCGGCACAACTAACAGGGAAATTTGCTCAGGTAACAGATCATGAGGGACAAGTCCATCCCGTCTACCTGCTGCGACGAGGGTTTGACCCAGCACAAGACCTTGATCTCAAGCCTGTCAAACTTGAAACACTCAAAGTCATTAAGCAATTTCTGTTTGAGGCTACAGGTTCGTTAGGGGTAGTACAGACGGAAAATCAAAACCTGACCATTATTGCAGACATTAGACAGGGCAATAGTGGCGGTATCGTACTTAAAACGCCTAAAGCTACAGCCCAAGGCGGTCTTTACTTTAAGGATGAAGCGCTACTTGGGTTAACTGGGGATTTTGCCTCAAAAACTGAATCAGTGCGCGAAGGTAATAACACGAAATCCCAAAGTATCATGACGGTTACAGTCCCAGCCGAAAAGATTGATACAATTTTGAGCTATGTTTCTGGAAAATGGGGATTGGGTGCTGCCAGCCATAAAAATGTTGCACGAGAGCTACTGGGACAAGTATTACCATCGTGGGAGCCATGTGCTGCTATTAATCCAGACATTGAGCGCGTCGTAGCAGTTGAGCGCCCTCCACAAAACCCAACTTCAAACCGTAATCACCTAGAACGAGTTTTTGATGCTGGTAATGTTTCAAGAGATAGCGTCAAGGGCGATCGCCTAAACGTTGAGTCAAATAATCTTGATGGTGGCAATACCACAAAGCCAACTTACTCACAGTCAGGGGCGCGTAATTCGCCGCATTTTCCGACATTAACAGAGCCAAACTCACTCCCGATTCCGCCTGCGGCGACAACCGCAATACCTCTTGATGTACACACCCCTCAACCGTTTAAACAGATAGCGGAGCCTAGCCAACAGCATGGTAGCGCTGAAAAGAATGTTGCCAAACTACTGCATCAAGCAGGGCTAGCAGCATCGCTTCTTAAGGGAGAAGGCTTTCACCTTAAGGTTGAGAATGAGCCGTACATCCCTTTATCTATCGAGCGCCAAGGACAAGAATTATATTTAACCCACTTTCTCAAGGATCGCTCAGGGGAATTGTTCATTGATGCGGAAATGGTTTTTAACATCTCACATAATGGTCAGCTATCTCTAACTGAAACTGCTGTCCAAAACCCTCTGACTGGTGGCGAGTATCGCTCAAACGATCAACAATTTGGCAAAACCTTCTCAAAAAACCTACTTGAACAAGGCTGTGCTAATGCTGCAATCCGCGCAATAGAGCAGTCAAAATCACCCACATATTTTGCTCAAGACTCAATAAATGCCGCCGCGATTGTCCAACCTCCCCATCTTATCCAAGTAGAATCATTGGATACAGCTAAGGCAGAAGTTCACCCCTCAACTCAATATTTATTACAGCTAGAACCTGCTGACAATTCTCCTAAACCAAAGCCAGCAGCTACCAAGACAAAACAGGCAAAGATCGCATTTCACAAGGAGTACCAACTACATGAACCAGTAGGAGTTCAATTAAACTTATTCGATGTCGGTTTAGGTTCGCCAAAAGCCGAGATTCAGACTGCGCCAAGAGACAATACTAGGGTAAAAGATGTTTCGCCTGATATCGAGGAGAGCAAAACTGTTGATACACTAATGAGTGTTTCGACTGTAACTGATCCGCCTTCTACTTCATCGCCAGTTCAAAATATTGCTCACAACACGGCTGAACTGAGTAGCGATCTCCCATCAACTCCAATGCAGATTTTTCAGCAAGTTGTTGACAGGGTAGATAAACGCACTGGAGACTTCATCGCTCAATTGCAATCATCTAGCCCAACCCTTACGACGCTACGGGATTGGTACAGGGCAGCGCGAGAATTAGGCAACGCTCAAACTTATCTCGACCGCATTACCGAAGTTGCCAACGAGTTTAAGCAAGGCAAGCTCCTACCCGATAAAGCAATAAAAGTGATGCAAGCTGATTTGCAGCTTCACCACAAACAATTGACGACTACGGAGCTGGTGAGCCAACTTAGTAATCGAGACTTTTTACAACTTCATCAAGGTGTAGCAGATCATTTCAAAGAAGCCCCACCACATCCACCCGCAGTTGCTGATCGGCAATTCGTCCAAGGTGAAATTGAGCAACTTCAAGCCCAAATTAATCACCTGTGGCAGAAACAAACTCAGCAAGCAGAGATAGTTGAAGCAATGCAGAAAAACCCGTTTCGGATTTGGAACAGCAAATATGATGCAGCTGTAGCCCAAGTACAAGCGACTACAGGTTTGATTAGCCAGTCAATCACCCAAAAAGAGCAAAAAGAAACTCAGCTAAAACAGTGGGATAAACTTGACGAAGCTTATCAGGCGTGGGATAAATCTCCCCAAACAACCCAAATGTGATCGCTCGCTTCTGTGTTAAATTCACTGCCAATGCAAGAACGGTTGGCTACTATTAACCAGCAACGGCAGGAGCAAAAACAAGTGCAGCTTTCTCAGCCAGGGCTTAATCACAAACAACAGGGCGATTGCGGTAAAGGGCGAGCGCTTTAAATAGTTACAATGATGAAGGTACGCCTTTTGTTCAGGGGTGAATTTGTAATTATTCTTCATCCAACACAGTTTTTCCTATAGAATCTATTTGATATCTTGTTATACGATGGTTAAGCGATTAAACATTAGCCTGATAAAGCAAAGATTGAGTTTTGCCCTAGCATTGACTAAAAAGTCCGTTTAAAGTTTAAATTTATGCAGTATATGTCCAATCCTCGTTCGTTCGTGTCATTGTAAGCAAACCTCGCGTTCCTCTATCTCTCTTATTCAACCCAACTTTTTTAAGATTATCCGTAATTGTAATTAGACCTGGCAAATACTGTCTAGAAATTAAGTATTTTCATCAGTGTATAGCTTCCCAAAACTATGACACTATTAAAACATTACAAATTAAATACAGAAAACTAAAACAATAGTAAATAAAATGGTTGATACAAATAAGCTTAAAGAACTTCGTGAAGCACTAACAGAAGGGTTAATAACACAGGAAGAATACGAAGAATTAAGGAAAGATATCATAAAAACAACAAAACCAAACTTGCAAAATTTACTTACAGATAAACTCAAAAATAAAAGATCAGATCACTCCATACCCGCAGATGGGCTTCAACATCTAATAATTAATAACAATAATAATAATCAACTAGGAAGTAGTGGTTGTTATCAAAATACTGCTTTACATTTAACATTGAGTTTATTTACTGGTGGAATTTGGCTTATTTTTTGGTTCATTCTAGCACTATTTAAAATTTAGTATTGGTTACAAATTAAGGAGGACAATATTGTATCAAGAGGAGTTAAAGATAAGATAAAAGTTTTACACATAAACAGTAAAGTAATTCTTTAACTGCTGACCAATGAATCTAAAGAGGTCTTCTAATGTTAAAAAACATAGTAAAATCTTACCGTTTAGGGGGATTAAAGAAAACGCTAAAAATCCGTAAAGGATCTTGTCTTTACACAGAAACTTGTTCTGCATATGCAGAAAGAATGATAAACGAAAAAGGAGAGGTAAAAGCGTCCCCCTTAATTTTACAAAGAATTCTCCTTTGTAATCCAATCGGATATAGGAAAATTGGGATTAATTTATATGAAAAGAAAGATTTATCGAAACAAGTATCTAGTCAAGCAAAGGCTAATTTTATACTTGCTATTTTCTTGACACTAATATTTCCTATGCAGGTTACTGGGTTTTTGGTATTCAAAGAATTCGCTTTCAAACCGATATCTTCAATGATCAACAATAAAGAAAGTTGAAACTGAAGAAGTCAAACAAGAATATCCCATTTTATAAAAAACTTAGATACTGCTCGTGCATCTTGAACAACAAGATATGTTTCCATCACAGCGTCAACACTACCAAGCCTTTAGTTTAGATTGAGAGCGAATTTTGAGAGCGCCTAAATCAGCGTCACTACGTTTTTCTAACTTTTTACCTCTCGCAACCGAGAAAGCTTGGCAGGGGAACGAACACCACAGAACATCTACTTTTTCCAAGTGATAAGGATTAATGCTTTGGGCAAAACCACAAATTACATCTCCCACATTTGCTTTGTAAACAGATGCTATTTCTGGGTCGGCTTCAATCGCCCAGCCATGTTTTAGCCCAGCCGCCAGCATCTCCAAGGATGCGCCACCGCCTCCACAGCAGATATCTCCAAATATTGCCGCCATTATCTATTTACTTGCTGTAAAGTTCTGGGGTCGACAAAATAGACCTTTAATAGCGGTGAGAAACTTGCAGAACGCACCGACTTAGTTGGGTTATCAGCCGTGCCTCTCTGTGTATTCGTTGGTGCTGTCCCCGTGTAATAAAGCTTGGTTCTGTTTTGCGTTGGGTGAGGGCGGTGGTATATCTTGCCATCTTTCTCAAGCTTCCTCAACAACTGCCTAACAGTTGCGACACTAACGCTCAGTTGCTCTGCAAGCGATTCTTTCCTCTGTCCTGGAGAATTCACTAAGATTGTTAGTAAGTTCTCTTGCCTTAGAAGCAATGAGTCAGCCTTCAAGTGATTCGTTCTAGCACTATGCTTTTTGCAAATCCCGCCCCATACTCCACTTGGGAAAACTCCTGTTGGAAATATCAGCCGCGTTGTGGGTGAAGAACGCACAAGGGCGATCGCCCTATTCATTCGGACGATACTGAGTATTTCCCAGTACCCCTCATGCAGTTCCCACACCACAACAAGGGTGATGTAATCCCTAAATTGGATTGCGATAGATGGTGGTTTCATTATTTTGTCTCCAACGCCTCTAAAAGTTGCAAAAGCAAAGCCTCAGAGTGGCAGAACGCTGAGGCTTGAGTAGTATTCGGTTGTGTTACTGCAAATCTAATATTATTAAAGCTATTCCAGAACCAATGAATTTACAGCACAGACAAAATTGCTCCGATTAAAACAGGGAACGCCATTGCTCCATAAACAATCGGAAACCAAGGGTTTAAATCACCTCTAGTTAAACGTTTAAAGCTCCACTGGCAACAAAAGATAAAATACACTAATAAACACTGAAACATTACAGTCAGAAATGTTGCTGCTGAACCTTGGTCGCCAATAGGTATAATAGGACGAGTTACAACAAAGTCTAGGGCATAACCCTCATTTGTCACTCTAGGCAGAAGAAAAAGAGAAATCAGGGTTAGACAGGAAAAGAAAAATTGGAGAGGTTAGGCTATAGACACTCTTATTGAGTTGAGAAAAACCTAAATATAATTGAGG
>JAHHHE010000222.1 GCA_019359535.1 Gloeocapsa sp. UFS-A4-WI-NPMV-4B04
AGTAGCCTGCACCACCCGGACGATAAAAAGTGTATCGCTTATTTCTGTGTAACTTACTACTCTACTACGGAAGTCAGGCAGATGCAAAGGATATTGATTATTGATGACAACCTGGACATGTGCGTGAAGAAATCGCCAATCTGCCGGTTGACGTGCAGGCATCCCTCCTCCGGGTCATCCAGGAACGGAAGCTCAAACGCGTAGGCAGTACCACAGAAATTGGGCTCGACATCCGGATTCTAGCCGCCTCGAATGAAGACCTGCAGGAGGCTTGCCACCAGGGTAAGTTCCGGGAAGACCTTTACCACCGGCTGAATGAGTTTACCCTGACCCTGCCCCCGCTCCGCGATTGGAAGGAGGACATTCCCGCGTTTGCCCGGTTTTTTCTTGACCAGGTCAACGGGGAGTTGCAGAAAAAGATCATCTCGTTTGATGCCGAAGTATTAGAGTTGTTCGGAGTGTACGCCTGGCCGGGCAATTTGCGTGAGCTGCGGAATGTGATCCGCAGGGCGGCCCTGCTGACTCCTACCTCTACAATCAGCCGCCAGTCGCTTCCGGGAGAAATCGCCTATCCTTCCCGGCATACGGATCTGCCTGGTACTGCTTCTCCGGTTGTCACTGAACTAGATTTAAAGGGTGCCTCCTCTTCAGCTGAATACACTACCATCATTCAGGTACTCAAAAAAGTTAATTACAACAAAACCAAGGCGGCAGCCCTGTTGAAGATAGACCGCAAAACGCTCTACAACAAGCTCAGAAATAACCTGGGCAATGAAATGGAGCAGTATTCAAACTCTTCGGCTTAGGGAAACGCCTGTCGCCCAGGCGCTGTAATAAGAGGCTACATATCACCCATCATTTCGCTGTTGAGCAAATGGTTTAATTCCGCAACGGGAATCTTCTGATCCGGCCCTTTGTATGCCCGGGTAAAAACTAGCCATTGGTGGTGGATTTCTCCCCGGTTTAGCGTGGAAGTGTACTGCTGGTAGTGCACAATTTCTAGGCAGGAACTGAACGCTTCCAAACCAGCAAAGTCTTTCGCGTAGAAAGTATCTCCTAGGAGCATAACTGGATGAGGCATTTGGAATTTGAGGAAGGCCGATACCATTTGGCTTCCTTTCAACTCATAAAAAGTAATCTGGTACACAACGCGCATAGGTGAAAGGGAGGATAGATCCAGGAGCGGCTTGGTGACTTGGGTTAAAAAGCGGCCATGCTATTTTAATTAGCAGGAAGATTAGCAGAAAATCAGTGCCAATCCTTTTTTTCTAGCAGATGGCAGTGCCTGATAGCCACTACAGGGGAATAGGACCAATCCTCCGTGAATGCATCAAGCGAATGGGGAAGGGTACTGGGTATAGTTTTCCCCAAAGTGGGACGCAGCCAGCCGGGCCTAGGTTTCCTTTCGTCAATTCCTGCCGCTTCCGATCCGGGAGGCGACCTCTCCCAGTACCCCAAGGGCTTCCCACGAAACAACTAACCGCTTTACCCCTCTTTGCGTAATCTGGATTGGTTCTTGCCGGTAGTACACTATCACCCGTCTAAACACGCTTCCATTGTTCCATTAGTGGGCCATATTACCATCAAACCGCATTATGAGTTACTACTTACCTTACGCACGAACTCTACAAGCAGACTTCAACTACCTGATTGGGACGTGTCAGTCGCTTCACGATGAAGTGGACCCTGGCAGCCAGGTGCAAGGCATTGTTCTTGTGGGAGATGACGGGGCATGCATTGATGCGCAAATGGAGTGCGGTTCCCTTCGAAAAGCCTTGCTGGACAACACCCACCCAATTATCAAACCCTGGCTCTTCAAATACCGCGTGTACCTGATCTATCAGCAGCTCGACGACGATACTACCTTGTACTACCAAGATCTGCTCGACACGCTGGACCGGTTGGGTATTCCTTTAACCTCGGGCCGGTACCACCATTGAGTAAGCGCCGGGGTAGTGATTACTTATTTACTTTTAAAGTCCGCTGATGGCCACTCCTTTACAGACTCTGAAGACGATTCATACCCAACTCAACGACCTTACCATTACCGATGCGCAGGCTCAGTTGCTCGCTCAGTTTTTTGAGCAGTCTATTGCTTTGCTGGAAGCTTTTCATAATCCGGGGCACGATCTTTTTGAGCTGCAAAAAAGTGCAATCTTAAAAGGGCTGCAGCTGCAACTGGCGCAGTACCAGCAGGGCTACTGGGGCAAGTCTGAACGGGTGGAGAAGATTAACGGCTTTATGGTGGCCCGCGGGCAACTGCACCTCCTGCTTGGCCAGGCATTGGTCACTTGTCAGTTGGTAAACCATTCCAACCGGCGCAACAACTTTTGGGCAATATTGCATTTCTAAGCATTCGTCCTTTTCCCTCTTCCATTACCCAGGCACTTCTGCCAACCTTAACCGCTCTTTCGGGGGCTTACCAACATGTCAAAAGAAAATAGTGATTACAAAAAATCTTTGCAGCAAAACAATCATACTGCTAAAGCAACGGACAGCTCCGAATTCAAAAACTCATCCGGAAACGCTCCTGGCTCCCGCGAGGACTCCATGAGCAAACAAGGATCATCTAAAAAGAAAAAGAAAAAGTAAGTATCACTATTTCTGTACCTGCTAGCACCGTTAGCCGGAGGTGTTTTTCCAGTTAACCCTCGGGACTATGGCCTCCGGTTGCCCGGTCATTCCTCTTTTCCAATACGAAGCCTACCCATGCCCAATATACCCCATGATACCGATACGACTGATTTTTACCGGTTGGTTGAAGAAATTAAACTCTACGTAGCGGCGCATTCTTTCCTGCCGCCGGACTTTTCCTGCTGGCGGATGGGCATTACCGCTGATCTGGCCGCCGTGCTGCGCGGGAAGCGTCCAAAAGACGATTTGAAGCACTGGCAGGTATGGGAAGTAGACAATCGGGTGGGGTGGTCACTGCAGAACTACTTCCGCGGCCGGAGTATGCAGACTCCCCAGCACCCGAAGTGGCCGACGGGACGGTGAAGTACTTATACCTGTTTAAGCCGGCATTTTCAATAAGGGGCTGGCTGAGGGAGTTTTATACAAGATAGGTTACCGGCTACGCAAACAATCTACCATCCCTATACAACTAAACGTTCAGAAACGATGAGTACACGAGAAGCAGACCTGGAGGCCGGCAACGCGAGCGGCCAGAACCAAGAAGGAAGTAATGCAAACTGGCCCGTCCGGATTCTTACTGCCACCTCTGTTATCGGGGACCAGGTGGAAAACCCGAAGGGCGAGCACCTGGGCCGCATCAAAGACATTATGCTGGATGTGCAGCGGGGAAGCATAGCCTATGTTGTACTGGAGTACGGCGGATTCATGGGCCTGAGGGAAAAGCTGTTTGCCATTCCCTTTGACGCCCTGGAGTTGGATCAATCCCAACAGAAGTTTAGGCTAGATGTGGATAAAGAGCAGTTGGATCGGGCTCCTGGATTCGACAAAAACCACTGGCCGGAAACCAACAGCCACTCTTACGGCAGATGAGCCAGCTCCTCACGGGGCGGCTTTATGGGAGCCAACACGGGAGGCGCTTAGGACCTCTATCCCAGGATTACTTTTACTCATTTAACTAGTCAACTACTATGAACAGTTACGCAGTGTTACTGGGCACCGACAAGCTCATTGGTACCAATGGAGTGCTTTCCCTGGAGCAAAATGGCAAAAGCCTTGAATTCTTCCGAATCAGAGATGTGTTCAGCCAAGCTCGTCCCGGTTCCGCACTGACCATCGATGCCGACATTAAGGATACCGACGGAACGAGCGAAATCAAATTAGCCAACAACGCCCCGGTGGTGATAGGGGCAGGATTACGGGTGCAAAGCAGTGATACCCAACTCCTAGTAGCCCGGGACGACGGTACTGTTGTTTTCAAGGCCGAGCAGGTGGAGCCGGACCAGTCTTTCCGCCCGGCCACCGGTCCCCTCAAAGACTTTTTTGAGCAGAACCCCGTTGGGGCAGTTATCCGCATCACCGGGAATTTTTATGCTGGTTCCCACCTGATAAAGTCTGATGCTCGAGTGGACCCCACAGATGTCCCGTTTGGGAACGTCCGGTTTGAAACGCTAAACGCATCCGCAGCTGAGAGTGGATTACGTTTGACACCGTTCGGGTTCAGCTTTTAACTGGACTGCCCTAGAATGCCGGGGATCCTGAGCCGTATTGTAATACTCATGACAATAAATCTCAGGCTCTCTTCCATTTGAGGACTAGTGATGTGGTGAGTGAGGCCGGGCTATGCTTACACCGCGGACTGAACCCACGCTCGGTCAACGCTTTTCAGAATGTGTCAAAGGTCGGGGCGGAGTCATTTTGATTGCTCACTCACCCATTCCTGCTTCCTATCAGCAACGAGAGCAGCATAACCAATCGCTTAAACTGGAAATTGCCCGCAAAGCATTAGCTTTATTCCAAGAAGGCCAAGTAGTCATATCCACTGATATAAACAGGTTGAATGCAGACTTTGTGAATGCAGACTCTGCTACTTAAAGTTTCCCGCTCAGCAGCAGAATGCATTGAACGCCTTTTAGTGATGATAGCTGCCAGTGTTACTGCCATCGTCACCTTTGTATTCTAAGCTATCTTTACTCTACGCATCTCATACCTAATCCCTCTATATGTCTGCTTATAAAAACTCAAGCGGCATCCACTGACTTATCTAAAACAGATGAACCTACTGAATTTAAAAAAAGACATTCCTGCTAGTATCGTTGTGTTCCTGGTGGCGCTCCCCCTTTGCTTAGGCATCGCCTTGGCCTCGGGTGCTCCTTTATTTGCAGGCGTGATTTCCGGTATTCTTGGGGGCATCCTGGTCGGTGCCTTGAGTAAATCACACACCAGCGTGAGCGGTCCGGCAGCCGGGCTGGCAGCAGTGGTACTAAGCGCCATTACCCAATTAGACAGTTTCGAGGTGTTTCTCACGGCCCTTTTCCTGGCGGGCATATTGCAGGTGATCCTGGGCTTGCTCAAGACCGGATTTATTGCCCATTACATTCCCTCCAATGTCATCAAGGGATTACTAGCTGCAATCGGCATCCTGCTGATTTTGAAACAAATTCCCCACGCGATGGGCTATGATCAGGATTACGAAGGTGACTTCACTTTTTTTCAGAGGGATGGCGAAAACACATTTACGGAATTGTGGAAAGCAGTCAACTTTTTTACTCCGGGGGCACTCTTGTTAAGCATCGTTTCCATGCTGATCTTATTCTACTGGGAGAGATCGCCGCTCAAAAAAATCACCTTCTTTCCCGCCTCCTTACTGGTGGTCATTCTAGGGGTACTGCTCAATGAATTTGTTTTCCCCTTTTTTCCGGTCTTAGTCATTGAAGCCTCTCACCTAGTCAGTCTTCCGCCTATCGACACGAGCCAGCTTGCCTCCTACCTGCATTTGCCCGACTTTAGCTACTTGGCCGACTACCGCGTGTTTACGGTTGCCCTTACCATTGCCTTAGTCGCCTCGCTGGAAACCTTGCTCAACATCGAAGCGGTAAATAAGCTGGATCCCCACAAACGGGAATCACCTCCCAACCGGGAACTGGTGGCACAAGGAGTGGGCAATATGGCAGCCGGCCTGTTGGGCGGCCTTCCCATCACCTCGGTAATCGTCAGAAGTTCGGTTAATCTCAATGCCGGCAATGCCTCCAAATTCTCAGCGATCCTGCACGGAGTGTTGATGCTGGCGAGCGTACTGGTGCTGAGTCCGGTATTGAACCTGATCCCATTGTCCTCCCTGGCGGCTATTCTTATCATGACGGGCTACAAGCTGGCCAAGCTTTCCTTGTTTAAGGAGATGTATGGGAAAGGGGGGCAACAATTCATTCCTTTTGCGGTGACCATTCTAGCCATTGTTTTCACCGACTTGCTCATGGGTATCCTGATCGGACTGGCCGTGAGTATTTTCTACTTACTGCGCAGCAACTTCCATAACCCCTTTACCCTTGGTCAGGAGCAACTGCCCATGGGAGAGCTAGTCCGCATGGAATTGTCCGAGGAAGTATCTTTCTTAAATAAAGCCTCCATCAAGGACACCTTGTGGCAGGTGCCGGAAAACTCGAAGGTTATCATCGATGCTACCCGTTCCACCTTTATCGATGAGGACGTGCTGGAGGTACTCACTGATTTTAGGACCACCGTAGCCAAAGAACGCGGTATCCAATTGAACCTGATTGGCCTGCAAGACAAATACGAACTAAAGAATCACGTCCAGTTTATCAATGTGCTCGACAAAGAAACCCAACAAAAGCTTACCCCAGACCAGATTGTGGCTTTGCTGCAAACGGGCAATGACCGCTTCGTGCAGGGACAGAGCCAGGAGAAAAATTACCAACACCAAGTCAATGCTACCGCCACCAGACAAAGTCCGATGGCCGTAATAGTTGCCTGTATTGATTCGCGTACTTCCCCCGAAATTGTATTTGATGCGGGCCTTGGTGATTTGCTCATTATTCGCATTGCCGGCAATATTGCCAGTCGTGCCATTATCGGCAGCTTGGAGATTGCGGTACAAAAAATAGGCGCCAAACTGATTGTCGTCATGGGCCATTCTAATTGCGGAGCCATTGGACTAGCCCTCCAGCAACCCTCGGGAGAATACATTCGTGCCGTAACGTCCAAAATTGACAAAGCCATTGCCCAGTGTGGCCTCTCGCCCGGAAGCATTGATGCGGGCAATGGGGCAGTGATGGAAAGAATAACCCGTCTGAATGCCCGCAATACGATTGAAGAAATCCTAGAGCGAAGCAGTGAGCTCAAAAGCCGGGTTGCTTCTGCCGACATTGGCATCGTGGCGGCCTACTATGATACTGCGTCGGGAAAGGTGTATTTTGAGCCCTCCAAAGTAGACTCTTTGCCCAATCAGTGGGCCGCCCAACCGATTGGCACATTGAAGGAGTAAATCAGGAGAGCAATGCTTAACTGACACTTCTGCAACGTTATTAGCAAGCTGTAATTACAAGTAAGAGGAGCGCTACAGCGGGAAAGTTGTGAATCAACCCCAACCCTTTTCCGGCATAAGGCAGTACTTGTTGGGGTTATTATAGGGGATTAAATTCTTTAGCCAGCACCACTAGCTAAGGAACACTCAAGGATAATTGGCTAGGCGGAGTGCAACAGAGTTAGCTCTACAACCCTTCCTCCATTGCTTATTGAGAAAGGGTTTGATTGAGCACCTTGACAATTGCCTCCCGGTCCACTCCTTGAAGATTACTCAAAATCAGGATCACTACCTTATCCTTCATTCTGCGTTCCATCAAAGAGGTGTACCCAAAGATGTCTCCCCCATGAGAGACTACTTTACCGGTCTGAGGATTTTCACTGATAAACCAGCCGTACCCATAGGGAGCAATCACGGGGGTAAACAAGAGGTGTTTGGATTGGGAGGAAAGCAACTTATCCCCGTACAGAGCCTGGTCCCACTTGAGTAAGTCTTCCGTGGTAGAATAAATGGAAGCAGCCCCCATAAAAAGCTTACTGGTAGCAATAGGGGTAGCATTCTGAAAGCCGGCATCGGTCCATACATACCCTAAAGCTCTATTTTTAACGATGCGCTCATTATCCACTACTCCGGAATGAAGCATACCGGCTGGTTTGAAAATATGTTCTTCAATATTCTCCTCATAAGACTGGCCGGTTACGCGCTCAATGATAAACTTGAGCAGGATATAGGTAGAAGAGGCATAGGAAAATTGAGAACCTGCTTTTTTGCCTGCCACTGAACCCTAGTATTTCAAAGAATGACTGGCTTTTTCCTTGTCTCTGTGAGTGACGGACAGGCCCGGAAGGTATTAATCATTTCTGCCAATATTGATTCAGTGGGAAACCACCAGAGCAGCACCATTCTCAGGGAGATAGCTTGCTCAGGGAGATAGCCTTCCCATTCTGGTACTTTCCGGATTATGGCTACCAGGCAGCAGACCTACTGTGGTGCGTACTTAGGAAAAAAGCATCATTAATTGAAGAAAACTACCCTTTTCTGATACGCTTCGCAGCCGTAAACGGAAAGAGGGCAGACCCACCCCCACCCTCTCAATTAGTACTATTAAAGGCGTAGGCCGCATCTACCAGCAGACTTTCATTGACACCTGCGCTAAGGTGAGCTTTGCCAAGCTCTATGACCGAAAGATTGCATTAGTAGCGGCCGATATGCTCAACGACAAGGTGCTACCTTTCTACTAACAGCACGATATCCCCCTGCTGAGAGTGCTCACGGATAGAGGCACGGAGTACTGCGGAGCCCGTGAGCACCACGAGTACCAGTTGTACCTGGCTATCGAGGACATTGACCACTCCAAAACCAAGGCCAGAAGCCCACAGACCAACGGCATCTGTGAACGCTTCCACAAGACGATTCAGGAGGATTTTTACGCGGTGGCTTTCCGCAAGAAGGTTTACAACTCCCTGGAAGAGCTACAGAAGGATCTGGATGAGTGGCTGGAGGAATACAACAAGCGCAGGTCCCACACCGGCCGCTACTGTTATGGCAAGACGCCCTATCAGACCTGGTTGGACTCTTTGCACCTGGCTTGCATCAAACTGCTGGGAGCCGCTTCTGTATCACTGACTGCTCCTTGAGCCTTTTGCTCTTAGATGCCTCTCATGAACCGAGGTCGAAGCTGTCAAGGGCGGCGAGTGAAGCGAGCCGTTCACTTTACCCTTGACAGCGAAGGCCGAGGGAATATCTTTGCATCAAAGAGGAAAGGCGTAACCGGCTGTGTGATTACTGTCCGGTAATTCTCCACTGTCAGATCAAGTTCTGTCTACTACATTTAAGTAGTTGGATCGGCTCGAAATTTTTCCCACTCTTCGTCCTCATGTGTGACCAGCCGGTCCACTAATGCTTTGCGCACAGCTACCACTTCCGGTAGCATTTCCTCTTCCTGCCCATCTACCCCTATCGGCCCCCGCAACTGGCGCACGGCCCGGAGTACTTGTTCATACTGCTCGTCTGAGTGGATGGGTTGGTCCAGCGACTTATACTTTTCCAGTTCGGCTGGAGTGATTGCCAGGTTGTTCATTCTGCAAGTGGTTTATAAAGTAAGGTAGGCTGATTTCTCCAGCATTTCCTCGCTGCTAATTTTAATAAATGTCTTTTCGTACTTAGTCTTGGGGCTTGTCCGGCGATAGGTTTACACCTAATCACCCTTTTTGTAACGTATCCGTGCCGGGTAAGGAGACCCAGATTTCGCTATCCTCCCCGTATTGGAATGGTAAAGCTTGCTGTTTATCCTTCCTATTCTCCTGTTAGCGCGCTCTTAGGGAACACCCTATGAAGAAGCCGAAGGCGCAGATACTTGATAGGGAATGTGATTGGTTTCCAGGACCCATAAAAAGGTATCCCGATGTTGCTGCTCAGGTAAGAACAGGTAGTCCTCCTCGCTTTCTCTGGTTTCCCGGACTAAGGCAGTGAGCTGCGCCTTTACCTCCGTGTCAAAGTCGAGTTCTGTTTTAGGAACAAGCAAAAAAGTATCCATAGTCTAAAAAAGAGTAGCCATGATGCCTATACGCAAGGGCACGCAATTATTTTCATAAATGCCTAACTTTCAATTTTTTATCTCAAACTTCCTCTGCAGAATGCAATCTTGCACCTGCTTGCTTCCTAAATCTTCACGGTTGCCCATCCAGGTACAACTCTTTGCATCTGACAGGTCGGCTTTTGCTTGCGTACTGCTTGGAGAGTTTCCAGGCTAGCAGCAGCTTGCAAGGTCAGTTCGGGTGCAGGTGGATGATCCGCTTGCGTTACTCCTGCCTATGCTAATTATCATCTACAACTAGAATCCTCACTAGGATCGGCCGCAGTCTCCTCAAGTAAGCGATCTTACTGGTGGAATACAATGGCCTCACTGAGGGTGACATGTGGTATTGTCTTGCTGATTTTTCCCTTTCTGTGCAGCAGTAAAAGATTTGAACGCTACCGGATACCTGATACTAAGCCCATCCATTATCCCTTCTTATTCCAACGATTCAATTCGGCGCCTTCACCGTAAAGCATAGTAAGGGTGAATTATTAGAAGTTGCTGATGCCTTATAGATACGGACTTCCTAATATCACTCCACAGTATCGGTTAGAGTTTCTCCAAAACCGCCGTCAGACTGGCAGGAGTGAGTGGTTTTGTGATAAAGCCTGCCAGATTGTACTGCTTGGCCTTTAATACATCGCTAGCTGAGGCAGAAGAGGTAAGAATACAAATTGGAGTTCTATCCGTTAGAGTTCCATATCGCCTCTGGAATGCCTCTAAGAACTCAAAGCCATCCATAATG
>JAHHHE010000223.1 GCA_019359535.1 Gloeocapsa sp. UFS-A4-WI-NPMV-4B04
GAAAAGTTGCCGCTCTATCTCGGTTTCTTCGAGGTGGTTCATAACGCCCACAAGCGTGGCAAAGCTTTGCTTTCTACACTGCTGGAAATCCTATTGCCCATCTCCCCGAAACAGCGATAGAGCCTTAATCAAAACAATCTGTCATGAATAAACTAAAACTTTCCGATCTGCTGCTCTTTCTGGCTGGTTCATTTGCCTTAATGGGCATCATTACTGCTGAAGTATTCTATCCGTCTGGCTACACAACTTTCAACAGCGAAATAAGCGACCTCAGTGCAACAAAACCGCCAAACAGCTTAATATATCAACCATCCGCCAGCATTTTTAGTATCACTATGCTGGTATCTGGCTTAATGACCTTAGCAGCAGCACTTGATCAGCATAGATATTTCAAAAAACTACTCTTCAGTATTCCACTTGGTTTATTTGGCTTGAGCTTGGTGGGTATTGGATTCTTTTCTGGTGATAAAGTCCCGGATCACGGAATATTCTCTTTGCTTGCGTTTATATCAGGTGGAGTATCAGTTATTATGTCCTTCAAAATCGTTTCTGCTCCATTTAAGTTTGTCGGAATTGTTCTTGACTCAATTACATTGATAACATGGCTTGCCGTTGTAGTTGCCCCTAATATCATTGTTCCTTTTATTGGCATGGGCGGAACAGAAAGATGGGTTGTTTATCCTGTTGTGCTATGGATAACAGGCTTGGGCGGTTATCTGATGAATACTACGACAACCAAAAACTTGGTAATCAATAATAGAGAAAAGAATGAATATCGTTACTAACGGTATATGCAAAGGTCAATGTCTTATCTTTCACAAGGATGAAACCCATGAAATGGCAACAATTAGTTCTAGCTTTCATCGCCGCTATTTGCATGATATTTGCAGGTAATGCCTTGGCGCAAACTGATATCAATATCAGCAATACTAACCTCATTCGCTTTGGAGGCAGTGTAACCGTACCAGAGAACCAAGTGGTCGAAAATGCCCTTGCGTTTGGCGGGAATGTCATGGTATCTCCGAATGCCAAAGTTTTAGATACTGCGATCGCTTTCGGCGGAGATGTCATATTAAAAAAAGGGTCACGTGTAGAGGGTGATACTTATTCGTTCGGCGGCAAAATTATGCAGGAACCCGGTGCGATCGTGAGTGGTGAGAAAGCTACATTCAGCGATCGACATGGCATGATGTATGGCGCTGATCGAGGCAGAAGTAGCTTTTTTACTCAGTATTTTCTCAGTGCCATTTTTAGAATCAGTGCCGCTGCAGTAGCAACTATTCTCGGATTAATTATTTTGCATACCAGCCCGCAATTCTTACAGAACTTGGCTACAAAATTGCGTCAACACTCCGTTTTGACTGCTGTATGGGGAATTGGGGCGATCGTTGCCATTATCTTTGTCAGTGTGTTTTTAGCAATTACGCTCATTGGTATTCCACTGATCCCGCTACTGATTTTGACTGCGATTATCACTTCTCTAGTCGGGTCGCTAGGCGTGGCACTTTTTGTCGGTCAACGTCTAATTAGTAATGACAATCGGTCGTTACAGCAGCAGTTCTTGGTGGGTTTGGCGATCCTAACGGTGCTCACACTCATTCCATTTTTCGGAGGATTAGTCGTTTTCCTAATTAATTTGTTCGGCTTGGGTGTCATCTTGCTGTGGCGATTTGGTAGAGAAAAACCCCAAATCGCTACTTAGTGAGTAGGGCGGCATGAAGGTTTCGTGGTTCAACAGATATTTAATGCGGAAGTTATTCAATGGACAACTCTTATTGGTAGACTACTGTGGTTCAAATTCAACTTCATCAGTGGGCGAATCATTACTCTATTCCCTCATTTGTTGGTCTTATCTATCTCCTTTCTTGGGGAATATTGCTGCCAACCTCATCGGCGACGGTGGCGATACCAACGCAAACACCTCAGCTTGAAACCGCCACCATAGCTCCAACAGCGCCTACTACACAGCCGTCTCCACCTTCTGCGACTGCCACCTTGGCTCCCCCATCAGCCCAGGACATCATTTCCAAAGCTGACACATACCTGAGCAAGCTGACTAAAGCGAGACTCTTCAGCGGGTCAGTGCTGATTGCGCGAAACGGCAAAGTTCTGGTCAGAAAGGGCTATGGCGAGGCAGACCGCGAAAAGCATGTAATGAACACGGCGCAAAAGAAATTTCGTATTGGCTCAATGACGAAGCAGTTCACGGCGGTGGCGATCCTCATCTTGCAGGCACAGGGCAAACTCAATATTCACGATCGCATCTGCACTTACCTTTCAAAATGTCCTGCTACATGGCAGAAGATCACCCTTCATCATCTCTTAACTCATACCTCTGGTATCCCAGATTTCACTAGCTTCCCAGACTACCAGACCACCCAAGGGTCGCCGTCGTCTCCCACCCAAACAATCGCACGGTTCAAAAAGAAACCGTTGGGTTTCCAGCCAGGTGAAAAGTTTAGCTACAGCAACTCCGGTTATATCCTGCTAGGTGCCATCATCGAGCAGGCATCCGGCGCGACATATGAAGCGTTCCTCAGAGACAATATTTTTGTCCCGTTGCAGATGGTCAATTCGGGCTTCGACCACAACAACAGCGATCTTGCTGTCGGCTATCGTGACCAGACGAGCGTTCCGGCTGATTTTATTGATATGTCTATCCCCTACGCCGCTGGCGGATTGTACTCCACTGTGGAAGACCTCTACCGTTGGGATCAGGCGTTGTACACAGACAAACTGATCCCGAAAAACTTACGAGACATGATGTTCACTCCTTTTGCCCTGATGCCTGACCGCGGCGGACTCGGCTATGGCTATGGTTGGGTCATCGGCAAGAAAGGTAATCACCCAATAGTCAGTCACGAGGGAGGGATTAACGGCTTTCATAGTGTCATTGCCCGCTACCCCAATGACAAGATCGTCATCATCATCTTGAGCAATCGGCAAGATATGAATCTGTTTGAAATGCATACACAGATCGCCAAGATGGTCTTTGGGGAGAAGTAAGCCAAACTCGCAGATGCGATCGTGAATAAGGTGCTGGCGTTCGCGAAGCGTCTGCCTCAGCAGAAGACAACCGCCAAAACTGTCGAAAGTAAAGTTCAAGAATGAAAAATCCCCAGAAACCTTTCTCGCTAAGAACATATCTATTGATTGTCGTGGCGATATCTTGGCCATTTCAAATTGCGTATGTGCTATGGGCAGAGACACCGTTTATACCTATGCCTTAAGCTCATTACCAATGATTATGGTCACAGTTGCCACCTATATCGCGGGTCGCTATATATTCCATGATAGCTTCTCAAAAGCTGGCTGGAATTGGGGTAAATCAAAACACTATTTAGCAGTCTTTTCACTAGCAATCTTTGTGTGGGTAGTTCCCACAATCCTCGAATTAGTCTTAGGAATGCAGAGTATTCCTAAAGCAGTTATCGTTCCAGAGATTCTCGGAAATTTTCTAATTCGTTTTATTGCCACCTTGATTCCAGCATTTGGCGAAGAGTTTGGTTGGCGCGGTTATATGCTACCGCACTTAGTTAAAACGATACAGATTAAGAACAGCACTACTTCTTCATGCATTTATTTGGTGGGCATGGCATTTACCTACGCTTGTTGGAATGGGCGTGGCTGAAAAACTTACTAATAATATGGGTACTTCAATAGCCATTATGCTTGTACTAACTCTAATTCCTACGATGATGCACGCGCTGGTTTTTGCATATATTTGGACAGTCACACAAAGCCTTGCTGTCGTAACTGTTTATCACGCTGCATTTGATGAGATTCGTGATGCGATCAAAACCACGATCGGTTTTGGTTCTCTGGTTGAAATCTGGCAGATGCTTACCTTGACAGTATTAGGCGGACTGTTGCTGTGGAAAGGAAATTGGAAACAGTTAACTGCGAGGAAAACATGAGCAAATCACTCTTGGCAAGGTGTCAGGGAATGTTATGAACTCAAAAACAGAACGAATGGCGCGATTTAACGCCGAAAATGGAGAAATTATATTGACACAATATGGAAAGTGAAACTAAATTGACTCTGATTAAAGCCATTCACACTTTGATATGGATATTCTTTAACTTTGTTATTTTCTATATGCTTTATGCCGCGATCGCCAATAAACTCGATCTCTGGCTCTGGATTGGTTATGGATTTGTATTGCTAGAGGGGCTAACCCTACTAACTTTTAAATCCCACTGCCCATTAAATCTGCTTGCCCGAAAATACTCAAATTCCACAAAGGACAATTTTGATATTTATCTTCCAAGTTGGCTAGCCAAGTACATGAAGTTAATCTATACAACCATTTTCGCGCTCATTCTTATCATCACCATCTATCAAATTCTGAATTAACAAAAAATATGTAAATATCATGTGGATTATCTGGATTGCAATTATTGGCGTTTTAATCATAGTCAGCTTTGGAATCGCCGCCATTTATGGTATCTATCGCTGGCAGTCAAATACTGATTGCTTACGAGCCAAATTAACAAATGGACGGCAAATAATTAAGCCCCAAATCTATGACCAAAAAGAAATTGAAGACTTACCAGCCCCCGTACAGCGATTCTTTCGGACGGTACTTAAAGATGGACAAGCGATCGTGGCTGTGGTCAAACTCTCTCAGCAGGGACAGTTCAATATGAGTGAAACTGAAGCCAAGTGGAACCCGTTTACTGCTACTCAAATTGTGATTACTCAACGTCTGGGTTTTGATTGGAATGCACGCATCCAGATGGCTCCAGGACTAAATACATTCGTCCATGATTCATATCTGTTAGAAGAAGGCAACTTACAGGCTTCATTACTCGGTCTTTTCACCGTTGCAAATATGCACGGTACGCCTGAATTGAACCAAGGTGAATTGTTGCGGTTCTTGGCTGAGGCAGCTTGGTATCCCACAGCTCTGTTACCCAGTCAGGGTGTGCGCTGGGAAGCGATCAATGAAACTTCCGCTTGCGCTACTTTGACGGATGGCGCAACAACTGTCTCCCTCGTGTTTCAGTTTAATGCTGAAGGGGCGATCGCTACTTTTCGGGCTGAGGCTCGTTATCGAATGGATGGTGCTGCTATGCCTTGGGGCGGAAGATTTTGGGGGTATTCAGTTCGCAATGGGATGCTTATTCCCTTAGAAAGCGAGGTGGGATGGGAGCATCCAGAAGGCACTCGGCTCTATTTCAAAGGAAGATTTACGGAGATTAACTATGAGTTCGCGGCTTGATGGACTGCAATCGAAACAAACATCAAAATCAAAATACTGGAAGAAATTATGACTAAACAAATTTCTCTTAATGCGCTGTGGGAGTCGGCGATATCTAGGGAGCGCATATTTTGCCCAGATAAACTGCACCTGCTAGAATCAGCAAGACGGCAGGGCAAACGCATCTAAATTCTGAATGCCTTACACAGTGAGGTTTTCAAGAATCGATAAACATAAATACTAAACGGCTAAAACCCCTACCCAGTCTGCCTTTCAAAACTAAGATGCGTTTGCCCTGAGCAAGACGGTATCTCGAACACGCGATCGCACCTAGGACAAAGCTTGCTTCTGCGGTTCGCTTGAAGATGCACGGCGAAATTAAATTGAAAAAGTGGGTTCCATTCAAAGCCGAGCAAGTCATTTGCTGGGAACATGGACTGATTTGGAGTGCTACCGCATGGATGAATGGCCTACCAATTGTAGGATCAGACCGCATCATAGACGGCATCGGTGCGATGCAATGGAAGCTGTTAGGATTAGTCCCTGTGATGACGGCGAGTGGTTCGGATATCACGCGGTCTGCGGTTGGTCGCCTCCAATCAGAGTCAGTGTGCTTACCGTCTGTGTTCTGTGGCAATGACGTTTCATGGACAAGCACAGAGTCATCGCCGCTAGACTCTAGTTTGCATTCTAGTTTTGTGGTGCAAGGCGAGAGAGCCGAACTAGATTTCACCATCGATCAAACAGGTCGTCTCAAGACTTTCAAGCTTCCACGCTGGGGCAGTCCAGAAGGTGCTGAGTTCCATTATGTGGACTTCGGTGGAATTTTAGACTCAGAGGGCACATTCTGCGGCTACACCATTCCGACCCGTCTACGGATTGGATGGTACTTTGGCTCTGAGCGGTTTGAGTCGGAGGGCGAGTTCTTCCGAGCTACGATTGATGATGCAATCTATCGATAGACAGCGATCACTAAAGAGATTATTCCTGAAACGCATCAAACTCACACTACAAATCGATCTACCTTGACCGAGATCAAAAGATACTCATTATGAAAAGAAAAGAATTTATCGGCATTGTCGGCGGGACAACAATTGCAGCCGGGACAACATCTTATTTGTTGAGCGATAAAAGTAATTTTTCAAGGGCGGATATAAAATCGGCAGACGATAACAACGAAACTCTCAAGCCGGACGAAAAAGAGATTTTGTTTCTCGCCTCCCTCGCGCCGAGCGGTCACAACACGCAACCGTGGTTTGTCCAATATCTCGAACCATTACACTGGATTATTGGCAATGATAAAAGTAAATGGCTGCCTGCCGTTGACCCAGTTCAGAGAGAAACAATTTTATCAATCGGTACTTTCATTCAAAATCTGGAATATGCTGCCGATTCTTTCGGCTACGTCTGCCATTGGAATTTGCTAGCTGCAACCAATCAGGACGAACGGGTGATGGAAGTAAAACTTATCAAAAAAGAGTCAAAAAATGCTTTTGACATCGCAAAAATTAAAGACCGCCGAACTGTTCGTTCCAATTTTTTAAGTGATGTGCTGAAAAAAAAAGACCTTGAATATCTTGTCAATTCAGAATCGGAATTTATTCATTATCTGCCTACTACTAGCAAAGAAAGTCAATTTATTAACGAACAAACTATCGTTGCCAACCGCCTTCAATCATATCGCGCTCCGGCACAGCAAGAGTTAGCCAACTGGATAAGATTCTCAAGTGAAGATGCCGAGAAATATCATGACGGGCTGACAACGGCAAGTATGGAAATAGCAGGAATTTCTGGCTGGGTGGTGCGGAATTTTTACGGCAAAGACAATGTGATGAAAAATGATTTCAGAGAGCGAGGCATTGATAAAGTTGAAAAGGAAGTGTCGGCATCGGCAGGTTGGATTCTCATTACCAGCAAGGACGAAACGGTAGCGACACTGCTCGAAACTGGCAGACGAATGCAACGACTTTTCCTGAAGGTGCGGGAAAAGAATATCGCCATTCATCCGATGACACAGATATTGGAAGAATCATCAACGAGGCAAACGGTGAATCAATCAATTGGAATCAGCGAAAATATTCAATTTATCTTGCGAACGGGTTATTTAAAAACGTATCCTGAACCAGTTTCACTTAGGCGACCGATTGACCAATTTATTCGTTCATAAAAAACTGCCGACAAATAAGTTTTCTCTTGCTATTAATTTTTTAACAGGTCTTAAAAAAGCACCTGCTGCGTTAGTCTTTGCAACACAACCGTTTCTGTCCAATTGCTCACAAAACCTTTATCTCTTGTTCTGAAGGGATAGAGGCTAAGGGTAAATCAATCGAGAAAACACATCCTTGGTGGGGGACATCGCGGACTGAGAGTATACCACTGTTTAGCGAGACAGCGCGTTGTGATATTGTAAGCCCGAGCCCCAAGCCTGATCTGTCTGTTCCCCTCTGAGCAAAAGGCTGAAAGAGTTCTTCCGCCTTACCAGGAGGGAGCCCTCCACATTGGTCCTCTATTTCAAGCAAAACACGATCACCTACAGCCTTGCTGCGTATCCATACAGTCCCACCTGGCTTCGTGAACTTAATGGCATTTTGAACCAGGTTCGATAGAGCAGATATTATTAAGTGATGATCTATTGAAACCTCCAATTCAGGCGCTACCTCAACGTGTACCTCAATTGATTTCTCACCTGCCTCGAATGATGCAGTAGCCTCAACTTTACTGACCAGGTGAATAACTCGACATCTCTGATATTGGACAGTTGGTTCGTTCCGCAGTCGCACCTCAACAAAGGAACGATCAATAATGTCCCTCATGCGTGCATGGGCATCTTCAAGAATTCGAGCTGTATTTCCATCGACTCCAACTTTTCCTTTCTTTATAAGTCCGTAAGCTAAAGAAGCACCAGTCAAGGCATTTCGCAACTCATGTGCTAAAAATCCCAGACGCTGCACCTCATCTCGCTCTGTTTTCTCGCGCTGACCTCGATTAAACTCTGTAACCGCTTCAGCGATTGCGATATCTAGGCAGAAATTTAGTCGATTGAATTCTCTGGCGGATGTAGTATGACTACTATTTTCCTCTATATATTGAGTGATAGCTTGACAAAGAGCCCCGTAGCCGTGAACAACCTGGGATACGCTGTAACCAAGTTTCAACGACTCCTTACCTCGGCGCTCTGCGGAGTTTCTGTGAACACCTCCAATAGCGTCGTTAGCTATTCTCTTATATTCTTCTGCGTCGGCAACTAAGACCTCGATGAGTTCATCGTAGAATACAGGTAATCCTCTTTCCATTTCATGGCTTGAACTCCTCAAATCAGCAAGGCGCACGAGCTTCTCCGCACATAAGGCGAGAATTCCATCGCGCTCTGCTAATAAAAATTCATGCAACATCACAAATGTTCTTAATTTTAAAGTTATTCTACTCTAATAATGACTGGAACCACACAAAAGTAGCAGATGTTCAAATGAACAGTAAGGAGCAGATTGAGTAGTAAGGTGGCTGCTATGTTAGTTACAGACTGGCGTTCCTTACTTTCTCAAGACAGATTCTAAGCAATTCGCCAACAGTGTCTTCTGTGCTCCTACCCCAATATGCTGAGGAAAGGACAAATTCAAGGAGTTGCAAAAGATGCGGTCAGTAACTGGATCAACTTTATAGCTGGAATTTTTAGAGTGGCTGCATAGCTAATTCCCGCATCCTCAGAGTTTTCTGTCCTCAATAAACTTTTATAACACAATCGGGATCGCTGCTGAGATCCGCACTGGTCAGGTCACGGAATATCGTTTGACCTGCTGGCATCAACGTTATATCTGATATGCCGCCGCTACCAATGTCAGTGATGATAATAAGTGGAAAAGAATAGAAAGGAACTTGATTACGAGCCTGTCAGACAAAGTAAAGTACTGAAATCATCCATTTAAAGGAGAGTTACTCGTTATGACCGTAGAAAGTGTCGCCGAATTTATTGAAGTCACAAAACAAGATCGAGCATTGATGGAAAGGCTCAAAGCAGCAGCTACCTTAGATAACTGTGTCAACATTGCTGAAGAATATGGTTATACCTTCACGACTGAAGAACTGGAAGCTGGGTTAAGTAAATTGTCCCCAGAAGAGTTGGCAGCCTTGGTTAATCCAGGTGTAGGGACTCGCCTACATATTGAGCCTAGGTGACTTTTCCGATTCCCTCTGGCCCAACCGCACAGCTTTTTGAATCAGGGTATGGAAGTCAGGCATCTGTTCTAGCATGGCAGAGAGAATAACTATGTCACACCGCTCCCCCTCAATACTGAGGAATCCGCAGAATAGCTATACCATCTTGTTCCATACTAATGTTGAGCGATCTGTCGGGGGAATGTCAATAGGAGCATTTTCACTGTTGAAGCACAAGCACAAGCACAATGTCAAGAACTAGTAAGGCCTTAAATGTTTTTGAGTGAAACTCTTTAATTAATTGTCTCGGCACTCTCCAAGTATCGAGATATTTTTTCTGCCCTACTATAAAATATTTATAGTAACCCTATTGAAAATATCTACAGTCACAGGAGCGAAGAAAAGTATCAGTGCGCTCGCTTCAGCTTCCCCTTGACCACTTACTAACCAACTGTTGCGAGATAAGCGCCACAATCGTAAATAGAGTCATATTTAGCAGGTGAACTATGTTTCCTTCTTGGGGCAGTACTTGGCGCAACACTTCGTACTGTGGTGAATTTGTTTCTCGTAAAAGTCAGTTGGAAGCCAAGCTTAAATTTTTGGCTCAATAGGTGTTTCGGGGAGGTAAAGCGAGAAGGAACAGGTTGGTAGAATACTAATAGGGAAACCGACCGCCTGCCACTATGCTCAACCTCAACTTAACTCACCTGATTGATGATGCTAA
>JAHHHE010000224.1 GCA_019359535.1 Gloeocapsa sp. UFS-A4-WI-NPMV-4B04
ATCTCGCGGTGGTTCTGTCCTTTCTCTGCCAGCAAGATGATGTTCGCTCTCGACGCAATTTGCTGCGGTGTACTATGGCGATTAACAAGTTGTTGCAGTTGGTCTCGTTCTGATTCCTCTAAGCTCAAAGGCTTTGGGGCTAATCGAGGCAAGCTTCTTTTCTCCATTCAGGGGTAATACTCTAATGGTAGTTCAACTTCCGCCCACCTGTACTAGAATATTCTTCGCCAACACTTTTCCAACAAATGGTTTGAAAACGCTGATTCAAGAAGTGTTTGGTCGATTAGTTGGAGCAGCAGTTGGTTCGCCGATTATCCGCTTGGAAACCAGCTTTGGCGGTGGCAAAACCCATGATCAAATTGCCCTTTGGCATATCTGCAAACAGGGTCGGCTTCTTGAGGGACTGGAGCGCTTTGCCGATGATCTTACCCTACTTCCAGACCGTCCAATTCAAGTGGCAGCTATTGATGGTAAAGATTTAGATCCAGTTAATGGGGTCTATCACCCCGAAAGTGGGATTACGACCTATACATTGTGGGGTGAGATTGCCTATCAAATTGGCGGAATAGAAGGTTACCAACTCCTCCGAGGTTCAGATGAGCAGAAGATTAGCCCTGGCACATCAGTGTTAGAGCGGTTACTTAACGGCAAGCCAACCTTGATTGTGCTGGATGAAATTGCCCGTCACCTGCGTTCCTCGGAAGCGACGCTAGTGGGTAATAGTAACCTGGCTAAACAGGTCGTAGCTTTCTTATTTTCGCTCTTTGACTTAGCTGCGGCTTGCAATCATTTAGTTATCGTCTACACACTAGCATCGGCGACCGATGCGTTCGGTGAGGAGACAACAGAACTACAAGAACTGATCCAAACCTCTGCTCGACAGGAGCGAGTGCTTAGTCCCAGCACGGATGTAGAAATTTACAACATCGTCAAGCAACGCTTATTTTCAAGTGTCAGCGCTGAAGCCGCCCAAAACGCAGCAGCAGAGTATTTACAGCTAGTCCGTGCCAGTCGGATGACACTACCAGAGGGCTGTAAAGATGCTCGTTATGCTAGTGTGATCGCTTCTAGTTACCCCTTTCATCCAGAACTATTCAACCTGTTAACCAAAAAGATTGCCTCAATTCCTGAGTTTCAACGCACCAGAGGCGCTTTGCGATTGTTCGCTTGGGTAGTGCGCTATCTTTGGAACAATCGGCAGGAACATCCTGAATGGGTTCCCCTGATTCATCCTCACCATGTTCCGGTCGGAGTTAATTCAGAAGTTACAAACGATTTAACTTCCCGGTTACAGCGTTCACTAATGCGCTTGCCCCTTCAAGCGGATATTTATAATTCTGATGGTCGAGAAGCCCAAGCTCAAGTTCAGGATCGAGAGTGGTTAGCTGCTGGCAAGCCACCGTTTTCTACCTGGATCGGTCGTACCATCTTTCTCCACTCCCTTACCCAAGGCATCTCTTCTGGAGTGCGCCGACCTGAGTTAAATTTATCCTTGCTTGCGCCAGGGCTAGAAATAGGTTTTGTTAACCAAGCATTAGAGCGACTGAGTGCAGTGGCGTGGTACTTAGACAATGACCCAATTACGTCAATCGCTCGGTTTAAGGAAGAACCGTCAATTAACAAAATCATTGCCGAAGAGAAAGAGCAGGTTGGAGTGAGCGAGGCTAAAGATGACCTGCGAGCGCGCCGCGACACGATCTTTGCCAGCAAGCTTTTCACCTTAGTAGCAGCACCGGAGGGAGCATACGATGTGGATGATAGCCCTGACTCTGTAGCGCTGTGCTTAATTGACTTTAACGAAGACACAGTGTTCAGTTCAATAGAGCCGCCATCCCCGGTTGTAGAGCAAATTTTCAATAACACAGGGGAATCTGGCAAGTTTCGCACTTTCCGCAACCGCCTGCTGTTTCTATTAGCTAATACGCAGGAACTAGCTAAAGCCATTGATAATGCCAGAGAGTACCGAGCAATTCAAAATATCCTCAAAAGTCCAAATCGACTGGATGACTTGTCTGAGAGCCAGCAGAAGCAGCTGAAGCAGAAAGAGGGAGAAATGGATCTAGCAGTGCGAGTATCTCTAACAAATGCTTACCGTCATCTGTTTTATCCCGCCAATGATCCGGTTAAGGCTCCTAAAGGGTTAATGCACTATGTCTTACCCGCTCAGGACTCTAGTGATATAAAAGGCAAAAATAATCAGCAAGAGGTGATATTAAAAGCGCTAAAGGATTGCGGAAAGATTCGCTCAGAGGATGCAGATCCCTATGCTCCTGCCTACATTTTGCAAAAGGTCTGGTCTGCTGGACTAGACCACTGGACTACCAAGAGCCTGCGGGAAGCCTTTGCTAAGGATTTGAACTTGAATATTTTCGTGGATGCTGAGATGTCTAAACTGCGAGACACGATCCGAGCGGGACTGACGGCGGGACAGTGGGACATGAAAGTAGGCGATCGCCTATTTATAAAAACTGATGACGGTAAACTAACTCTACCGGACACAATTGAATTTTCCGAGCGGATGGAGCTTTATCGCCGAGGAATTCTACAACCACCAGAGCCGAGGGAAATTGAACTTAGCGCCCAGGTGATGCCCAGCTCTAGCGTAGATAAAACGGTGCGGGTGCGGTGGCGGGCAAAAGGCGCACTGACTGTCACCCTCTACCAAGATGGCGCAATGATGGCAGGAGAGTTCCGACCCTCAGATGAATATGAAGGCACAATTCAAAAAACTACCCAATTCCTTGTGGTAGCTGACTATGGTAAAGGAGAGACAGCAGAAGCCCAAACCCTGGCTACCATGTTGACTTATGGTAGTGACAGACCAATTCCTACTCCCAATGGGGCTGAACAGGGGACAATATTCAAAGTCAAACCAGAACAGTTTGATTTGAATGGCACTCCTAATACTGTATTTAATGAGTTGAGCGATCGCGTCTCTGACTACAAAATCCAAGGAATTTTGGTTCTAGAACTATCTGTGGCTCAAGTGGTAGACTACCGCAAGCTCGGCACTACCCTACCCCTCTTGGCACGGTTCCCTATGCAGATTGACCAAACAGTGACAATTCAAACGGGAGATCAATTTGTGCGTCTGGAATACCAGGGTCCAATGCGCTCTTTCCAAAGTTTCTTTACACCCACTAATGCCTTGCTCAATACTCAAGATGTGCAAGCGATTGTGGCAATGAAGCTGATTTTTGATTTTGCTTCCTCTGTGCAACCTGGTGGAGCAGAAATTAAGGCGATCGCTCAAGCTCTGAGCCGCAACCCAGTAGAGCGAGTGAACTTAACGGTGAAAGTAACGTACTAATGCAAGAGTTCCAACTACGAGTTGTTCCAACGAACAACAACAACTTCGCCCTAGAGTTGTACCAGTGTGCATACAAAAAGGCAGGGGAGAAGAAGCGTCCGGCTGCTAAACGAATTGGACGATTGAGGGGTCAGGCGTTAGTGCAAGCGAGGCAGGCAATTTATGACTGTCTGAAAGCAAATAAGTATGACCCCAAGACTCTGACCCATACCCGCTCCTCTCCTTATATTTTGAATGAGGAATCAGGGGTGAATTTGGCGCTGCTGTTTCAAACATTGCAGCCACTTACTAAGCCGGAACGGATTGCCAATATTACGGCTGGGGTGAGGGCGATGAGTAATGAGGAG
Organism: Gloeocapsa sp. UFS-A4-WI-NPMV-4B04; assembly: GCA_019359535.1. GTDB lineage: Bacteria > Cyanobacteriota > Cyanobacteriia > Cyanobacteriales > Chroococcidiopsidaceae > JAHHHE01. The sequence continues at coordinate 3,658 of JAHHHE010000224.1, forward strand.
TCCCATTACTGGTTTGCCAAGATTAGCAATGGTAAACGTAGTCCAGCGTTAAAGGCGATGCGGATATTACTGGGGGATTGAAAGTACATGAGATTATCAGATCTTTCCGCAGAAACGTTAGAAAAAATTAAATCAGTCCGGTGGGATCGGATTATTGAAAAGCACGAAGGTCCTGAAGATTGGGATTCTGTTCTGCGCTACTATGCTCCAGACTTCATGATGATTGAGGAGCGCTCTGTCCTCTTACCTGTCGAGCGATCGCATCACCCGAATATCACTATATTGCGTTGTATTTGGAGTGCTGATGGGAAGTCATTAACCCTTTTTCTCAGGGACACAACTTACGATGATGACCCCTTTTTCTCTGGTTTTATGGCAGTATGCGATCGCGTTGCGGGTGAAGATTTCTTTTTGGCTATTTTGTATCATGAATGGTTCGTTATCGAAAGAGCGGAAGTTTTTGAGCCGTCGTGATGATCTCCAACTCCATCCCTAAAACATCCCAATCGCTACTTGAATTCCCCCCTGAATTCTCTCTAAAGATTCAGGGCTAACTTGACCATAGGGACCGTGTTCTAGGTAGGTCTTGCGGACTGCCAGAATATTATCGCAGGTAGCCAGAGAGTTTGCTTCTAGCCCCCCTTCCCCAGCCGGAACTAAGATGCGCGTTGGGGTTTCACCTCCAGTCAAGTCGGTGGTAAATGGGACAATTAAAACAGTGCTGCTGAATTGATTGCGGATATTAATAGAGATAACAACAGCAGGACGCTTTTTGGTGTCTCCGATTGACTTCAAGGCTCTGACAAGATAAATTTCGCCCTGATGTGGGTAGCCCTCTGCCATTGTGTCAGAGACCTTCTGCCTCTAGAGTTTCTTCCATTTGCTCTTGGGCAAACTGCGCCCAATCTTGCTCCTCCTCAATATCCGCCTGAGCGTGGTTTTGGTAAAACTGTCTCAACTGTGCCTCAATTTTCTTGGCACGCCATAAATGCAAGGCTTCCTCAAATGCAGCAGAACGATTCTCTGTCAGCTTGTCGATTTCTGCTAACAGATGTGCATCAACAGTAATTGATACTCGTTGCTTTTGTGAAGATTGGGGCATGAGCGATTTGGGATTTTGGATTGAAGGATATAGTCAATTAAAATAATATAAATAATCTTACTCTCTATCATACCGCAATGCCTGAGCCTACCCCAAAACGCCCGTCTGTGTTCATCGAAAAGGTAATGCCTGTGAAGCTACTAAATGAGCAGGTGTATTACGAGCATGGCGGCAATCCTTTTAAGGGGCTGCATCGTTGGTATTCCCGCAAGCCTCTGTCGTTTAGTCGAGCAAGTGTATTGGGTTCGCTCTTTACCTGCCGATGTCCCAATGGCAGAGTTTGAATACTTGCTAGGGCTGGAACCGGGAAGGGAAGTAAAACTTTACAAAACGCCCCCTGGTTCAGTGCGGATTAAAAAAGTGCAGGATTATTGCGAACAAGTTTGGGGAACTCGGACGCCCACTGTTTTAGATGCGTTTGCTGGTGGTGGTAGTATCCCATTTGAAGCTGCAAGGTATGGGTTAAATGTGTTGGCTTCTGATTTGAATCCTGTGGCGGTAGTCACAATGAAAGCCGCAATGGAATATCCGCTTAAGTTTGGTCCAGATTTGCAGGTAGATATTGATAAATGGGTGAAGTGGGTAGGAGATGAAGCAGAGAAAAGATTAGCTGAATTTTTCCCATCTTTACCAGGGGAAACTGTGGAGGCTTACTTTTGGGCGCATACGGTTGTTTTCCCAAACTGTAAATCGATAATGCCGTTGAGTCCCACTTGGTGGATAGACAAATCACCCGTGTCAGCTAAGAAAGGGCAATGGTGTGCAGTCAAACCAATTCCTAATCTCGAGAATAAGAAAGTTAGTTTTGAATTAATTAGAGGTAAAAAAGGAGGGAACTCAAAAAATCCAACCATTTTAACTGCTGATGATGAATACTCTCCAGAAACTACAATTACTATGAGTAGAGGCGTGGGTAGATGTCTTAATTGTAAATCAGTTATAGAAAATGAACTTATTTATAAACAAGGCAGAGCAGGGGAAATGCATCATCAAATTTATGCAATTGCTTATAAAAAGTATCAGGGTATTTTAGAATTCAGACTGCCCCAAATTATAGATCATGAAGCAGTACAAAAAGCAAAGAATTATATAGATAAAAACTTAACTCACTGGCAAGATATGGGAATTTTACCAGATGTTCAAATTCCTTATGGTCATCAGTTTGCTGAAAGAAGCTCTTTATTACAACAAGGCTTAGATAGATGGGACAAGGTATTTAATCCTCGTCAGCTTTTAACTCTTGTGACTTATGTAGAGATTATCCATAAGGCAAAGGCACTAATTCAAACTAACTATGAGGTAGAGCAAGCTGAGGCAATAATAACTTATTTAGGATTAGCATTTGATAGATGCGTAGACAAAAACTCTAGACTAGGACATTGGAGTTCAGCTTCAAATATGTCTTTTATGGGCGCGTCTGCACAGCACTCATTGAATTTAATGTGGAATTATTATGAAATGTCTGGTAGTTCTAGACTCTGGAAGACTTATTCCCAAGTTATACAAAAAGACTATAGTGAACTTTGTTCTCTACTTGGCACTCTTCCCAGTTCAACAAATATTCCACAGATTGGTAATAATGATACAAAATTCATCAAAATTGATTTATTTTCCGCAGATAATTTAATTCATATTTTTGATAAATCAGTCGATTTAATAGTTACAGATCCGCCCTACTATTCTACAATTCAATACGCAGAAATATCTGATTTTTTCTATGTCTGGCTAAAGCGTACCCTTGGTGATATTCTCCCCGAACTTTTCTATCTAGAACTCACTGATAAAGATAGAGAAGCTGTTGCTAATCCTTCCCGTTTTCGTAACATGGGCGAGTCACCAGAAAAACTCGCCAACCAGGACTATGAAGCAAAAATGGCACTCGCCTTTGCCGAATACAATCGTGTCCTGCGAGATGACGGCGTAATGACTGTGCAATTCAATCACAAAGACTCTGGTGCATGGGATGTCCTAGCACACTCCTTAATTTTGGCTGGTTTCGAGATTACTGCATCTTGGGCAGTCAGCACCGAAAACCCCCAAAATTTGCACCAAGCACAGAAAAACTCTGTTTCCAGCACCGTCCTACTCGTCTGTCGCAAACGTAACCCCAACGCTGGACAAGCTTGGTGGGATGACTTGCGTCCCGAAGTCGCTAACTTAGTCGAACAACGCGCCCCTGAATTTGAGGCAAACGATATCACTGGAATTGACCTGTATCTCAGCGCCTTTGGTCCCGCCTTAAACGTCTTTTCTCGCTCTTGGCCAGTTCTTAATAGTAGCGGGGAAGAAGTCCGCCCAGAAGAAGCCTTTGCCGAAGCAAGAAAAGCGATCGCTAACTACCGCTTCCGCAAGCTCGCTCAAACTGAGACCGCAGGCTTTGACCCGCTAACCCAGTGGTACATTCTTGCCTGGGATGCCTTCCGCGCCCGTGAATTCCCCTTCGATGAAGCACGACAACTCGCCCTCGCAGTCGGTGGCTTTAATGTTGCAGACTTAGCCAAAACGTACAAACTCATTGACTCTACTAGCGGTATCTGCAAATTCCTGACTCCGCAACAACGGTTCAAGAAACGTGCCTTTTCTTGCACTGATAGCGAATTTTCTGCCCGTTACCTCGTCGATGGACTCCACGCCATCATCACCTTGTACCTAGAAGAGCAAAGCATCGAACCCGTGCGCCGTTTCATGAAAGCTACGGGACTTGTGAGTAACGATTTGTTTATGCGTTTCTTTGAAGTCGTCCTGAAAGTAATTCCTAGAATTGGCGATGAAAAAAAGCGCATTCCTGAAGAAAAAGCTTTAGCAGATTTGTGGTTAGCAATGGATGAAATTAAAGCAAAAGTGATCTACGTGCAGCCAGCATTGCCTCTAGCTTACGGACAACAGAGTTTAGATTTAAACATTGATATCAACGAAGATGAATAAGCTGCATTGATTCTGGAAAGTGGACATTGCCCCCAGTTAAAAGTTACCAAGAAAAAGAAAAAATATTATTAATTAATATTTAAAAATTTTGAAAAAATCTGTTCTTCGTGACTACCCTTGGAAAATTAGCTACTCCAGCGACACCAACAACCCCGTTGCTGAGTTTTACATCCCAGCTTTAGAATGTGCCATCCAGTATGATCGCAAGTCAGGATTTTTCAACAGCGCAATTCTTAGTAAAGTCGCGCGTGGATTGGGGGCGATGCTGCACAACCAGGGATGTATTCGTTTGATTATGGGTTGTCAGTTTAGCCCGCAAGACCTAAAAGCTATTCAGCAGGGGTACGAGCTAAGAGACGCACTAGCGACTCGCCTAGATAGCGAACTTACACCCCCAGAAAACTTTACCCAACTTAAACACTTCGAGATTCTTAGCTGGCTGATTCAAAACGGCTACTTAGACATCCGTATCGCTGTTCCTCTAAAAGCTGATGGTAATCTATTAGATAGCGTCCTTGACCCTCACCACATTTTTCATGAAAAAGTTGGTATTTTCACTGATACCAATGGCGATCAACTTGTCTTCAGTGGCTCCAATAACGAATCTATTAGCGGTTGGGAAGCCAACATCGAGTCCTTCCATGTTTTTTGTGCCTGGGAAGCAGGTCGAGAACTAGACCGGGTTCAAGAAGAAATTGTCCGGTTTGAACAACTCTGGAATAATTTAACGCCTAACGTGCGGGTGTTTGAAGTTCCAGAAGCGGTGCAAAAAAAGTTGCTGCGATATGCTCCTGCCACTTCTCCGACCTGGAACCGCCAAGTTGAATTTGATCCAAGACCTATCCCTGTAGATCAACTAGAACCTTTGCGATCACTACAATCCAAGCTAAGTCAAGAAATAGAGCAGCACCCAACTGAGGGTAACACTGACAAACCAGTTCACTACATGACAGCAAGGCAATGGGAATCGCCCCAAATTGAACAAGAACTACAAGGCTTTACCCAACTTGCTAACTTACATCAACACCCAGGCTGCCTCGACTTCTGCCTCAAGTCGATTCCGATTCAACCCTGGTCTCACCAAATTAAAATTCTGCGCCGCGTCGCACAGCAGTTCCCGCGTAGTTTCCTGCTTGCCGACGAAGTTGGCTTAGGTAAAACAATTGAAACTGGGCTAATTCTCCGTTACTTGTTAGTTTCCCAGAAAGTGAAGCGGGTGTTGATTCTTGCTCCTGCTAGCGTCCAACCCCAGTGGCAGGAGGAACTGCGAGAGAAATTCAACCTCCACTTCTGGAGCTACACTCAAAGTCTGTTTCAAGATCCATATAAGCGCACTATCTCTACTACCGCTAATCCTTGGAATAATCAGAACTTAATTCTTGCTTCCAGCCATTTGGTTCGGCGCAAGGAACGAATGCAGGAACTCTTAGAGGCTCAACCCTGGGATCTGGTTGTCTTGGATGAAGCCCACCACGCCCGTCGTAAAAGTCCCCAAGACCACAAAGATACACCGAATCGACTACTAGAGTTGATGCAGCAGCTCAAAGAAAAGACGCGATCGCTCATCTTGCTGTCGGCAACCCCGATGCAGATTGACCCAATTGAAGTTTTTGATCTGCTCAACTTGCTCGATCTCCAAGGACACTGGGCTTACGGCGATAACTTTTGTAACTACTTTGCAACTCTCCCTAACTCTCCAAACCGCGACATCCTTGACTTTTGGCAGCAAATGTCTGTTGACTACTTTGGGCATGGCGGTCAATCCTGCCCCCGGCTGCAAACTTATTTAGAGAAACGCAACCGACTCCTAGCCTACTCGATGCGAGATGTTTGGATGCAGGACAAGAGAATCGTCAATTATCGTCAAGTTCTGGAGGATAGCGAATTCATTGATACCTCGCGGCAGTACCTTACTGTCAATACCCCCCTCAAGGATCTAATGTTCCGTCACACTCGTGACACGCTGCGAGAATACTATAGACGGGGGATATTAGCCCAAGATGTTCCTACAAGAGTCGTTCAAGATAATGCGATCACCCTTGAACCCAGCCGGGAAGTCCCCCTTTATGTCGCGGTCAGCGATTACGTCCGTCACTTCTATCGACTGGCACAGAAGCAGAACCGCAAAGCATTGGGATTTTTGATGACTCTCTACCGTAAACGTTTGACCAGTTCCTTCTATGCTATTAAAGAATCACTACAGCGACGGCTAGATTCACTGATTGCTCAACAGGGAAGCAGCCTTACCTATGACGACTTAACCCTCATTTGTCACTCTAGGCAGAAGAAAAAGAGAAATCAGGGTTAGACAGGAAAAGAAAAATTGGAGAGGTTAGGCTATAGACACTCTTATTGAGTTGAGAAAAACCTAAATATAATTGA
>JAHHHE010000225.1 GCA_019359535.1 Gloeocapsa sp. UFS-A4-WI-NPMV-4B04
GAATGAGGAATTGCAGAATGAAATCAAAAGCTAAACATCTCTGCTTGTGCTTTTAAGTGAACGTCTGTTTACCCTCAAGGGTTGATGACGTAAGCGATCACGCCATGAACTGAGTCTGCAAGACAACCCCAAATTTCACCACCTAAGATCCGTGAGTTAAGCACAGAGTTAAGGCGTTCGCGTCGCGTGTCCAAAGGGCTTCGCTTCACTGTGAAATTGCTCCTAATGCTTTCAATGTCGCTGCTTGAGCGTGCGTCAATCCAGTTGCACCTTGAATATTCATGCCTTCATACAACCGATCGACCATCAATGTCTGAATGCAACATCCAGTAGCGATATTCCACACCTTAAGGGCGCGATCGTCACTGCCACTGATTAGAAACTGACCATCTGGGCTAAAACTGACTGACGTGACCCAACTGGTGTGTTCATGTAAGACGTTCAAACAAGATCCAGTTTGCAGATTCCAGAGCCGAATGGTTTGATCACCACTGCCACTCGCTAATCGCTGACCATCCGGGCTGACGGCAACCGACCAGATTCCACCCGTATGCCCCCGCAAGACTTTTACACTTTCACCAGTTTGCAGATTCCAGACTCGGATGGTTTGATCAAAACTACCGCTGATTAACTGCTGATCGTGGGCTGCAAATGCCAGGGCGAAAATGCCTCCTTTGTGCCCCTGCAATACATGCCGACACACCCCAGTTTTGACATCCCACAGTCGAATAGTTTGGTCAGAACTGCCACTTGCCAAGTGTTGATTGTCGTCATCAAAGGCGATCGCGCACACATTGTGTTTGTGCCCCTCCAGCACTTGCAAGCATCGATGCGTTTTGACATCCCATAGCCGCACCAATTCGTCTTTGCTACCGCTTGCCAGAACGTTCCCGGTTGTATCAAAAGCGACTGTCCACACAGGCGCATCATGACCAAACCACTGATGCAGCAAACCCATTGACACATTCCATAACAGCAGCGAACCGTCCTGTCCATTTGTCGCGACAGTTTGACCATCCGGGCTAAAGCTTAAAGAAGAAGCCCAACTGGTTAACGGAGATGTTAAACCCGTTCGTCTCTGCAAAATTTTGTCGGGGCGTGAGGGAGAGAGTCCGGGGTCAAACCGCAACTGCCACAGGTAAACGGCTTCATCCAAACCCCGACTTGCCAGAGTTGTTCCATTCGGACTGAGGCTGAGAGAACGAATGCCGCTAGTACAACCACACCATATTTTGAGGCTTTGTCCTTGCAAATTCCACAACCGCACGGTTTGGTCTTGGCTCGCACTGACAAGGAGTTGACCTCGAAGGGCGATCGCCAGCACATCATCCGTATGGCCATCTAAAACATTAGTGCATTGCGCCTCTTGCACATGCCAAAGGCGCAGCGTGCCGTCATCACTCCCTGTCGCCAGAATGCGACCATCTGAGCTAAACGCCATTCCCCAAACACCACCGGTATGGCCAGACAACACCGTTGAACTCACCCTAGATGGATGACTACTCGTAACCGTCTGCCCATGCCAAAGTCGAATCGACCCATCAAAACTACCACTGGCTAGTAGCTGACCATTGGGGCTATAACGCACACAATGAACCCCCTCACCATGGCCTTGCAATACATTCAAACAGGTTCCACTGCTCGTGTTCCAAATCCGCACCGATTCGTCTTTGCTACCGCTGGCTAGGGTTTGGTTATCAGGTGAAAAGTGGACAGAATAAACGTTTTTAGTATGCCCTTGCAGAACCTTAAGGCAGTCTCCCTTCAGATTCCACACTCTCACCATTTGGTCATCACTGCTGCTGGCTAAGCGGTGCCCATCCGGGCTAAAGGTCACTGACCAAACGCAGCCTGTATGCTCTGTGGCCACCCATAAACACTGACTGCTCTCCACATCCCATAACCGCACCGACGTATCACTCCCACTACTAGCTAAATGCCGACCATCGGGACTGAAGGCAACAGACCAGACCCAACTCGTATGTCCTGCAAACGTTGCCAGGAGTTGAGTGGTGGCGATCTGCCAGAGATAGATCAACCCAGTGGAGTCCCCCACTGCCACAATCTGTTCGTCTGGGCTAAGGTCGATCGACATGGCGCTATTTAAACACTCTGAAAAAATGGATTGGGTCAAATCTGCATGTTTAAAGTTGACCCTGGCTAAATTGACCTGCCGCAAGTCGGCTTGCTGCACCACAAGTCCAGAGAAGTCAGAGCCACGCAAATCGACTTTGAGCTGTACGAGCAGATTGATCAGATTGCCTGCGGCATATCCGGCTCTGGAACTCGATGGGTGTTGTTGCTGGGTGAGGAGTAACTTTGCTCTGGCTTCTACCTCTGAAACATTCCTGTATGAGGATAAAAGCCATGCGATCAGAGGCTGCATGATCAGTCGCAATTGAATCTCTCGAACATAGTCTTTTGCGTGAACGCGAATCAATGAATGGCTTTGCCATACATCAAGTTGCCGGGTTGTAAATTCTGTACAAATCCGTTGAATGAATCGTTCTGTGACGTATTCCATGACCACAGGTTGGAGAGAGAAGGTTCTATCTTTTTTCTCAAGCAGCGATCGCCTCAACAGCGAATTGATGTGTTGAGGAATACTTTGCTGCTGTACCGATCCGATCACACTATTTTGAATGTCTGTGATTGTTAGCGGTTCACGGTGAATGGCAAACCAGAATAATGTTTTTTGTTCGGCTTCGGATAAACGATTGAACTGGCGATCAAGTAAATCGCAGATATCTTCAAAGACAAAAATTCTTTGACTGAGGTACTCTAAAAACTCACGAATGCTGTTGTTGAATAAATCCTGAGTAGCGGATGCAACCATCTTGAGCGCCAGAGGATTGCCGCCATAGTGATTTACTAGAGTCTGCCATTCGGCTTCTGACCCTGTAAAGATGCCCTTTTGTCGGAAGATAGCGCGTCCATCGTCAGGCGTTAATCCGCTGAGCAGCAACGTTTTAACCAGGCTTTGTTCTCCTTCCATCAAAGCCATTTCGCGGGGTTTCTCGCGGCTGGTAAGCAATAGACAGCTTTGGTGAGGCGTTTCACCCAGCATTCTCAAAAATTGCCCGTAGGCTTCATAACCCGATCGCCACTGACCCACCTGTTCACTCTGCAAAATGGTTTCAGCGTTATCCAAAATCAACAGACATCGCTGCAATCGCAAATACTGCATCCCCTTCGACAGCTTTTCATCCAGTGTTGCTGGAATAATCGGATCATCTCCCCGAAGCGGCATCAGAAATTTCAGCAGGCTGGTCAGGAGGTCATCCAATGGGGGCGCATTGGCAAGCGATCGCCACACAACAATTTCAAAGTCTGACTGCATCTGCTGGGCAGCCTTAACCGCTAGTGTGCTTTTGCCAATTCCTCCAATGCCCAATAGCCCTACGACTCGGCAGCGATCAGTCACCATCCATTGCCACAGTTGTGCCAACTCGATTTCGCGACCATAAAACACGGCAGCATCGACTGCGTTATCCCAGTCCTGTTGGGGGTTGTCTCGCTGACTTGATAATGCGTCCCCTGAAGCGATCGGGGAGACATAATCGGTCTTCGCTAATTCCAGTGCAAAGGATTGGAACAGAATCTCTAACGACTGGCGATCAACCCCCAGTTCGCGCTTCAGAATTCGGGCAAGAGTAGCGAGGGATAATCCCGTCCGTTCATTCAGATCTTCCTGAGTGAACCGCTTATTCCAGTTGTTCTCTGATTCTGCCTGCTGTTTTGCTGCTTGAAACCGTTGCCATCCCTGAGGCGACAGCACAACTCCCCTTGCCCGCCCAGAAGTAACTCTACCACTTCTGGATTTTTTGGTATTGGCATCCATTCTAAAATCAGCAAGTAGTAGAAAAAGGAGAAAACTCCCTTAAAAATGTTATTTCCCTCAGAAAATAGCAGGTTTTAAGGATCTGGCTTGTAGTTTAAGGCAACTCTACTCAAAGATCTATCTTTAGACATAGAAAAATTATCTCACAGCTTAACTCAGAGAACTTAGGTGTTCTGAATTGGATTCAGGTTGAACAATGAAAACAACGAATGAACACTCAACCTTCATTCCCTTGATAACTACAGGAATTTTGCAATGAGTACGTTCACAACTCAAGACGGCACACAGATTTATTACAAAGACTGGGGTTCAGGACAGCCTGTTATCTTCAGTCATGGCTGGCCTCTGAATTCTGATAGCTGGGAAGCCCAAATGCTGTTTCTGGCGGATCACGGATTTCGAGTAATCGCTCACGATCGTCGAGGACATGGGCGATCGAGCCAGCCCTGGAGTGGCAACGAGATGGATACCTATGCCGATGACTTGGCAGCACTCATTGAACGTCTAGATTTACACGAAGCGGCATTGTTTGGCTTCTCAACGGGTGGCGGTGAAGTCGCCCGCTATATTGGTCGGCATGGCACCGCACGGGTTGCCAAAGCAGGCTTAATTTCTGCGGTTCCACCACTGATACTGAAGACAGAAAATAATCCTTACGGACTGCCGATTGAGGTATTCGAGGGGCTTCGTGCTGGCTCTATTAATGATCGATCGCAACTCTATCAGGATCTCGCTAGCGGTCCCTTCTTCGGTTTTAACCGTCCCGGTGCCACCGTTTCTCAGGGTAGGATTGACTGGTTCTGGTTTCAGGGAATGCAAGCGGGACACAAAAACACATTTGACTGCATCAAAGCCTTCTCTGAAACTGACTTCACTGAAGACCTCAAAAAGTTTGATGTCCCCACACTCATCATTCATGGGGATGACGACCAGATTGTGCCGATCGGTGCCGCTGCGATTGCCGCTGCAAAATTGGTAAAAAATTCCACTCTGAAAATTTATCCTGGCGCACCTCATGGGTTAACCGACACCCACAAAGATCAACTCAACGCCGACCTCTTGTCATTCCTCAAAGACTGATGCTGGACATTCAAGTAACTACAAAGTTACAGGTAATGCAGTTACCCTGCCAACAACTGAACTCCTGGGTATTGATTTAGTCAATTACAAGTCAGTATTTCATTGAGGGTAGTTCTATGACGAATTCACTAGTACAAGGCAAGAATAATCCTGGGCATAAAGGTACACCTCAGACTGATTCTCTTCGCGACTCCTCAGTTAATCATGCCCTGATTGCGATCGCGCAAGAAGTCACTGAGTTGCTGAGACAAGCTTACCCGATACAAACTGATGAAATTAAAACAGGAGAAACAGAATGATACTGCAAGATAAAGTGGCGTTAGTTACAGGCGGAACTTCGGGTATTGGCAGAGCAACGGCGACCCTTGCGGTATCTGCGGAGCAGCGCGCATTTGGTGCTGCTGGAGCAAAGGCCGTATTCTCAGGCAGACGCGATGCAGAAGGTTAAAAAACTGCCAAACTGATTCGCGAAACAGGCGCTGAATGCTTATACGTCCATTGAAATAAGTTCACTAACATCACAAGAATCTGACAAATCATTTTAAGAATCTGAAAGCAGTCAAGCATTGGAACTCAAGACACTTTAGATAGATAGAACCAGGAGTATTTAATCATGGTCAAAGAGCAAACTGTAGACGGACAAGCAAATTTACAAGCAACTACCAATTTGACACCAGCCCAGGAGTCTTTGCAAGCACTTTGGGAAGAGCATTTACAGTACGAGTTTGGCACTCACAGTACTGAAGATGCCCTCGCTACGATGGTTGAAGATGCTTACGTTAACCACATCCCGGTAATGACTGGGGGAGTCGGGAAACCAGCACTGCGCGAGTTTTATTCCAAATACCTCATTCCACAAATGCCGCCGGACACGGAGTTGACCCTAATCTCGCGCACGATCGGGACAGATCAACTCGTGGATGAAATGATGGCTAAGTTCACTCATACTGTTTGGATGGAATGGATATTACCCGGCGTTGCTCCCACCGGAAAACGGGTGGAAGTGCTAGTAGTAGCGATCGTCCAGTTCCGTGACGGCAAACTAGCCCACGAACACATTTACTGGGATCAGGCAAGTGTATTGGTTCAAGTCGGCTTGCTCGATCCGGGTACACTTCCCGTCGTGGGCGTTGACAGTGCGCGTAAGGCGATCGATCTCAACTTACCTTCAAACACACTAATCGAGCGCGACTAAGTGTAGGAGTCAGCAAACATCAATACCCGGACGCGCCATCCCGCCCAGCTACTCCCGAAGCGATCGAGCGAATGAATGGCAGTAGCACCCAAGTACGGCATCGAATTCATCGTGTGAATTAGAGCAATGCTCAAACCCGGCTCCTACAACCAGAATCGTTACTCATCCTGGTTATAGATCGAGGCGCTTCTTGTTGCTGGCTCCTACACGTATTGGTGCCCATTGAGTTTTTGACGCAATTAACATAACCATTCACAACAAGAGGTAACTATCATGATGCTTAAAGACAAGGTTGCTTTAGTGACGGGAGGGACATCGGGCATTGGTAGAGCTACCGCGATCGCTTATGCCCAACAACAAACAAAGGTGGTGGTGGTGGGTCGCCGAATGGATGAAGGTGAAGAAACGGTTCGATTGATTAAGGAAGCTGGTGGAGAGGCTATTTTTGTGCAAGCAGATGTCACTAAAGAAGCCGATGTTAAAGCAATGGTTGATAAAGCGGTTGGCGTTTTTGGTCGGTTAGATATTGCCTTTAATAATGCAGGAATAATCGGCGAAAACCCCTCATTGATTGAGCAAACAGAAGCGGAATATGACCGCACAATGAACGTCAATGTCAAAGGCGTTTGGTTGTCGATGAAATATGAAATCGCTCAGATGTTGAAACAGGGAAGTGGTGCGATCGTCAATATGGCATCTGCAAATGGAGTCGTTGCATTTCCTACCTTCCCCCTCTACACCGCGAGTAAAAGCGCGGTAATCGGTTTAACAAAAGCTGCTGCGCTCCAATATGCCAAAGCGGGTGTTCGCATCAATGTCGTTGCACCAGCGGTAATCGAAACAGATATGTTTGAAGCAGCTACAGGTGGGCAGGATGAAGTCAAAGCTTACATGGCAGGACTGCACCCGATCGGACGGATTGGAACACCGCTTGAAGCTGCAAATGCAGTTCTGTTTTTATCATCTGACCTGGCATCGTTCACAACAGGTACAACATTGATGGTAGATGGTGGGTATGTAGCGCAGTAGTCGATCGGCAGTGCGAAATGTTTAATACAGCATTTCAAGCGACTCACTAAAGCAACACTGAAATCGGTTCGCTAACTCGATAGGAAACTCCATAGAAATCTGCAAGAAGTTGAGTGTTGGAACTGTCTACACTCAAGTGAACTAAGACAAAGAGAACTTAGGAGCTAATGATGATGTCCAAAGTGTCTTCTACCTCACCACAAAACTAAAGAAAGGAATCGTTACCATGAGTACCCAACCGACCGAAGTGATCAAAGAGTTTCTGGCGAATACGGCAACCGAAAAGGTCGAGGCGGCTGCCCGACGGCTCGTCGCGGAGGACGCAACATACATTTCCCTGAATTTCGACAACCCTGAACTGAAGCAAATCTTGCCTTGGACGGGAACCTCCACAGGTCCCCAAGCGTTCATCGATACGTTCTCCCGGGTTGAGAAATGGTGGACGATCGAGGACTTCGCCGTTACCGCCCTCTTCGGTGAAGGCGAGAACGTTGCTGTGTTCGGCAGGTTCACGTACTGCTCGGTCTCGCTGAGCAAGGCGGTGGCCTCACCGTTCTCGATCCACGCAAAGGTGCGCAACGGAAAGATCGTGTACTTTCAGTTCATGGAGGATACTTTCGCCACCGCTCGCACTTTCAGCCAGAAGGGGACTTGGACAGGGCAAACGCATCTAAATTCTGAATGCCTTATGTAGCAAGGATTTCAAGAATCGATAATCATAAATACTAAATGCCTAAAACCCTTGCCCAGTCTGCCTTTCAAAAATAAGATGCGTTTGCCCTGGGGACTTGGACCATCAAAATCGCTCCGAACCGGTCGGAGTTCGAGGTGTAATAGCAGCCTACGACGCCTAATCATGCGCTGCACCGGAACGCCACAATTTGGTCGGTTGAGTTTTCAAGGTTATCTGCGTCCGGTGAGCTTGGTCGTTAGACTCCCTTATCTCATCAAATTAGAGTATTTGACGGATTCAATATAAATTGCTTCACTGTATGTCCCCCAATTCTCGTCGTTCTGTAAGTCTGTTTCCCTGTCTAATAGCTCTACCTTTATCACTGCTGTTTGTAGGTTATATGACAAAATCCTCAACGCCTGCCGAGGTTCACATTACAACATCAACAGGCACTCTCTATGGCACACAGATTATTCCAACGTCTAATCTGCCAGAGCCAGTGGTGCTGATCATCGCCGGTTCAGGTCCGACTGATCGCAATGGGAACACGCCTCTATCTGGGGAGAATAACAGCCTCAAACTCCTCGCTGAAGGATTAGCCGATCACGGCATTGCCTCGATACGATATGACAAGCGCGGTATTGGAGAAAGCTCAGCCGCAGGGCCTGAAGAAGTTGATCTGCGTTTCGATACCTATGTTGAAGATGCTGCACTTTGGATTCAGCAATTGCAGGTAGATTCTCGTTTCTCAAGCGTCACCGTAATTGGTCACAGTGAAGGCTCTCTGATTGGAATGCTGGCGACCCAAAAAACTGAAGCAGATGCTTTTGTATCAATCGCCGGACCTGCCCAAACTGCATCACAAATTTTACGAGATCAACTGCAACCTAGATTGCCAGATGCATTATGGCAACAGAATGAGCAGATTTTTGCTGCTCTAGAGCAAGGTAACATAGTGACCTCTGTTCCACCAGAACTAAACATGCTCTATAGATCGAGCGTCCAACCCTACCTCATTTCCTGGTTCCGCTATACCCCTGCCCAAGAGATTAGGCGTCTCACTGTCCCTGTTCTAATTGTTCAAGGAACAACTGATATCCAAGTGCCTGTCAGTGAGGCGCAAGCCCTGAAAATGGCTAAGCCGGATGCGGAGCTTAGAATTATTGAGGGGATGAATCACGTCTTAAAAGCTGTTTCATTAGACCCTGAACAGCAAAATGCTTCCTATTCTGACCCAACGCTGCCAGTTGTGCCTGAACTCGTTGAAGGGATAAGTCAATTTATTCATACCAGTGAGATGCGCCGTGAGTCTAACCAGTCGCTGCACCGGAACGTGCCAAATTGATTGATTGAGTGGCAAAGGTTATTTGCGTCCGGTGATCTTGGTCGTTAGGCAGCGAGGGTGAAAAATAGCCTTAATCGGAATTAAGAAAAGTAATCAATTCTTAACCCGATTCCAAATCTTCTTGCAGCCTATTTGTCCATTGAGATACCGAGCACTTTATTACCGATAAGGTCTAATGAAAAGAGAGTTAGCGATAAATTTTTTGTTCTCGTTTGTGGGCGGCGCAATGGTCTGGGCCTTGTCACCATTTTTATCCGGGCAGGTCGAACCGTGGGATGCGAAAGGTCTTTATTATTCCGCAGCACTTCTTATTGTTGGCCTTATCGTTGGCCTTGCTCGGCCTAAACATGTTTGGTCGCACTATGCCGGTATTATTTTTGGTCAACTGACGTATATGCTTTGTTTCCTGCCCGGCGGTCCGTTAATTCCTGTTGGAGTCGCTATTTTAGCGGCTTACTCCACAATCGCTTTAGCAGGAGCAGCAAGTGGGGCCTGGTTTCGTCGCGTCAGCCGGGGTGCGCGGTAATTTTGCTGCCTAACAAGGCACTGTAGCGAACCCTCGTTTGGCTATGACTACGATACCTTTGCAACCGATTTGAACACGCTAATGACAAAGCTTGACTTACATGACGCTGTGTTAGCCGGCTTCTCCATGGGGACGGGTGAAGTCACGCGCTATCTTGGCAAATACGGCTCAGAGCGGGTGCAGAAAGCCATGGTGATGGCTCCGGTGCCGCCCTTTTTACTGAAGACCGATGATAATCCTGAAGGTGTTGATCAAAGTGTTTTTGATGACATCATGAAAGCGATTGTTGACGATCGTCCAGCCTACTTTTCTACATTCTT
>JAHHHE010000005.1 GCA_019359535.1 Gloeocapsa sp. UFS-A4-WI-NPMV-4B04
TGATTATAAAGACGGGAGGTTTTCATCAGTGAACTGTTCAAGTGTGGTAACTTTCACAGTAAGCCAGAAATGCCCTCATACCGAGGGTTTAGCCTCCCTTCAATCCCAGTTTTGTCAGTCAACCAGGTGCGCTGGTGTTTGCTAACTATATTTGTTTTGAAAGCCTCTATGTTCTCCCTGTTGACTTCAAGTAAAAAGCTCGTACCGATTTTATGCTTGGCGTTACTTGTCAGCCCAGGCTATGCCCATGAAGTTCGGGTATCAGACGATGTTGGTGCTACCCTCCACATCCAACCAAACGATAATCCGCGAGCAGGAGAACCCGGTCTAGCTTGGTTTGCACTCACTCGTAAGGGAGGGCGAATCATTCCCCTGTCGCAGTGTAACTGCAAGCTAGCTGTCTACGCTAAACCCCGCTCTCCAGGCTCACCAGCGCTGCTGAAGCCAGCTTTAAAAACGGTGTCATATCAGAGGTATCAGGCAATTCCAGGAGCTAATATCGCCTTTCCCAAAGTCGGAAATTATGAGCTGGAGTTAAGTGGCACTCCCAAAGCTGGAGCGAGTTTTAAGCCGTTCAAGTTGATATATACAGTTGCAGTGCCGCGTTGAAGCAAGACGGAGTAATCAAGCGCTAGACCAATTGACCACCTTTGTTGAAATCACAGACTTTTGTAGTTTTAGTTCTGCTCACAATTCTTTTACTGGACACTCAATCATGAAATTTACGAAGTACATAACTGCTACAGCTCTTTTACTAGTTAGTGCTAGTCCAAGCCTTGCACATGAAATGCGTCACATTGGAGGGGCTAACGGCGACGGCAAGGGAGCAAACGCATTCATGTTCCATGTGGGATTCAGTGTCGAGCCTGCCTACGAAGATGTGGTAAACGCAATAGACATCAATCTTTCGTTCCACCCTGATGAAGCCCATAGTGATGCACTTACCGAGCCTGTAGATACGGAAAAGGGAGACGTTGTTTTTATTAAAGAGGCAGAGGTACTATTGCTTGAGTCGGAGGCGCGACCAGCTCGCGTACTTCAAAGAACACTTCTCCCAGTACCAAGAGATGAGAAGGGAAATATCCAAAAAAAATTCGGTACAGAGAACAAGTACCTCGTTCACTTCCGCCCGACAGTTGACGGCACTTATGGATTTCGTCTTAAGGGCTATGCTCAACACAAGGGGCGTACTGTTGGCTTCGAGGAGACCTTCATCTGCGGAGCCGGAACTAAAGACATAGACCTTACTACAGGACTTCCCATAACTAAGTTTGGCTGCGTCACAGATGCTGTGCCGTTTCCAGGACCCAGTTCACTCACGCAAGAAGATGTACGTGGCTACCGAGACAACGACCGTGTTCCCGCACCCTAAATAGGTTCAAAAGTACCGTAGCGGAGGTATTACTAGCCACCAAGCGCACCTTCGCTACTTCTGCTGTGTAGAGAGTCTTAGAAAAATTTATTAGTCTTCATAGGTGTGTACACAATGTTGATTGCTGTCCCAATTAATCAGAGAAAAATTGAGAACTTGCTTGGATAAACCACAGGCGAATATTAGGCTATATTTAAGCTTTTGGTTAACTTAGACAAAACTAGAGAGTTACTATGCCTAAACAAGCTTTAATTCGCAAACAAGTACCCGTCTTCGTATTACTATTACTGATAGGTTACATTATCAGCCTTCTTGTTTTTTCTCTTTTCAAACCAGCCCCACTTGCTAATATTCTGGGCTTTGTATCATTACTTCTTTATACTGTTACGTTAATTCCCAGTATATTAAAGACAGTTTTTCCAGTTACTAAAAGGAACAAGATTTTACGTTGGCTATTTAACAATCGTCGCTACTTGGGTGTCGCTGCTTTTAGTTTTGGTTTGAGTCATGGAGTTTTGTTAATCTTAGAAAGAAACTTATCTTTATCAAATTTACAGACATATGTCAAACATTTTCATGGTATATCAATATTATTTATTCTCACTGTTTTATCATTTACATCTAATGATTGGAGTGTAAAGAAGTTAAAATCAAATTGGAAAAAACTGCATAATTCAACTTATCTATTAATTTTCTTATTGGTATGGCATATTTTAGCAAGCATGGCTAAACACTGGAGCTACCTTACACCATTCGGTGTTTTAATAATAGTAACTACCAGTATTTTCCTTATTAAAAGAAAATGGATTGAGCAAATTTAATTAAAGCACAAACAAGAAATTAGTCATTAAAATACATAAAAACAAGTTGAAGAAATTTAGAATCTAAAAAGATAAAATTATACAAAGATGATTTTTTGTATAGTATTAAAGCAAGATAAATTTTCCTGTCGTTGTAAATGCAGAAAGCAAAAAGAAATTATCATTCTGCTCGGCGCGAAAAACGAATGAAAAATATACATCATGTGAATCAGCAACACTGAACTGTATTGACACTCCCTGTACTTTTAAGCCTAGAGATTCTTCTTTCTACGAGACGACTTGCTCTAACAGGATTTCTCCAGCACGGTTTTTTGCGGGGGAAGGATTCCTTTGCAAAGAAACCTCAAGAGTAGAGGTCATTTCTTCAGAAGCGTTGCTTGCGCGGCAGTCTGGCGGAAGAATCAATCTCCCGCCATCTGCCTTGTCTAGCGCAAAAGTTCCCGTATGCCCTACCTCATTTCTTGCACCTCGCTTTGGAATATCTGTTTAGTAAACACTTTCGTTCCACGTGCAAGCCTCAACTTTCGGGACTCAAAGATCCAAAGATGAGGTTCTGATAAGGTGCAAGATGTCAGCTAAAGGCAATTTAACTAGAACGCTAACCTCGTATGAATTTGGGCTTGGTGCAAGATGTGAGCTACGGTACTTATTCCTTTAGTTAAAATATTCACTGCGGCGTTTTCATCTCGATTTAATGAAGCACCACATTGACAAACATGAGTACAAGTAGATAGCGACTTTAAATCTGCTATCAGCTTTCATCCCTGCTTAAAAAGACGCTTTTTTTCAGCATCTTTCTTATAAAGTTAGTTCAGGTGTAGCTTGTGGAGTCTCTTGATGCGTATTTTCTACAGATGCAAACAATTGTCGCTAGTAGTATTTCATCTGTGTTCTATCTCACTAATTGCATCTGCGGAACCAACGTTAGCCGCCTTTGTGCAGCCACTCCGTAGCAAACGAGCAATGGTTGTTTCAGCGCATCCCTTAGCAAGCCAAGCGGGACTGGAAATGTTGCGCAAGGGAGGTAACGCAGTAGATGCAGCTGTAGCGACAACATTTGCTATTTCAGTAGTAGAACCCTTGTCAGCTGGAATTGGTGGTGGTGGTTTTTTACTACTACATCAAGCTGGCACAAAGGAAATGAAGGCGCTGGACTTTCGCGAACGTGCGCCCTTAAAAGCTACGCGGAATATGTATTTAGATGCTCAAGGCAAGGTACGTCCAAATGCGAGTGTTGATGGTTATTTGTCAGTAGCAGTACCTGGTACAGTTGCAGGACTTGAGCAAGTGCATCGCCAGTATGGAAAGTTGCCTTGGGCTACCTTAGTTGCACCCGCTATTCGTTATGCCCAAAATGGTTTTATTGTCTCAGAGCTATTTGTTACGGCATCTAAGATCCGAAAAGCAGCAATTTTGAGTAATCCGGGTGCGCGTCAAGTGTTTACGCACAATGGCGTAATGTATCAGCCGGGCGATCGCCTCATCCAAAAAGATTTAGCACAAACTTTACAAACTATTGCCAAGAACCCCCAAAGTTTTTACACCGGAAATATTGCCCGTGCGATCGCCTCTGACATGGCAAAAAATGGTGGCTTAATTACGCTGCAAGACTTGAAATCATATAAACCTATTTGGCGTACTCCGATTTGTGGCAATTTCCGTTCCGCGCGCATTTGTTCAATGCCGCCGCCGTCTTCTGGGGGTGTCCACTTATTGCAGATTTTAAATATTATTGGTGACACCGATCTCAAATCTCTAGGATGGCATCACCCAGACGCGCTGCATTTAATGATAGAAGCAATGAAGATCGCTTATGCCGATCGCTCTGAACATTTAGGCGATCCTGATTTCGTCAAAGTGTCAGTTGAGCAACTTACAAGCCGCACCTATGCTGCCAAAAGGCGACAAGAAATCCGCATGGATAAGGCACGTCCATCAAAACTGGTAAAACCCGTAGCCAAAGAAACGCTACAGCGCTATACCAAAGCGAACGAATCGCCCGATACCAGCCATCTTACAGTTGTTGACGGACAGCGTAATGCTGTTAGCTTGACATTTACTGTTAATTACGGCTTTGGTTCTGGTGTTGTCACGCCTGGAACTGGTATTTTGTTAAATGACGAGATGGACGACTTTGCTGCTGCTCCTGGTGTTCCTAATGCCTATGAGCTTGTAGGTGGAGATGCAAATGCGATCGCACCCCGCAAAACACCCTTATCCAGCATGACACCGACAATTGTTACCCAAAATAACAACCTCCGCATGGCAGTTGGCGCTCCGGGTGGTAGTACCATTATTACAACAGTCCTGCAAATCATCCTCAATGTGCTGGAATACAACATGGATGCTGGAGCTGCTGTTTCTGCTGCACGTATCCATCACCAATGGCTACCCGACGAATTAAGGGTAGAACCATTTGGCTTGGATGTTGCTACTATTGCTCAACTTCGCCGTCGCGGACACAAAATTACTGAGCGATCGCCTTGGGGAAATGCTAATGCGATCGTCGTCACACCAGACGGCAACCTAGAAGGTGCAGCTGATCCACGCGGCGAAGGTTCCCCTAGCGGGTTCTAGATTAGAAGTGAAGAAGTGGGAAAATAATCGAACACTACTTACTACCCTTTCGGAGCTTGTCAGCAAAAACAACTTTTAATGTACCTGCACTGCTGTATCAATAATTGCAAACTCCTGGGCGCGGGCGCTAGGTACTAAAGTCCAGCCTGCTTTCATTAGCTTCTGATAAGTTGCCCAACCCTTGGAACCTCCAGGAACACGATAGTCTGGTACAGCAAATTGCCTAAAAGCTGTATAAGGTCGCCAAGGTTGGTTCGGTGCGGGCTGCAAGTGCAAAATCTTTTCTCCATCTGCACCGAATGAAGATAACCAACACATTTGTCCACGCATAAGAAAACTCCTCACATTCAAATAACAGGGGTTAATTGCTGTTAATTTCCTATGAAAATTTAGATTAACTAGGAATTAATACCCATGCTAACCACGATTTGAAAATTGTGTGTATTAACCGTTACAAATCTTGCTTTTTTTGCCAAAATCTGTATATCTATTTTTTAAGCCTGGTAGCCAAGACTCTTAAATAGAAGGAGCATAGCTATTGTTGCCGATAATGCCGCGAATTTCAGCTACTAGACGAGTGTAGGCAGCATCACTCAAAACCGGAAGCGCATCAGTAATAGAAATAAATCCAGCCAAATCAATCCATGACTTACAACCGCCATATTCTGAACGATAGGGAATAATTTGGGCTTGAGCTAGTTTATAAGTCCGCAGTAGAAGAATATAAAGCGGCTGTTTTGGCTTCCATTTGAGGCGATCGCGAATAAATTGCTCGTTCCAAACATGAAACGGTAGCAACGCTTGAACAACGGTTGCCTCAGTCACTGGCAATATATCCGTAACAGAAGCCCAGCTACCAATCCGCACTGTTTCTGGATGCCACCCGGATGCTACTGGCTGTACGAGGCTTGCGTAATCTGGTTTAAGGAGGCTAGGTTGTTGATGTTCGTAGGTGGGATAAAGCAAAGTGCGATCGTGAGCAACCGTAAAACGCCCATTTTGTTCGTGAATGCCGCCTTTACGGAGCAACATAATCATTTTGCCTTGTTCTAAAGCATCTATGGCAACAGCCCATTCTTTAAACGCATGATTAGTGTTTAATTGCATAGCTACATCTCAGAAAATAAGCCACATTTAAACCAACAAAATTAGGTGGAGACGGCATTTCCTTCTCCACCAATTCACATTTTGTTGACGCATTGCAGACGGCAACAAAAACTCAGGATAGTAACAGGCACTAGACTCAAATTAGCGTAATTACAACAGAGTTGTTCCTCTATTTTATCTTGCCTTTTTTCTGGCTTCTACCTAAGTTTCACCAAAAGTAGATTTATACTTTAAACTAACTTACCACTCGGCTCGGCGTTGGTTAAAAGGTTCTCCAGCAAAAGGTTGGATGCCAATGGCAGGATACGCATCATCAGTAGGTCCAAAAATTCGCGCTACGGCTCCGGAAATATAGCTAGTAATACTATCAAGCATTTTGTAAATACCCATATAACTACTTCCTTGCTCGTTTAGGTGAGCGCTATGATCGAGATGTATGCAGTTTAATTCGACTCTGCTTTAATTATGATTAACTTTTAATCATTTGATCATATTTGCAATACTTGTTTGATTATGTTTGCAATACTTTAGCTTTGGTCTGCTTTTAAATCAGAAACTATAAAGTTTTGTTTAATTACTATTAGTTTTAAACTTTGTTTTCTTTGAGCAATTCTTAAGATTAGTAGCGGCTCCGTATTTTGGCGTTCTCAGCCGAGCTTTTGAGCTAATCAGCTTTTTGCTAAAGTTTGCTAATCCAACACTGAATTTTATAGATATTACTATTAATAAAATTTTACAAAGCCTTTTGAAAAGCTATAACTAGCAAAAAATAGCGCTCAATTACTCAATTGTATGAAGCGATACAAAAATACATTGACATATTTATGGTAATTTTCACTATAATTAAGGAAACAAGCTCAAAAGCTGTGTGATGACAACTTACCCTGACTTGTGCCTGCACAATAAAAATCTTCAGCAGGAAAGCGTAGCAAATTCAGAACTCACGCTTACCCCTAATGATTACAGCCTGTTGACCGATCTTTACCAGCTAACGATGGCAGCTTGCTATACGGGCGTTGGTTTAGAGCAAAAACAAGCAAGCTTTGAGCTATTTGTGCGTCGATTGCCAACTAACTTTGGCTATTTGATTGCAATGGGGCTGGCGCAGGCATTGGAATATTTAGAAAAGTTGCGTTTTAGTTCAAATCAGATAGCTGCTTTACAAGCTACTGGAATTTTTGCAAACGCTCCTGATCAATTTTGGTCACTATTAGCCCAAGCCAAGTTTACAGGCGATGTTTGGGCAGTACCAGAGGGAACAGCGATATTTGCTCACGAACCCCTACTGCGGATAGAAGCACCGCTTTGGCAAGCACAGCTAGTAGAAACTTATTTACTAAATACGCTCAACTACCAAACTTTAGTTGCAACACGGGCGGCTCGAATTCGAGATGTAGCGGGGCCTGTGGCAACGCTACTAGAATTTGGCACACGACGGGCATTTAGTCCGCAAGCGTCTTTATGGGCGGCACGGGCGGCGCTGGCAGCTGGAATGGATGCAACGTCTAATGTGTTGGCAGCATTACAGTTGAATCAGAAACCGAATGGTACGATGGCTCATGCTTTAGTGATGGCTTTGAGTGCAATTCAAGGTAGCGAGGAGCAAGCTTTTACTGCTTTCCACCGCTACTTTCCAGGTGCGCCGTTATTGATTGATACGTATGATCCGATCGCTGCTGCCAAAATGTTATCAGAACGAGTGCGATCGGGGGAAATGGAATTAACTGGAGTCCGGCTAGATTCGGGTGATTTAGTTGAATTATCTCAGCAAGTGCGATCGCTACTTCCAGGCGTGTCTATTTTTGCCAGTGGTGATTTGGATGAGTGGGAAATTGCCAAACTTAAGGACTCTGGCGCTTGCATTGATGGCTATGGATTAGGGACACGATTAGTTACAGGAACGCCTGTAAATGGAGTATATAAACTCGTTGAAATTGATCACATTCCCGTAATGAAAAAGTCGACTGGAAAAAAGACTTATCCTGGCCGTAAGCAGATTTTTCGCTTCTGTGCAAATGGTCAAGCTAAAACAGATCAATTGGGATTAATAACAGAAAACCCAGGAGGACAACCGTTGTTACAACTAATGGTTAAGCAAGGTCAACGAGTACAACAACCAGAAACTTTGGCAGAAATTCAAAAGCGTACTGCTATCTCAGTTGCTAGTCTGCCAGATGAGACGCGGCGTTTAGATAATCCAGTGTCGCTGTCAGTAAAAATATCTGATGCATTGCAGGAACTTACACGACAAATAGAGTGAGTAGTGAGTAGTGAGTAGTGGGAAGAGCAATTTATTTCATTTCTACTCACGCTTCACGCTTCACTACTCACTTTCTTCTTAAGTAGTGAGTAGTGGGAAGAGCAATTTATTTCATTTCTACTCACGCTTCACGCTTCACTACTCACTTTCTTCTTAAGTAGTGAGTAGTGGGAAGAGCAATTTATTTCATTTCTACTCACGCTTCACGCTTCACTACTCACTTTCTTCTTAAGTAGTGAGTAGTGGGAAGAGCAATTTATTTCATTTCTGCCTTCTCTTTTAACTTGTAACTTTTGACTTAAAAAAACTGAACAGAATGAATTTATTTCATTTCTACTCACTCTTCACTACTCAGCGAAGCCCGCCGCAAGCTCTCGGATCTTCCATCCGAGAGAACGGCGGCTACTCACTCTTTTCAATTAACAGGAAAATATAACATGGTTAAAATTGCTCTTTTTGGTACAAGTGCTGATCCGCCAACATCTGGACATCAGGCAATTATTAGCTGGCTATCTAAGCATTATGACTGGGTAGCAGTTTGGGCGGCTGATAATCCGTTTAAGGCGCATCAAACACAGCTATCGCATCGGGTAGCAATGCTGCGATTACTGATAGAAGATATACCGCATCAGCAGAATATTTGTTTGCACTCAGAACTGAGTAGCTACAAAACGATCGAAACCTTAGAAACTGCTAAACAGCTTTGGGGTGCAGATGGTGATTTTACCTTAGTAATCGGCTCTGATTTGGTAACTCAGTTGCCTCGGTGGTATCGAGTTGAAGATTTGTTGCGACAAGTGCAGTTATTGGTAGTACAAAGACCAGGCTATGAAGTAGAAGATGCTGATTTACAACAGCTACGGCAATTAGGGGCAAAAGTAGCGATCGCTGATTTAACTGGCCCCCAAGTTTCCTCTACAGCGTATCGTAAACATAAAGACACCCAAACTTTAACGCCTCCAATTCAGGCATATATTCATCGAGAGCATTTATACAAATGCGAGGACAAATCCAAAGAAAAATTGCAGATCCGGTAAACTCACAAACATTAGCTGATTTTAAAGTCGGGGTTGATAACGTAATTTTCTCTGTTGATACCTTGCTTCATCGGCTGTTAGTTTTGTTAGTAATGCGACAGCAAGAACCATTTTTAGGTCATTGGTGTCTTCCGGGTACTCTAGTGCGTCAAGGCGAATCACTAGAAGATGCTGCATATCGAATTTTGGCAGAGAAAATTCGCGTTAAAAATCTGTATCTAGAGCAGTTATATACTTTCGGTGGGCCAAACCGAGATCCGCGTGAATCAATAGATAGTTACGGAGTACGTTATTTATCTGTTAGTTACTTTGCCCTCGTGCGGTTTGAAGAAGCGGAATTAATTGCTGATAAAGTAAGTGGAATTGCTTGGTATCCGGTAAAACAAGTGCCACAATTAGCCTTTGACCATAGCGAAATTTTGGCTTATGGACATCGGCGACTGCAAAATAAATTGGAGTATAGTCCAGTTGCTTTTGACGTATTGCCAGACTTATTTACTTTGAGTGATATTTATCAGCTTTACACCACTGTTTTAGGCGAAAACTTTGCTGATTATTCTAATTTTCGGGCAAGACTACTAAAACTAGGTTTTTTATATGACACAGGTTTGAAAGCGTCGCGAGGTGCAGGTCGTCCGGCTTCTTTATATCAATTTGATTCTGAAGCATTTGCAAAGTTTAAGGATAAGCCGTTGGTTTTTATTTAAGGGAAGTTTAACCCATGAAAACTCCAAACGAATGTTTGAATATGCAGGATATTCGGGCTGAAATTGATGCAATTGATCGGCAAATTATCAATGCTTTTGCCAAACGTTTTGAATACGTTAAAGCTGCATCGAAGTTTAAAACAAGTGAAACAAGTGTAAAAGCGCCAGAAAGATTTAAGTCTATGTTGCAGCAACGACGTATTTGGGCTGAAGAAGAAGGTTTGAACCCAGACGTAATTGAAAAGCTATATCAAGACTTAGTTAATTATTTCATTGAAGAAGAGTTGAAACATTGGCAAGCAAAGTTTTAAGAATACGTAGATTAACAAGCTTTTTGAGCAACAAATGAGAACCAGACTACAGTATTAACGTTCATATAGATTACTTCCTAATATGAAAATTGCGATCGCTCAAATTAATCCTACTATTGGTGATTTAACTGGCAATGCCCACCAAATTCTGGCAGCAGCAATCCAAGCTGCTCGCCAAGGTGTACGGTTGTTGTTGACACCAGAACTTTCTTTATGTGGTTATCCACCGCGAGATTTGTTGCTAGATGTTAGTTTTGTCGATGCGATCGCTACTACATTGCAACAACTAGCACAAGAATTGCCGCCAGATCTTGCTGTATTAGTGGGTTGCGTTGAATACAACTCGCGATCGCACTCTTCTGGTGGTAAACCCTTATTTAACAGTATCGCCCTACTAGAACAAGGCAAAATTAGGCAAATTTTTCACAAGCGGCTGTTACCCACATATGACGTTTTTGACGAACATCGCTACTTTGAACCAGGACTTCAAGCCAATTCTTTTACTTTAGAAGGGATCAGGGAGCAGAGATCAGGAGACACAAGTGAAGATTTAAACCTCTCGCCTCTCGCCTCTATCAAAATTGGTGTCACTATCTGCGAAGACTTGTGGAACGACGAAGACTTTTGGGGAAAGCGCAGCTATGCAGTTAATCCGATTGCTGACTTAGCTCAAATGGGTGTTGATTTGATTGTGAATTTGTCGGCTTCGCCCTACACTGTCGGTAAATGGCAGTTACGCGAATCAATGCTGAAACACGCTGCTGTCCGTTATCGCACACCTATCCTCTACAACAATCAAGTAGCAGCAAATGACGATCTGATTTTCGATGGCTGTAGTGTAGGATTTAACCGCGCAGGTGAAATTGTCTGCCGCGCTTGTGCATTTGAGACAGATTTAGTAATAGTAGAATTTGACGAGCAACAACGGGATTTACAACCGAGTTCAGTTGCACCAATGCCAGATGAAGACGAAGAAATCTGGAAAGCTCTTGTATTGGGAGTGCGCGACTATGTTCGCAAATGTGGCTTTTCTAAAGTGGTGCTTGGTTTAAGTGGAGGAGTTGATTCTGCACTCGTCGCGGCGATCGCTGCTGCTGCATTAGGACGAGAAAATGTCTTGGGTGTTTTGATGCCTTCCCCCTACAGTTCCGATCACTCAATTAAAGATGCTTTAGATTTGGCAGCGAATCTGGGTATTCAGACTGATACCTTGCCAATAGCTCAACTAATGCAAGGTTACGACAAAACATTAGCTGATTTATTTGCTGATACTACTTTTGGTTTGGCTGAGGAGAATATTCAATCGCGGATTCGGGGAAACTTGTTAATGGCGATCGCCAATAAGTTTGGTTATCTCCTCCTCTCCACAGGCAATAAATCCGAAATGGCAGTCGGCTACTGCACCCTCTATGGCGATATGAACGGCGGATTAGCTGTAATTGCTGATGTTCCTAAAACTCGTGTTTATTCTTTGTGCAATTGGCTTAATCAGCAATCAACACTGATCCCGACAAATATTCTTACCAAGCCTCCTAGTGCAGAACTCAAACCTGGACAGGTTGATCAAGATTCACTACCGCCCTACGATATTCTTGATGATATTTTGCAGCGCTTGATTCATCATCAATCTGCTGCTCAAATTGTTGCACATGGTCACGATCCAGCTGTTGTTAACCGCGTTTTGACGATGGTGACTCGTGCCGAATTTAAACGCCGCCAAGCTCCCCCTGGACTGAAAATCACCGATCGCGCCTTTGGTACTGGCTGGCGGATGCCGATCGCGAATAAATGGGTTTCTGTTAGCACCTCCCAGACTGAAAAAAACCCTGCTCATCCAAATCTGCTTCTTTCAAATTCAGAATGAACTACTTACCTAAGATGTTTTCTAATTGAGAAAAATTACAAATTGTAGCTAAATTTACAAAGTAAGAATTTGAGCGTGAATAAGTTTTAAGATCAGTAGCAAGAAATACTGTTTGCTTTGATATTATAAGAATTCTTGTGGATGGAACTATTGTCCGTCCAGATGGCACAAAAATGCTACCTAACTCAGATGTTGTACTCCCAAACGGAACAGTTTTGAGAGCGTAAACTCAATAATTACTCTAGAGATACTTTGGCTTTAGTACGAAGAAAGGTTTTTCTAACAACATTACTTCAAATGTTATTACGCCAAAAACCGAAAGTTTGAAGCTTGGAATTGAAGATTACTGAGCTAAAAAAATACGCTAAATTCACATTTAGTTTCTGTTTCTATCCCATTTAATATCAAGATCATAGTAATATCTAAACTTTTTACCTCTTCACCGGAAGGGGTAAGAATGACAGAACTCCATTTGTACGTTTACCATCTGACGACGATCCCGAAGCACCTCCCGCAGTTTGATAATCGCCGCCGTGATCATCTCTTGCATATCCCCACCAAGATATTATAGGGACACCTCTTCGTTCTGGACTGTTTATGGACGGAGTTATTTCGTATTTAATGCGAATAGCATCTGGATCAACGTAAAGACAAGCTATATAAATTTCGTATTTCGATGCAATACCTGTGAGTCTACGATTAATAGCGATAGATTCATTAGGTTTGAGCAATTTTAATCCCTCTTTCCATCTTGATTTATTAATGAGACCAGCGAACACATTGCATTTAGATAGTGCAATCGACTCTGCGGGTGACAACTACCCTTGGATTAGTTCCTGTCACAAACCATGTGAAACTTAATTTATCTCCTTTGGCACTGGTTGGCGGATGCCGATTGCGAATAAATGGGTTTCTGTTAGTACCTATCAGACTGAAGAAAGCCCTGCTCCTAGTAACCCACTTTTCTCAACACCAGAATGAACTAATCAGCTATCTACTTTCTAATTTAGAAAAATTACAATTTGTAGCTAAATTTACAAAATCCTGATTTCAGCACAGAAAAGTTTTAAGATCAGTAGCAAGAGATACTGTTTGCTTTGAATTCACGATGGACTTTGATACAAATATAGACTGGGAAGAAGCATTTATGTATCGGTCGGGTCAAAAGGTTGAGCTAGAATCTCAGCCTGGAACCTTCGATATTATTGCCAGCTACGAACCGATGATGGTTCCCCCTATCTGGTTAGTCAATGATCCTCGACCCCGATACGCCCATGAACTGCGAGTAATTGCAGATTCCGATATAGATATGAGCCGTCTTGTTGCCAAGCTAAGATTGTCGCTTTAACTTACCGGAATTAAAGGGTCTAAAGCCCTGTTGCTTCAGCGCGGCTTTATATTAATATTGTATTGTTTTATCTGCAATGTTGTGTGATAAAATATATATATGATAGTAAGAGAAGCCAAGCTAATAAACGGGACTAAGGAGCAATACCACCTTTTTGACCATGCCATTCGTACTGCTCAGTTCATTAGAAATAAAGCAGTTCGTTATTGGATGGACAATCGAAATGTTGGTAAGGCTGACCTTTATAAACTGTGCAAAGACTTAGCCAAAGAGTTTGCTTTTGCATTAAAGTTAAACTCCGCAGCAAGACAAGCTAGTGCCGAAAGAGCTTGGGCCTCTATATCTAGTTTTTATAATCGCTGCAAGAAACAGGAGAAGAAAAAAGGGTATCCCAAGTTTAAAAAACATTGCCGTTCGGTAGAGTACAAAGTGTCGGGTTGGAAGCTATCAGATGATTGCAAAAGTATTGCTTTCACCGATGGATTTGGTATTGGCTCGATATCTATATACTGCAACGCACAAACGAGAGAGGACTTATTTAGGCTTAAAATAAACCGCGTTCGAGTAGTCAAGAGAGCCGACGGATATTATGCTCAATTCTGCTTTGATGCTGACCGCAAAGAAGATGGAGAATATACTGGGCTAGTTGTCGGCTTGGATTTGGGGCTAAAATATTTCACCAAAGACCAAAATGATAACGCAGTTATTTATCCCCAATTCTTGAGAAAGTCAGAACGCAGACTTAAAAAGGCTCAAAGGCGATTAAGCAAAAAGTTTGTTAAGGGGAAGAAACCTCAATCAAACAACTACCACAAGGCTAGGATTCGATTAGGAAAGGTTCACTTAAAAATCACTAGACAGCGTAAAGACTGGGCAATAAAACAAGCTCGGTGCGTAGTCCACTCTAACGATGTGGTTGTCTATGAGGATTTGAAAATTGCGAACATGGTTAAAAATCACCACCTAGCGAAGTCGATAACGGACGCTAGTTGGTATCAATTCACCCAATGGTTAGATTACTACGGGAAAATCTGGGATAAAGTAGTGGTGGCAGTAACGCCCGCTTACACATCTACTGATTGCTCGAATTGTGGACATCGGGTGAAGAAATCCCTCAGCACTAGGACTCATTCATGCACGCTCTGTAGAGTTGAGATTTGTCGTGATACAAATGCGGCGATTAATATCTTAAAAAAGGGCATGAAGGTGTTAGGAATTGATTGGAACAACAGTACCTTTGGGCAAAAGGAATCTGCTTCGCAAGAAGGAAAGCATGGGGAGAATACTGCCAATACTATTGATGGGCAACCTGAAATAGCAAGCGGACTTCTGTGAACCATGAATTAGAATCCCTGTACCTTCAAGTCAGGGAGTATGTCAAATTTTGTCCTATTCTCAGTCAACCGCAAATCTCACCCAGAACTAAAGTTCGCAGGCTTTTAGTTTAAGTCCATTTTAATGGACTTAAATCCTTGGATAGTTATCTTTTATTTTTAGATCACTTTCGTTGTCAGCTTGGCATTTGAATCCCAGGCGGGTGAGTGGGTAGGTGCAAAATATGAGTTTAATACTTTAATTGCAGAAAATAGGCAGTGCCACCACAGAAACAATACTTTCAACAAAAGTGCGGCTTTTTCATGGAAACTGCATAACAGCCTCGTTTACGTTAGGTGGTGGAGACATGAGTGCTAACTTAAGTAAAGATGATCTTAATTTATCGAATTCATGACTGCTGCTGTCTCGCTGCAAAATGTCCATAAAGTTTACAACAATATCCCTGTAGTCAATGACCTGTCATTTACGATTCAAGCGGGGGAGATGTTTGGCTTACTTGGGCCAAATGGCGCTGGAAAATCGACAACAATTCGGATGTTGACAACGCTGACAAAGCCGAGTGGGGGTCGCATTGAGGTAGCTGGGTTTGATGTAGTGCGACAATCGTTGCAGGCAAAGCAGTCTATCGGCGTGGTGTTACAGCAAATTAGTGTAGATGGAGATTTATCTGTTTGGGAAAATATGGAGATGCATGGACGTTTGCATCATATTCCTAAGCAGTATAGACAGCAAAAGATTAATCAATGGCTGGAGTATGTTGATCTCGCAGAACGGCGGGACGATTTAGTCAAAACTTTATCTGGGGGAATGAAGCGCCGCTTACAAATTGCTAGAGCGCTGTTACATCAACCAAAAATTTTATTTTTAGACGAGCCGACTGTAGGATTAGATCCTCAAACCAGGCGCAGGATTTGGGAAATTATCCTCGATCTGAATAAGCAGGGAATGACGATGCTGCTGACGACGCATTATATGGATGAGGTGGACTATTTGTGTAATCGTATTGGGATTATGGATAACGGTAAGCTTATTTCTCTAGGAACGTTACAAGAATTGCGCTCTGCTCATGGTCAAGGCTTAGTGATGAAGCAAGTAGGCGATCGCTTAGAATATCTCTTTTTCCCCAATCTCGAACAAGCTAACGCCTACCTCGATCAGCAAGTCGATAAAACTGGTATGATGGTACGCCCCTCTAACCTAGAAGATATTTTTGTGGAACTAACAGGACGACAACTAGATTAAAAAGAATCAAGGACGAATTTACCTTTTATCCTGAGTTGCTTTATTGAGCATCTGATTGAGTTCGTAAAATATTATTTATCGCCTCCTGTGCTTCTACTAAATCAGGCTGCACAGCTAAAGCGCGGCGGTAAGCTTCTATTGCGCCGTTGATGTCATTCTGATGTCTGAGAACTTCGCCTATCTGCAAATAAGCTGTGACATTATTTGGATCTACCTGCGCTACCTGTTTCAAAGTCATTAGTCCAGCAGTAATGTTACCTTGGCTCATCCAAGCAGTTGCCAGACTTAATAAGACATTACTGTTATTGGGAGCGAGTGTTGCTGACTTTTGAAGTGCGGCGATCGCTTCAGCAAACCGCCCTTGCTGGATCAACATTGCACCCATCAATTCATAAGCATTGGCATTTTTTGGCTCACGGGTAACTACTTGCTGGTATGCCCACATAGCACCATCGTAGTCTTTTTGGCGTAGCAGCACTACGCCTAGTCCTAAGTAAGCATTGAGGTGATTTGGAGCTAGTTGGGTGGTACGACGATAAGCAGCTGAAGCTTTGGCATTTTCGCCCAAATTACCCAAACTATAGCCAAGCGCATAGTAAAAATCAGCATTGTTTCGATCAAGGGCGATCGCCTGTTGATACGCCGTCGCTGCTGCTGAAAAATTTTGTTGACGTGCGTATAAATAGCCAAGGCTGGCATAAATTCGGGGATTGTTTTGTTCTAGATTCGCTGCTTTTTGATAACGGGCGATCGCGCCTGTGTAATTTCCTGCATTTACCAAACGTCGCCCTTCCTCTAACAATTTGTTCAGCTGTTGGCTGTTTTGGTAGGAGCGATTACTCGCATGATTACCCTTATTTTGCGTTATCGCTACTTGAGCATGAACCATTGGCGGCATTATCGCTGTCAGTCCTCCGATCAGAGAAACAGCGATTATCAATAAAGTCTGCTGTCTGAGCAAGTTGGCTGCTGGTAGTATGTTTTTATACACTTTCCGCTGCTGCACGTGAAATCTTCTTTGATATTTCTGCAATTTATTTCAAAATGCTACGATTCCTTTACATTAAATCAGGAATAGTTGCACTTGTGAACTGGGGCCTTGGACTTAACCACTATTAAAACTAAATTTGTATTGTTGACAAACACTAAACAGGGAAGCTTTTTTACACTCAGGTTTCTAGCCGTGACGTTCCTCAATAATTTTCACAACCCAGATTATGTAAAGGGTACTTTTTTAATTTATTGACAAATTTTTAAATATAAAATAATTTGCTTTTACAAGGTTTTATCAGCTCTTTTTGGCTGGACTTCCAGAGGTTCTTTCAATTGCACTGGTATCTAATAGCGTCTACTCAAGTAAAACTTAGTGCATTTGCATAACTAGGGCAATACACTATACCTTATCAAAGGAACCATATTGTAAATATAAGGTTTTTATCTAAAAGTTGATAATAAGCCATACCTAAGTATTTAAAGTTACAAAACTTGTAGTATTTATGTTATTTAATTACTAATTTGCTCATAAAAAAGCGAAGTTATTAAGTAAAATTTATTCCTATTTTCCTGATAATAGACTAATATTATTTTAAATAGTATAATACTTTTATAAAGTATAGATTAAATACTTAAATTTAAGTTTTTAATATAACTTAATCTTCAGTTTATAAAGTTATCAAAAATAATTAATTTAGGCAAAAAAATGCGTATTTTCTTCCTAAAGGTAGATACAATAATTATTTCTAGTGATAGATATTTAAAACAGAAATTTCAATTTTAATTGAAGCCTAACTAAAGACGATCCTCACAAACACAAAGTTTACAAAAAAGGAAACAAGGGAGCAGATAAACTATGGCATACGTAAATAGACCATCAGATGATATTATTAATGAGCCTGTTGTTAGTGGTAAAGTTGTAGCTGACTATCATGACAGAGTGCGGTGGGGGCCAATTCTTTCAGGTCTTGTAGTTGCCTTAGCAACTCAATTAATTTTAACTGCTCTATTTTCTGCAATTGGAGCAGACACTATTGCAGGTTCCGGTGCGCCTAGATCAAATGCACCTGGAGTTGCTAGAAGTGTAGGTATTTGGTCAGTTATTGGTTTGTTAATTTCTTTATTTACCGGTGGCTGGTGTACAACCCGCGCTTGTGGGCCTATGAATCGTAGTACAGCGCTGCTTAACGGTGCGATTCTCTGGGCAACTACCTTAGCACTGAGTTCGTGGTTATTAGCAAATGGCGTAACGAGTGCTTTTGGTCTTGCAACTTCCGCAGCCTCTAATGCTGCTGGGGCGATCGCCGATCAAGTTCAGCAAGGTGGTGTAAATATACCGCAAAGTGTACCTAGTCCTAACATAACAGCTACCGAAACTCGTCAAGGTGCTGATGCAACAGCTACAGGATTGTGGTGGTTTGTATTCGGCTCGTTACTCGGTTTACTTGCATCGATGATTGGAGCTGCTGCTGGAGCGCGTAGCCCACGTAATAATAGTAATTACTCATAAAAGCTTGAGTGATAAATAAGATCTAGCTACTTTTTCTAGCACATTAAAGATGTAGTGGGGCAATTCATCAATTGCCCCTACTTAAGTAGTTTGCTAGGTAATTTTAACAAGAAATCTAGCAGAGCTAGTGCTTTATATCTGTATCCTCTATTTGATAGCGCACTAATTTCTTAACATACTCAGTAGGCAATCCTAGCTGTTGACCAATTGCTGCTTCTAATTGACTAGGCTCTGTTATAGGAAACTGAAATTCCATCTCTCTTAGCGCTGAGTTAACTGTCTTAACTTTAACCTTTGAAAACCCTTGATTTTTTTTGATTTCTACTTTAATTAATACTACTGTTCTTAAACGTCCTTGGAGTTGCATATCTGCTCGAAGATAAGTCTTAGGATTATAAGAGTGATTTAACATCTGCATATTTACTAATCCACTTCCTATCCAGAAAACTAAACCTAGTAGCGGTAATGGTACCCAAAATTCTAATCCTAAAGAGGATAATCTCTGGAGTAATTGATGTGGCAGCATAGGGTAGTAGGTATATGGCTACTATTAGTGCATTATCAGGATTAGAGTAGAAGTGCAGTAATAGCGGGTATGTTAATTTTACTGGTAGAAGACGATAGGGCACAGTTGGAGCCGCTTTACGCTGCACTGCAAGGAGCAGGACACATCGTTGATGCTATTGAAGATGGGGAAATAGCACAAGGGCTAATATCCCAGAAAGATTATGATTTGTTGATTTTAGACTGGATGCTGCCCAAGGTCAGTGGAGTTAGTCTGTGTCAACAGTATCGGCGGACAGGCAAAACTGCTCCTGTACTAATGCTTACAGCCAAAGATACCACTTCGGATAAAGTTACTGGTCTAGATGCTGGTGCAGACGATTACCTAGTGAAACCAGTTGATGTGATCGAACTTCTAGCACGAGTACGAGCTTTGGGAAGGCGATCGCCTCAATGGATGGGAGATACACTTAGTATTGCAGATTTACAACTGCATCTCACAAGTCTTACCCTAGAGCGAAAGCAAGTAACAATTCAATTATCAACTCGTGAATTTCAGCTAATGGAGTACCTGATGCGTCATCCCCGTCAGGTTTTATCTCACGATCAAATTGAACAAGCGCTTTGGGAGTGGGGAACAGAACCAGAAAGTAATGCCGTAGCAACTTTAGTACGCCGACTGAGACAGCGCTTGCAGGCAGTTGGAGTTAAAGATTGGCTAGAAACATTATATGGGACGGGTTATCGCTTAAATCCACCTGAAAAGAAAGAGTAGCAAGTAGAAGTTGCCTCTAGTCTCTGACTATGTTTAATCGCAGTCGTCGTAATCTCGCTTATTGGTTCGCACTTTCAATGGGGAGTATCCTAATCCTCTTTGCCTCTGTAGTGTATTACCGCCAAGTTCAGGATCAACTTTTAGCTTTTGATCAAAGACTTTACGCAAAAAGCAAAGCGATCGCAGTAGGCGTTCGGTATTGGGATCATCGCAGTCGCTGGCGGCTCAATTTAGAAGATGAACTACTTTTGGGAACTAACAAGCTGCCATTTGATAGTGACATAGTATATTTACGCTGGTATAACTCGCAAGGACAAATACTACTATTTTTTGGTGCTACTGTGCCAAAGCAATTACAAGGGAAACTTGGCTTTCAAACCGTTAAAACTGATAGCAATCAAACATTGTTACGCCAGCTTACAATACCAGTTGTCCAAAATAATTTGCTGATTGGCTATTTCCAAATTGCTACCCCCCTCACACCTGTAAAAGAAGATTTAGCTCGCACACGGCTATTTTTATCCCTAGGTGTACCAATAACACTAGGCTTAATTGGTTTCACAGGTTGGTTTCTAGGAGGACTGGCAATGCAACCAATACGTCGTTCTTACGAGCAACTGCAACGCTTCACTGCTGATGCTTCCCATGAATTGCGCGCTCCTTTGGCTGCAACTCTTAGCAATGCTCAAGTCGGGTTATTAGCTCCTGTAGGCGCAGAAAAAGAACAGCGTCAGCGCTTGGAAAACATTGTAGAAATCACCAAGTCAATGAGCGTACTAATCAATAACTTGCTGTTTCTAGCACGTAATGAAGGAAGATTAGCGCCTGAAGTTTTAAAAACTGTTGATCTTGTTAGTTTAATCCAACCATTAATAGCTGAATATACTACCCAAGCAGCAACGCAAAGCTTGAGTTTTATCAGCAAATTGCCACAGCAACCAGTGATTTTAAGTGCCGATCCAGAGCTTTTGCAACAGGCTATCAAAAACCTGCTGAATAATGCTTTTAAATACACTTTATCTGGCGGTACTGTGCAGCTGCAAGTGTTTACTCAGTCACGGCGAGCGACTCTGCAAGTAATAGATAATGGTATTGGGATTCCAGCAGACGATTTACCGCATATCTTTGAACGATTTTATCGAGTGGATACAGTGCGAGCGCGTTCTTCTGGTGGTTTTGGTTTGGGGTTAGCGATCGCGCAACAAATCGTAGCAGCTCACGACGGGCAAATTACCGCCACTAGCAAGATAGGAGTTGGCTCAACCTTTCAAATTCAGCTTCCGCTTAAGGGGTAAAAGCAGTTTGACGGGTAGCAATTGCGATTTGCAGTACAAAACGTTTATGGTTTATAGGGCTTCTGTTATGTCTGTGATGCTTGGGAGAGCCTTCTCTCGCAACTATTAAGTACACTCAATTTACGGTTTTAACTAAGGCGAAACAAAATTTCAGTTTAAAAACCGCTCCAGGATGTTATCTATAAAAACTCCATATAACCACTATTTATGCCGCCAAGCGATTAGTAGGGACGGTAGTTTAAGGTTGTTAATAGATGAGCGCACGATTTCCATTACAGCCATTTTTGCTTATAAGAGAGTAAAAGCTTAGTTAACTGCTTGTCTAAATTAGCTAAAACTTTGAAATCTTGGTAAATTTTGACGTACAGAATGGGAATTATTAAGTGTAGGATTTTTTAACTGACTGGCTTGAGCTATGGAAAACGCACCAAATATCTTGGACACTAAAAGCCTAAGTAAAAATAACATTGCTAAGTCCTTGTTCGTTTGGCAACCCTAGTAGGGTATGAATACTCGGCAAACGTCAATCAGCACAGCGCATCCACTAATAATACTCGTCGCCCCATAGCGGTAGCCTGCGCCAGTTGTACAGCAACGGTAGACTTACCTTCAGCGTGTAAAAATGAACTGATTACAAAAGAGTTAATCGGCGTGTCAGAACCGAGAAAACCAATGTTTGTAGAGAGCGGAATGCCTCCAAAAACGGAAAATAGCTTTTATTTTGAGGGTTGCTGATATTACGAAACACCACCATTATAACCATCTGGTTTTTCCTCACCAGCTACCTCAGCTACAGAAGAGATTTTTTTGCGGTTATTAGTAACTATAAGGTGTATGAGTGTTGTAGTTTTTCAGACCATTGCAAACAGTACCTAAAACATTGGTAGGAGAAAGTTTTAGCCTATCTAAAGCGTGCATAAATACTGAGCGGTCAGTTTTATCCATTAGGACAACTAATATAATTCCATCTGTATGACTAGCAACCAGATTACTATCAACAAGACTCAACAAAGGTGGCGTGTCATATATAATTAAGTCAAACTTGTGCCGAAGTTGTTCCATAATATTCTGGAGCTTTTTAGAAGATAGAAGCTTTGTTGGATCGGGTGGGATATAACCAGCAGTTAACACAAAAAGATTATCCCAAGGCGATCGCTGGATTGCTTCTAAAACTGGCAAATTTGTAGAAATAACATTGCTCAGTCCTGGCTCGTTTGGTAGGTCAAATAAGCTATGAATCTGGGGTAGACGCAAATCAGCATCTACTATTAACACTTTTTGCCCCATCGCTGCTGCTGCTTGTGCTAAGTGTGCAGCAACCGTAGATTTACCTTCAGCGTGTAAGGCTGAACTAATTACAAAAGAGTTAATTGGGGTGTCAGAACCCAGAAAACGAACATTTATATTTAGGGAGCGGAATGCCTCTAAAAAGGGAAAATAGCTTTTATCTTGAGCATTACTAATAGTATGCACCACTGGATTGTAGCCACTTTGTTTCGTTTCGATAGCTGTCTTGGCTACAAGAGCAGGTTTTTGAATATGCTTGTGGAAAGGAATCATACCCAAAAGTGGCAGTTTTGTTACCTCTTTGAGTTCATCAGGCGAGTGAAACACTTTATTGAGCTTCTCTAGCAACAACGCAGCTCCTACGCCACCTAATAGCCCCGCGATCGCACCTAGAATTAGACCCCGCTTTACATCAGTATCAATAGGTTCAGGTAGTTCAGGAGCAACAATTAATTCCCAGGGAACTTCCTTTTGAGCAGTTTCAATTTCTAGCGATTGGCGTTTTTCTAAAAATCGGTTCAAACTTTCCGTAGCAATATTTAGTTCCCGTTGTAAATCTGCGTATTGACGTGCCAGACTAGGCGCTTGTTTAATTTGTTGAGTCAAGTTACTTTCGGCTTTTGCCAGTTGATTTGCCCGCACCTGCAAAACTGAGATTTGGTTCTCCAGCTCCAGCTTTTTGTTCACTAGCACTCGTCTAGCTTCTTGCTGCACTAACGGCAGTAGTTTTTCTCGCTTCTGTTGTAGCGCCTGAATAGTAGGGCTATCTTCTTGAAATCTAATTAACTCTACATCAATTTGACTTTCTAGCTGCCGCAACTGATCCACTAACTTCTGATAAGCGGGAGATTCATTCAATACTTGCGGCTCACCTGACTGACTTTGCACAATTTGATAGAAGGAGCGAGTTTCAGCTAGCTGTTTTTGGGTATCCAGTTGCTGTAACTTAATAGTATTGAGTTGCTCAGATAGTTGTTCAGCTTTAGCACTTGGATCGATGAAATTGTACTTTTGCCGAAAGTTTTGCAGTTGTGTTTGTAGACCATTAACCCGCGCTTGCAGCATTGGTTGCTGAGAATCAACAAACTGAATTCCTTGGCTAAGGTTAGTCTGTCGCTCCTGCAAAGAGTATTTCAAATATCCTCTAGCTAACAAATCTAAAATAAACTTAACTTTTTGTGGATCTGAATCCTGGTAACGGACTTCCAAGATTTTAGTTTCTTGAAAGCGGGTAAGTGTTAAATTTGGTATTAGTGAATAGTAGTTAATATCTG
This sequence comes from Gloeocapsa sp. UFS-A4-WI-NPMV-4B04, assembly GCA_019359535.1. Lineage (GTDB taxonomy): Bacteria > Cyanobacteriota > Cyanobacteriia > Cyanobacteriales > Chroococcidiopsidaceae > JAHHHE01. The sequence continues at coordinate 23,620 of JAHHHE010000005.1, forward strand.
GATAACGAGTATTAATTTGCTTGATAATTGGAGCTATCAGTTTTGGACTCTGCAAAACTTGGATCTGGGTGGAGTAATCCAAGCCTGCTTCTTGGGAGTTGGTATTTGCCTGTGAGTCTGGAGTTAGTTGTGCCAGTTGAGTTTCTGCTGTTACTGGTTCAACTAAAAGTTGAAATTTTCCTTCATAGCTAGCTTGACGACTTAAAGTCGTAAACCAAATAGTAGAAGAGATAGCGATCGCGACACCCCCAATCACAATAGCTCGGCGACGTACAAATGCCAAAATTTGCTGCAAATTCCATTCATCACCTTGATTTTCTAGGGATTTCAAAGCATAGTTTGGCGGTATTGACGGCGGGTGTTGGCTATTGTTTTTAGTTACTAATTGCTGAATTGGTTGTTGCTCTTTCATATTAGCTATTTAAATCTTAGCTGCTTCAGCTTCAAATAAATTTAACTTTAATTGCGATCGCTGCTTTACAACTAAGTTGGTATCTATAGGTTCTACAAACCGAAACTTTGTTGACATTCTCCCCATTGCTAGAACCAAGGGGATTCATCAAGAGTTTTCCCTTTACATTACTCCAGAAAACGTTTTCAGACTTTCTACTTATGAGAAAACGAAACCATTATGGAGGTGGTCACTGAGGCTTCGGCAAAGCTCAGCCCAGGTCAGTACCGAAGTGCGGTTGCCATCTACCGCTACTACTGTAAGATTGTACCCTTCGACAGTCTCAGGGCAACGCCCCCAGATACTTTTGAATTGACACCCCGAACCCCAATCCACCTAACTACCGAACAATCGTATAATTGAGCCAAGCCGTTGCAGCACTTGGAATGAAACTCCAACTAACTAACGGTCTCAATCTATGTGGGTAAACTACCTATCTAGTAGAAGATTTATGTATGAATTATAACATACTCAAGGCGATTAAAAAGGCGAATACCACTTACCCCAATATCTGATCAGAGAAGTGCTTTGCAGGTTCTCTGTCCGCGCCTTCCTCTCGCAAGAAAGGGGCTTGCACGTGCCGAAGAATTTGGTCAGAATTTGTTAATTCTACTTCTATTATGGATTATCCTCAGCTTCTACGCCCAACAGCAAACTTACCAGTAGTCTTAATCCGGAACACCTATATAGTCATGAGGATGGGTCAGGCTCTAAGTAGTATTAATTACCACAACAACGCAGTTACTCATACTGTAGCAAATGCCTGACTTTCAAGATTGCGATAATTTTGTACAAAGCAAAGCCATTTCCGCCAATGTTTGGTCTAAAGATAAACTTGTTACAGCTTGAAAAGTTTGCTCTGCTCAAGCTGTAATCTGCTTGTTTGGCATTGCGCTATATCTAATCCTCGAATCAACAAATTTCTTTGCCTTATTTTAAGTAAATAAACTTTAACTAACTAAACCAGTAATTAATAATTTCATTTTCTCCAGGATGAAGTTGCGAGTATGGCAAAACAACTCCTCTTGAAAAGAAATTTAAATTTATTGTTTTAAACAAAAGCAAGATAAACCTTTAACAAAGCTAAAAAAAAATTTAGTTATAATTTATTTTAAGTAAATTTACTACTCTTCAACCTTAAAAGAATTGAGTGTACACTAAATATGTTTAATGTAGTTCTAGCCAAAATTGACGCTCAAATGTTTTCAATATAGTTGTGTTACAAAAATGAGGAGGGTGGTACAGAGGGTTTGCTCAGGATATATTTTGTTTGATATCCAACTCCATACCCTACCCTATGGGGAGGCATCGCTTACAAGTAGCGGTACTTTTAATGCACCCGTTGCAATACTTCAAAGTATTGTTCGGTAATAATTTCAGGAGCAAAATTGCTTTTCAAATATCTGCGTCCATTTGTACCCATACGTTCTACTTCTTGGTTATTTTTAGAAAGAAAACGAATGAATTGAGCAAGCCCTTGACTATCTCCGTTATCAAACATTGCTCCGCAGTTTGCTTCTGTAATAAGTTGATGGAGATAAGAGTTTTTTGGACAGATAGCGGCAACAGGGCGACCTGCCGATAGGGCCGAGTATAGTTTGCTAGGAGCTACTAACTCCTCCATTTCTGGACTAACACTAACAAGAGATAAATCACAGGCTGTTAAAGAATAGGGCAGTACCTCTTTATCCTGATAGGGAAGAAACAGGCAATTGGATAATTTTAAACGCTTTACTTCCTCAATAAATTCTATTCGTCGAGAACCACCGCCGATAAACACAAATAGAATTGGGTCATCCTTGAGTTGCTTGACTGTTTCGAGGATAGTATCTAGGTCATGGCAGCGACCCATATTACCGGAATAGAGGACGCTAAAACAGTCCACAAGATCGTGCTTCCAGGCAAACCAATTTTTTTGTTTGGGAATAGGAACTATCCATTGAGGATTTGCCCAGCTATGAATAACCGAGATTTTGTCTATAACTTCTGGGCAATGATTAGCTATTCTCTGCTTCATTGAAGTGCTTAGGACAATAATTGCTTCAGCTTTACGCCACACTTGGCGATTTAATGTTTGCCAGAATCGGGCAACCCAGTGATTAGGTGGAACTACTCCTAAGTTAATTGCAATATCTGGATACAAGTCGTAAATCAAACAAACATAGGGTAATTTTAAGAAGACATGAGCGAAAAGCCCTAAGATTGGTAGAAAGGGTGGTGCAGTAGTTAGCAGAACCATGTTTGAATGGCGGCGTGCTTTCAGTAGATGTAACGCAGCCCGTATAAAGAACAAAAGCCCGTTAATTGCTTTGCCACGAATTCTTTGAGGCCAAAGCTGGGCAGTACGCGATCGCCTGATCCGAACGCAATTGCGCCACTCTAGTGATGGGGCAGAATCAGCTCGAAATGCGTATTCGGGTTGTCCACTAAAAACTTCGACCTTGATTCCTTGTTGACAAAGAGCTTGTGTTAATTCATCAATTAACTGTCCTGTAGGAGCGTAGTCTGGTGGAAAAAACTGGGTAAGTACGCAAAGGGAAATAGGAGTATTTCTAAGTTTTTGTGTAGATACTGGCTTAGAGGCATTGAAGGTAGCCTGTCGAGAATTTTTCCGTAATTTGTCCAATTTCATGTTTTCTAAATTTTTCTGTTTTGAAAGCCTTTAAAAGAAAAACTCCTTTGCTTGCAAAAAAACAAAGGAGTTTAAAGTAGCGGGTAGCAGAGTTCTATAAATTACGCCTTGCACCTAATATGTCGGTGGCTAAGGACTAATCACTCTTTTTTTGATTGCTACAGCCGGATTTCCGGCATAGATTGTCATTGGCTCTAAAGAATGACCTGCGACACTTGCCAAACATAGAACAGATCCCTGTCCTACAGTGACACCAGGACCAACTGTTGCGCGTGCAGCAATCCAACTTCCTACTTCAATGTAGATAGGGGCGGAAACGAGTCGAAAGTTAACGTCGCTCCAATCATGATTACCTGTACATAAATAAACTCCCTGAGAAAGACATACGTAGTCTTCTAGGGTGATCGCGGCAACATTATCCAACCAAGCATCTTCTCCAATCCAACAATAATTGCCAATAGATAAGCGCCAGGGAAACTTGACCTTGACACCGGGTTTAAGTCGCACTCCTTGTCCAATAGTTGCGCCAAAGCAACGTAGGATGTAGATTTTGAAATTTGAGAAGGGGAGCAGGCGGCTCCTAACCAGTGGCTCGCCTAAAAAGAACCATAGCAGCTGTTTCAATAACGATGCACCCGGAGTGTAATCTCCAGGTGTGTATCGATCTAAACGCATAAAGTTTTAATCAAATTTGTTGAGGTTCCTTCGATCCCCAGTGAGTTTCTACTAGCCCAGTTTTCAGAGGATGGCAAGGCGATCGCAAATAGGGTTGGAACCGTATGGCGACAGATAGGTTACTGAACTGGTTGCTGCCCAGATAAGACAGGCTTGACACCTTGCCCCTCAACAACATGGTACATACTTCCTTCGACTTTAATATCAGCCTTGACGCTGCCATAGCCAGGGAGTTTTAACGTTACCCCAGAGCGATTGCCTCGCGGCGAGTAGGCTATAATCAGCCACTCCCTATTAGGAGTAGCACCTAACCTATAAGCGATCGCAAACACGGGAATATCAAGACCGTAGTTTTCTGTACCACTCCAGGGATAGGGGGGATTGATGTCACAATCAAGCATAAACCACCGCTTGCGATTAGCGAACTGCGACGGCACTGAGTCCTGCCAAGGGTGTCCTTGAGTGGGGTGAGGAACAAGAGCTCCTCGCCGCCAAAAGCGACGTAGTAGAGGAGTAGTGTGAACCCTATCTACAGCGTCCATTAGCTTCAGCGAATATGTCTGCGCTACAGAGGCAGAAACCTCTTGAAATTGAAATTCGCGTAAGACGCGCGGACGATTCAGCCACAGTCCAAACTGCATGAATCCTTGATATCTATTAGGGGTGTAGGGCTTTTGATCCTCCCGCTCGTAATGCTGCCGCTTGGTGTAACTTCCGTCCCAGGTACTCAATTCCCACCAAAAATTGGGATTAATCCGCAGGGCTTCTCTGAGCGCAAATACATAACTCATCGAACCTACCTGGGGTCCCCAAACTGTATGATCTGAACTGCCGTTCCAATCATAAGCGTAATAGTCGGGTGAACCTCCTTCCCAGATTAAAGGATTAGGATCAAGAAACTTTCCAGGGACAGATAGAGCATAATCTCCCCATCCCCACCACCGGAAAATCTCATAGCCGATAAAAGCGTTATAACCTGTGATTACAGACTTATTCGCCCACGTTGGCGAAAGCCCACTCCTTATTCCATCCCGCAAGGCGCTGTATCGCTCAATCCATCCTTCCGCAACGATCGCTCGCTTGAACTCGTTGCTCCTTCCCGCGCCATATAAGTCCATATAGCGCTTTTCATTTTCAACTTCAGTCCACGCAAGCTTTCCGGCTTCGTTATTAAAGCTCCACAAGACAAGTGGTGGATTAGGATACCATTGCTCAAGAGTTTGCGGTCGTTTTGGCTCCCATATCCAAGGTTCCTTGATCCATTTTTGCGCTACGTCTCTCCACAAAGGTGTTGATCCAAACGGTGACAAACGATTTTCACGAGTTCCGTCGAGCTTAACGACACAGGGACTAAGCTCAGGTGGTAGATTGACATAGGGTGGTTGGCAAAGCCCCATTTCTGGCTGCCCAGTTGTAATGTTGATGGGGAGGCGTAATTGGGCAAACCGCTTGATTGCTTTTTCTTCACTTGCCCACGCCCAGCCGTTGGGAATCAGTTGAAAGTAAGGTAGTACATAGTGTCCCTGCTCGATTGCTTCTAGTATCCGATCAGGATGGTAAGGTGAATTAGGCTCGTAGCCTTGTTTCTCTCCAAGATAGAGAGCATTATTCCAGCGAGCAAATAATGGTAGGGGTTTACCAATAGGATCGTTATTAGGGCGAAGCGCTTCTGTCCGGATCGCGTCAACGACAGGAAGCATCGGGTCGGGTGTTGCTGCAAAAGAAGGTATAACCGATGTTAAAAGCAGTACAAAGGACAATAGTGTAATACGTTTCAAATTATTCTGTCCAAAAGAACTTAAGCCTAGAGAGGGGGCATTGTCAAATTGACTGTAATTTAGGCTTCAGGAGTGATGAGTCCCACGATGCCTGGATTACAAAATAGAGAAAGTACCAAGAGATGAAAAGACCTGATACTTTATCGACCCCAAACTAAACTAAGCTAACTAAAACTGGAAACAGTAATTTCACTAGTATTATATTGAGCTACCTAAATTTAAAATCAGTATTTTCACGCTTTAGTAGTTCGTTGTATAATCGTTTACCACAATAGTGTTTAAATCACTTTCTAAATTCAGCTTATCTTTTGTTTTCACCTACCAGATATTCAGTTCTATTTATTTAGAATTGAGTTTGTAATGTTCAATAGTGAGTTAGCCTCAGCTTTTTTTAAGTTTTCAGTTTCAATTAGACGAATTGCTAGCAGAATTTCTACTAAAACACGCTGAAAGGCATAGTACCAACCACGCCAGCCGTCAAAAATACCGCCTTTGAGAATGAGGCAGTAGATTAGGATAATGAAAGGAGCTAGAACTTTTTGTTTGCGAATACGATCGCCCCAACTTAGGTTATTTACTGGAGTTTCTAATAATTTCTTCACCTCTATTAATATGTAGCGATCTTGCGCCCAAAGCCAGCGACTCAAGGATTTGCGATCGTCGTGATGAATATAGCTAGAAAGCATTACTGATTTGCCTTCTACCCATACTCTATGAGCATGACCATCATCTTGATAAATCGCTTTTCCTCGCTTGTAGAGTACCTTTCGTGGTGGCAGTAAAGTACCACGCAGAGGCTTACCAAAGACGCAATACTTGAATTTGACACTGTAGCCATCTAGATCAGATTCTACTGGTAACGCTTTAATTTCATTGATTAGCTCATCAGTTAAAATATAATCAGCATCTAGAGACAGTACCCATTCAGACGTAATTTTTGATAACCCGTAGTTACATTGAGCAGCAAAGGAATCAAACTGTCTTTGAAAAACTTGTACTTGAGGAATTGAGTACAAAATATCTAAAGTCTCATCTGTACTAAAACTATCAATAGCTATAATGTTGTCTGCCCAAGTAAGGCATTTTAGGGTAGAAGCAATGTTAGGAGCTTCATTGTAAGTAAGAATTAGAGGAGTAATTTTTTCTAGCATTACATTATTTAAAGTAAAATTAGCTCAATTCTTTTGTAAGAGAACTAGAACAAAGCATAGACTTCCATAGGTAAGGTAATCCGCCGCCAAACTTGAATTGAATTTGCTCAAGTCCTTCTTCTTTCAATCTCTGATAAAGTGTTGATACTGAAAAAAACTTGATGTAACCACCATCCCACAATGCAGTAAAGTGAGAATCTATTTGCCCTACAAGTGCCAGTATCAAATTTTTAAAATAACTATGATGAGGGGTAGTTATAATCAGTTTTTCTTCAGGTTTTAGGCATTTTTTAGCAACTGAAATCAATTCTATAGGATAAAGCAAGTGTTCGATTACTTCTACAGAAACAACAATGTCAAAAGCATCTTCTAGCTCGGCATAGGGCAAGTCGTAGATACTTGCTTGAATAAAGTGACATTGGGCAAAATTTTGACGTGCAAACAATATTCCTGATGTTGAATCTTCAACCCCAACTACTTCATATCCCTGTTGAGCAATTTTTTGACTGAGGCTACCATTCATTGCCGCAACCCAAATCTAACACTTTCAATTTGTGGCGATGATTAGTTTTTTGCTGCAATATTAGCTCTAGTAAGGAAGGAAGTAGATAATTATGATGATGTAAAGCATGACTATCTATATAAGAGTATTTGTGTTTGTTGGTAATTTTTTGTATACCTTATTTCAATTAGTTGGCAAAATTTTTTAAATACAATTATTAAGAATATCTAAGTAAACCTGTTGCATTTGCGAAGCAATCTGCTTCCAAGTGTATTTCTCGCAGACGAGTTTGCGAGCGCGCTCGCCCATCTCTTTAGCTGCTTGAGGATGATTTAGATAGTGTTCGAGAGTATTGGTTATTGCTAATACATTTAGGTCTGTGACATAACCAAGCTTGTGTTGTTGCACAACAGCAGCTAGAGCAACACCAGGAGTTACGAGAACAGGAAGTCCTACGGCTAAAGCTTCTAAAACTGCTACAGCAAAGTTTTCCGAGTGGGAAGTGAGGACAAATAAATCTGAGCCTTGAAGCAGCAACTCTTTGCTTTCGCCTGTAACAAAACCAGCAAAAAAAGTGCGATCGCATAATCCACTAGAAGTTATTAAAGAGTTTAGCTGGGCTTCGTATTCTGGAGTTCCGCTACCAGCCAGGATTAAGGTGAAACGATAGTGGGCAATTTTACTTAAAGCTGGAATTAGATAATCTAATCCTTTTTTGGGATGTAAGCGAGACAAAAATAGAATTACAGGTTCATCTATTGGAATATTAAAGTGTTGTCGTAGGCGCAAACGAGCATCAGGAATCTGCTTTGGTAGAGAAATTCCTAGAGGCAAAACTAACTCAGGCGTTTCTAGTTTTAGCTGAGAAACTTCCTGCTGTTCTTGTTGAGAAGTGAAGTGAATAGTTTGACTACTGTTAATGTTAGCTCGCTCGAGCAATTTTAGGTAAATTTGCTTTTTTTGGGCGCTTTGCTGCAAAGACCACTTGCATAATAAACCGTGTGGAGTAACAATGTAGGGAATATTTTTACTCCGCGCGCTCACCATTGTGATAGTAGGTAGGTAGGAAAAGAGCGCGTGAACGTGTACAAGCTGATAGTTGCCAATATTGCTCCAAAGCCAGTGGGTGAACTGCTTAGAAAAAGCGTATTCTCTTACTGGTTTAATAGTTGGTGAAAAGCGGTGAAAAAACCAGACGGGGACGTGTTTATACTCAATGCGCTTTTGTAAAGGTACATCAAGTAAATCGTCACCATTATCGTTAGTGGTAGCAATTTCGGCATCAATGTTGTTAACTCGTAATGCCTTGACCATATCTAAAACAGCCTGACTGGTTCCACCCCGCACTTGCGGCACAGATGGAATAACATGAAGAACTTTCATAGATACTAATTAATAGCTCAGTTTTTTATTAATCTAGCAGAATTTGATAAAGTTTTTTAGACTTAAAAATTTGTGTGTCTATTATTTAAATTAGGTTAATAGATTAAGTTTAGGATAAATATCTTAAAAATTTAGATAATAACTTAAGCAATTATACCCTTCGTTAATTAGATGTATTAAATCTATTTAATTTTTTGCTGCAAAAAATTATTAGCTTTTAGTTAAATTTATATAAAGTTTTATTTATATAACAGTTTTAGTTTATTTATAAGTATAGGCAGCCTTTGTAGCTTATCTTCTAAATTAGAGAGCGGGTTATTATAAAAGAGTTTGGCTTTCTACATAATCAACATCAATTAAATACTTTCCAAGTGACAAATACATTAGCAGTGCCATTACAGGAAAAGTAAGATTTCCTAGAAAAACTGCTTCCGTAAAGCTTCCTGATATAAAGCAGGCTAAACCTGAAATAATTGTACTAGTGTGTAGAAAATAACCAGGCTTTCTATTACTTAAACTGTTAAGCTGAAACATTATTCTTAGACAACCTAACCCCATCATTACTAAAGGTATAAATCCCATTAATCCCGTAGTCGAGCCAGCAGCTAACCATGAATTTTCTCCAAAACCTAAGCGACCCCCCTCCAGGGGAGCGCCGAATAGCGGATAACTAATGAAACTATTCCACATACCTGTCCAAGCACCTTCACGGGTGTTACCGCCTGAAAGGTATCTGTTATTTACTGAAGCGGAGGTCAATAAGTCTGGAGCCAAGAACGGTAAGAATAAACTTAACACTATGCCAGCGAATAACCCTAAACGTATCAAAGTACCTACTTTTTGACGGTAGAAAAACAAAATTGATGCTACTCCCATGATTGCCCCAGTACGGGAACCTGTGAGGAATAAGAAGTAACTAACTAGGCATAAATTAGCTATCCAAAATACTTTAAACAAATTCCATTTCTTGTGGCTTTCAATAATAAACATAAAACAAGGAATTGTACCTGCTAATAAAACGGCAGCGTGTTGGGCGTTAGCAGTAGTACCCTGAAATCGTCCTTGAACAAATGCCAGTGCCTGCATATTAAAAACCCCTTGGTAGGCGTTGGCAAAAGTAAAAATCACACCGACCATAGCGATCGCCCAAACGCCCAGGTAGAAATTATATCCATCTTGTAGCCACCGAGCAGGTCCTAACCTTACCATTTGGACTACTGCTCCAAAGGTGAGCGCCGCTTGTAAAGCAAATCCAATGTCGCCATAAATCGCTGTTTTCAGAAAAATTGCCGCTTGAACCATAATCAAGTATTGAATTGGCTGTGGGATGAGCAACCGCCGCCATCCATTTCGTGTTTGTAGTCCTAGCAACAGCAACAAAGTTAGCAGGATAATAGTTAAGGGGCGACCCGTTTCGCGCAACTGCTCTAGGGGAAAAACTAAAGGGGGAGGCTGCTTAATCCACTCATCCTCATACTTTCCTAACGAAGCTGCAAAACAGCACACTGAGAATAAAAGCCAAGCTAAACGAGGTGATTTTTTGGCTCGCTCCAAAATTAGCAGTAGCATGACAATGCCTAACAAGCCATAAGGACTAGCAATGAGGTCAAAAAGTGTGCTGATATAACTGGAGTCCATCAGTTATGCCTCACGCGACATTACCAACGTAATTACTGGTATTTTAGTTGACATTATTTTGCTTGTTGTAAATTTTGGATTAACTCTGTCCAACGGTTCGCCCAGATATTAGCAGCGTAGGGAGCCGCCAGTTGTTGCGATCGCTCTCCCCAAATTGATAGCTCGGCATGGTGCTGGTGTAAAGTTAGTAATGCCTTTGCCAAAGCTTTTGGATCTTCTTTGGGTACGATCAAGCCATTGTACCAAGGGCGGATTACTTCAACTGCTGAACCGCAGGCATCTGTAGTGATAATAGGTAGACCAGCAGCAGCAGCTTCTACTAGCGCCAAGGGCCAAGGATCGAACCTACTAGGTAAGATAAAGGCTCCTGCTGATTGCCATACGGCTGACATTTCTGCTGGCTGTAAAAAACCTCGATCATCAATTCCTGGCTGTCCTGGGAGTTGCGACCCTAGCGTTCCTTGTCCGCAGCAGACCAATTTCCAAGGATCTGATACTTGGGAGCGATAAAGTTGGTAAGCTGCTACTAACACATCTAATGCCTTAGCTGGTACATAACGACCGACAAACAGAAAAGAACGGGGCCAGCTAGGCTTTAACCTTTGTTCCCACAAATGTGACCAAGCATCATAATCTATTCCATAAACTCCCCGAGCGATATTTGCTGGTTGAAATCCCAAGCGTAAAGCATACTGCCAGCTACGTTCTCCAGTAACAACAACAGAATTGATGCGCTGCAAGTACGAGCGTAGTAACCAAGGAGCTAGGCGCTGTTTCCAGGTATCCTGCCAAGGTGTATCCATACCCATGAGCAAGACAGTTTTACGGTCTAAGGTAAATACTAGCTGACGATAAGGTTTGTGAAACCAACCACAAACAACTACTACATCTGGAGATTCTGCCAATACTAAAGACTTAATTAAGTTGGCATCTTTTCTTTCCTGTAAATTTAAGAGTCTACAGGGTATATCCTGCATGAGTTGGTCGGAAAATGCTGTTTCAGTGCCAGCCTGAAAGGCAATGACAAATACATCAATCTGGAGCGAGTGATGCAAGGCTCGCCAGCAAGCAGCCATATAACCAGAGATGTCAGACCAGCAAAATACAACCTTTAGACTCATAGCTTTTTCTGACACTGAATAGAAAAATGGTATTCCCTGGAAGTTAAGCAAATTGCTCTAGTGCAGTTGTTACGCGCTTGATACATCGTGACCAAGTGTATTGTGCTACGTACTCACGCCCCCGTTGAGCATATTCTTCCCAAAGACGTTGATTTCCATCCAGGTTTATGAGTATATCCGCGATCGCCTGTGTTGCTTCTGGGTCAACAACAATGCCAGCATCCCCAACTATTTCTGGAAGCGATGCTTTATTAGACACAATTGCTGGAATACCAACCGCCATTGCTTCCAGTGCGGGTATGCCAAATCCTTCATAAACAGAGAGAAACAGCAGGGATAATGCCCCGCGTAGCAGTCGGGGTAAGTCCTGGTCTGAAACCATACCCAGCAAAGTGACATTAGGGTGAGCTTGAGCTGCTGTAACATAATCAGCTTCTAATTCACCAGCTACGACAATTTGTAAACTGCTCTGGCGCTGACGCAGAGCTTGAGCAACGGCGAGAATATAATCTCCTCCTTTTTTCTGACGTAGACCACCAATAACAAGAACATATGATGCTTCTACAGGGCGATCTAATTCAGCCACATTAGCTGTGGCAATATCGAAGAAAGATTGGTCCACACCATTGCCAACTACGACAATTTTTTGCTGCTCCACACCTAGCAAGTCTACCATTCGCTGCTTAGAAAATTCTGAGACAGTAAACACAACTCGGCATTCAGATAAAGCACGACGTACCCAACGCCCCCACTTATAACGAAACCATTGATGTTGCCAAGTATGCGACCAAGGTAAATTTGTTTCAAATGCTTGAATGTCGTGGATAGTAACAGCTACTGGACACTTTGAGACTGGAATATAAGTATCCATCGGTGCATAGAGCCAGTCTGTTTTATCTGGCAAATATTTATCCATGCAAGGATAGCCTAAGAGTTTCCATGTTCGCTCAGTAGTATTTTCTGTTGTCGGAAAAGTATGCTTAGGTAGTTCGCGTAGAGGACAGCGTGGGTCGAGTTTTCCGTCAGAACCTAACCACTGTTTTGAGAAAAGAAGTTCTAATTCTATTTCTTTTGTATTTCTAAGACCTAGCAAGATTTGATTGATATGTCGTCCTACTCCTGTGCAAGGAAGATAGGTGCGGACAGGGTGAATGTAGGAAATTATTTTCATTTATGTTGTCACTCCCTAGTTCTTTGTTTTAAATTACCTTTAGAGAGCGAATATTAATTTGAATTTATAAATTTAGTAGAACTTAATCTAGTGTTTGTATACGTTTAAAACATCTAATTAATCTAATTATAAGTAGTTTTTAAAAATAGATTTGAAAATTTATTTGAAGATATTTCTGATCCGAATCTAAGCAAAAAGGTATTTATTTCCCATTTTATTTCAAAAATAGGCTAAAAATTATATTAATATTTGCTTTATTTAATATGAATGAATTATCAATGAAAAATCTATTGTTGCAAGCAGTTTATATCTATGCCATTAATTGTTACTTCTTTAATTACTAAAAACTGCTTCTTCCACCTACTAAATTATGATATTTATCGTTGATGAAACGCTGTCTACGGAGCTCCTCGGTGGGTAGATTGAGTAGATATTTTAATACTGCTATTGCATAAACTAAAGAAAAGTTTACAGGTTTATCTATTAATAAATATTTGTAAAATAAATATTTATGAGGCATTAAAGCATTCAATTTATAGCCCGCCCAGTGGAGTAGAATTACTTGCTTTTTGTGATCCAAACCCCCGTAATCCCAAAGAAAATATTTTTTGCCTTTGGAATAAATTTTTCCTGGTTGTCTTACCCACCCGTTTTGGCAAATACCGCCAATTACTTCGGCAAAATGTCCATACCGCACAAATCTAAGATCACAGCAGTAGTTGATGAATGCTTGATCGGTATTTCGAGGATTGAGTTGCTCCCTGACATTTAACGCGCTTTCTGCTAATTGCTCAAACTCGTCTATAGAAAATAGCCCTTTACGAGAAGCCCAGAGACCAGAGATAAACCCCCGCCCTCGCCCTTGTCTCAACAGTTCTTGACGAAATGCTCCTGGTTCATAAACTTGGTCAATGGCACAGTCATAATGTAGTAAGTCAAATTTAAAAGCTTCTATCGCTGTAATGAAAGGCTTGAGGTCGGCTAAAATTAGTTGCCGAGCATCTAAGTACATAAAATAGTCTAGCGCTCCCCAAAAGGACGCATAGCGTCTGAACCAGTAGAAACCAGTAGGAGTATGACCTAGTTCAAATGCTTTACCGATCGCTTCTAAACGGGAAAAAGATGCATCTATATATATTTCAAAGTTGTAAGTATCGCTCAACTTAAGCAGGCGATCGCACTGTTCGTTAAATGGGATTAAGATTAACCGTAAATCTGGATTATAGGTTCTGAAGCTGTTGAGAAAAGCGATCGCCCAATCATAAACAGCATCATTTGCTGAAAAATATACTCCAATTGCCCAGTTATGTAACATCTATGCAACTCCACTTAAGGAGATTTCTTTATCCTTTTTACAGATTACTTCAAAATAAGAATTCAATAAGTACCTCGGTATTTTCGCAGAGCAATTACCCATTGTAGAGGTAGAATATCACGTATCTTCATGCTTATATTTTTCCATATGAAAAAGTTATAGTATTCTCTCAAAAAATACCTATACCTTTTTAAAGGACTAGCAAGGCGCTTACTGATAAGCCATCGTTCTTTTGTGTAGCTAAGAAGGTCTCTGCCATCGCCACCACAAGCATCAAATTTTGCAATAAGTACAGGAATTTCTTTAAATTGATAGCCATCTGCATATACTCTGACAAGGAGATCGTGATCTGCACACCAAGTAAATGAGGAATTAAATGCATACTGTACTTGTAATTTTCTCTTAATAAAAATACTTTGATGACAAGTAGGAATCTCACACCAAATATCTGAAAGAGCGCGAGGCTTGTTTTGAGTAACTCGTATTTGATATTTGTCAGCTAGAATAGATTCAAATCCTCCATAAACAACATCAACTGAATTATTAAGGTAAGCTGAAACTTGAGTTAATGTGTTTTTTGACAAGAACTCGTCGCCAGAATTCATGAAAATTATCCAGTCCCCAGTTGCTAACTCAGCGCCTTTATTCATAGCATCATAAATTCCAGCGTCTTTTTCACTAAGCCAAAATGAAATCGCCTCATCATTCTCTTGCAAAAAATTCACTGTACCATCTTTTGAACCACCATCAATAACTATGTATTCTATATTTCTATATGTTTGAGAAATAGTACTATCAAATGTTTCGCGCAAACCAGTAATGCGATTATAGGTAACTGTAATTATAGAAATACTGGGAGAGGCTTTGTCAAAAGAACGCTGTTTTAAAAAACGCCTACCACCACAAATTTTCTGCATTTTAGTAATATTACAAAGATAATGAATTGATTTTTTATTAAATTTATACGGCTTCTTTAAGATTACTTTTGCTCATTAGTGATTTCTTTTAGAGCTAGTTTTGTACCTCTTTGTGCAGCTGCCCAGAAGCGAGATATTCTTGAACCATATCGCAGGCGTAAGTATTGCAAATATATTTTTGATCCTCTCCAAGATGGCTTAACTGGCTGTTTACCTCGGAAATAGTCTAGAAAAGTTTGTGAATAAGCTAATCCTTCTACTAAACGTAGCAAGTAATTCTCATCAAGACGGCTAGAAGGTATTAAATGAGTCAATTTTAAAGATGTAAATACTCCTATACCAAAGCCAATGTCGCAGGCTGTAAATGCTATGTCTGAATCGTCACAAGCAGTTAATAGCTTTCCCTTACGACCCATATCTGTGCGCCTGGGATCTTGACTAACTAACTGAGTATACTTTTGAGCAACAATCATCCGAATACAAAGGCCTGCTCCGCAAGGAGTTGTTTCATGTTGATCTGGCAGATTTGACCACTTGTCTTGTTCAAACTCTCGAATTGCTAGATTACCTAAATAAGGCTTTATCCACTTTGGAGGTGGCGCTTCAAATTCAGGTCTAATTTGTCCCCCCCAAGCGCCAAGAAACGGAAAGTCTTTACTAATTTGCCAAGTGACTTCAAGATAGTCTGCATCTAGAACATTATCATCATCAACAAAAACTATTATTTCAGCACCTGCTTCTTTAATACCTCTTAGTCTTGCAGGAGTTAGACCTAGGTGTTCTTCTCGAATATGACGAGCATTAGGATGCCAGCTTAAGTCAATCTCTGAGGATAGAAGTTGTTGACTTGCATTATCAACTAGTAAAAATTCCCATTGCCCTATTGGCAAGGTTTGAGACTTTATTGCTGTTAGTACCCTATCGAGATAATCACTTCGAGGGTTATGGGTGCACGTGATAACGCTTATGGCAAATGTCATAGTAACGATTGTGCTACTGTACAGTAATTTAATTTAAAGGCATTGCTGATTCTGTAATGAGACTTGATGATTGTTGAGGGTATAATTTTTATAACTTCGTAGGCATTTGCCTAAAAAGCATTATGCTTTTAGCAACGCCAAATTAAAGTATTAAATATCTACACGATCAACAAAAATATATTTTTACAGTTTAACAGTATTGTCGCCTAGGTAACTTCGTAGTTTTGCCAGAACTGCTAGCCAAATTAATTTTGTACTTAGCTTTAACGCAGGGCAAATAATATTTAATGATGAGTTACAAAGTAGAGCTTCCCTAATTAGCTTTATAGCAGTAATGGTACTACCACGCGAGGAGAACATATGGGACTGATTAAGTGCATAAAGTGCATAATTTTCTAGTGCAGTTTTTGAAAGTGTATCAGCACAATCGGTAGGTAAGTAACCTTTCATTATGCCAATGGCCTGACGCATATTTTGAATTTCTTTGCCAGTATTCATGTGACTCTCAGTATTGGAATTTGAGCGGATGCGGTATAGTGCTAGCGGCTCAACTTCATACCACATTGAATACTTTTTGGCAATCCGTACCCACATTTCCCAATCTTCACAGGAGGATAAACGAGTGTCAAACCCTCCTAGTCTTTCATACACATCACGCCGTACTACAATAGACGGCGTTTGAATGCGCTGTTGTACAGCAATCTTTTCTAGCCAATTATTCAGAACACCACTTTCAGGCTGTTCCAATTGAGAAATATATTGCCAATGGCTATATTCATCTATAAAAATGTGACGACAGAAAGCAGCACCAATTTCAGAATTTTCCTCGAAAGCTCGTTGCATTTTGCGATAAAATCCACTTCGCACACAATCGTCATCATGTAGCAAATGAATTAACTTTCCTCGAGAACGTTCTAGGCAAGTTTGAAAATTTTTGATATGCCCTACGTTTTGTGACTGTTGATAGAATCCAACACGACCACGTCCTAGTTCTTCAACTACGGCTGCTGGATCCTCCAAAGTAGAGTGATCGTCGATTACTTCTATCTGCATGACCTCAGGTCCAAGATCTTGTGCTAGTACGCTAGTGAGTGTCTCACGCAGATACTTTGCACAATTGTAGCTAGGGATCATCACAGACCATACAGGGCGATATACTAGGTCTGGAACTGGTGAAATCCTTGCACAATAAAGATTTTGTTCATTTCTAAATGTATTTGCTTCCGAGAGCATATCCTAATATCTCGATAATTTCACTATACCTTCGTATCTGTTACTAGAGTTTTTGTAAGCGCAAGGATAACCACGGAAATAAAACGCTAAGTCTACCTCTTTTACCAAGATCACGCTTTTTGAGTAGCCTAATCCAGAACCGCAAACGCTGCTCGAATGGCATAAGGGAAACACGCGCTTGAATTATATCGTTAAGGTCGACTTGTTCATGGGTAAAGGCATGGCGAAAGATATGTGGTAGTAAAACATCTGGTTCACCAAGAAACTGTTGATCTATTGGATCTAGGCTTTCAATCAGCCGAGTTGCCATAAGAGCATGAGAGTATAAATCTTCCAATGAACGCTGCAAGTTGCTACTTGTATGTATCTCTGTAATTTTCTTCCTAGTTATTTCCCCAAGGGATAGTCGCAATTGCCCGTCCTTGACCAAGCGCGACAAGACTGCTGTGTACTCCTCAAGATCGCGTACACTAACCAGATTGTCAGCTAAACCTGGGGCATCAGCACCGAGTATGCCGCATGTATCGGAGTAAGGAAAACGAGTCACTAGTGGTATACCATAACTTCCGGCTTCTAGCAGCGATGTAACCGAAACCCAAGGAAATGAATCCACATAAATGTCAGCAGCTTGGAAAAAAATCGCAGTATTTTCAGTCTGTCCAAAAACTTTGATTCTTCCTTGTGTTTCCTGAATAGCTGATGACCAATCTTCGCTATTATCTGGACCAATGATCAATAGAAAAGCTTGCTCGTGCTGTTTGAGCAGTGGAACATGTGCATCAGCAAAATTTATTCCATCAATTGTTCTATATTTAACTGATCTAGCTATAGATAAAAGTAAGACATTGTTTTCGTGCAAACCTAGTTTTTGCTTCGCCTCCGCTCGGGAAAGTACTCTATGAGTAGGATTTAAAACGGTAGGAATTAGTAGGTTGCGTTCCACATCAAAACCTCTACGCTCTTGTGACAAGCGCATGCCAGAATTACGAAGATTAGCAACGACATTGGTGATACTAGCTCCGAGCCAAAAACGCTCATCAGCGTGATTTACAAAGATAATCGGTGGACATTGCTCCTTGTTGGCAAACGCAATGATTGGAATAACATCATCCATTGTATGCAGCACAACGATATCTGTCGTTGTAGCAATTTTCCTTAGTCGTTTGGCCCAAGAGATAATACTGCCAATAGTCTCGTTTAGTACATATACTTTGCCGTGACTATTAAGAACAGCGTCTCTTAAGTTTGTGGGCACCTCCATTGGAGCTTGGCGTGTCAAAACAACAGAGTGAGAACGCTCAGTATCCTGTTGAATCCAGCGCCAAATCATATTTGAATGTCCACCGATGCTCCATACTGCGGTAGCAACATGCAGTACATTTTTAGGTTTTCTAGGTAACAATGTGCTATTACTAAAATAGAAGCTACCTTGTATAGTCTTTCTCCCAATCATCAGAAGCAGTTGCTCTAGCTCTGAACTGACAAAAAGACCACAATGTTGCCTAAACGCATATGCACTAGCTAAGTCTGCATACGCAGCAGATGTATGATAATTTCCCCGTTGTGCAAACTCTTTCGCCTGTAAAACTAAGCTGCGAAACACCTCAAAATTTTCTTGAATGAGGTGGCGGCCCTCTTCTCGCCAAAGACTAAGTGTATCGTTAGTAGTGTTCTTCATTATGGTTACTTTGTAAGGAGTTACGCAGTTGGAGTGGGAGAGTAAGCACAGGGTAAACAGGGAAGCCCGCACAGCGGGTCTAACAACGCTAAGTTTGGCTTCAAACCAGCTAATGCCTATTCATCCAGATCTCCGAATTGGAAAATTTCAAAAGCTTTAGGGGCATCTTCAAATTGCGCTCCAACTTGCTTCACCCAATAGATGACTATTGTATGATGCACCTCAATGACTCGCTTAATCGCACAAAAGCCTATATAGTGCAGTTATTATAGGCCTTGTAGGATGATTCAAGGAACAATAAGGTTTGCATTTGGTGCCTGGGGTTTAGCTCCCATATCTGCCAAGATATTGACGGTTATTTGCTTGACGCGAATATCTTCCCGCTCTGGGCTGACATCGTTACTGTCTAGCCCCCACGCCCACTGATTGGTACCGGAGGCAAAGACCTTAGCCCCACTACTTGCTGTGTAGCGCGCTGAGTGAGCTTTGGTAAAATCCTGGTTGGGAGGGAGGGCTTGTTCTCCAGAGGGTTCGTCGAAGTTGGGCAATAAGCTAGCGGGTTGGACTGTCGACTGGGACAAGATGACAAGACCGGGAGGTTGAGATCCATTATTAACGACAAAATCCCATTCATAGCCGACTAAAAGACTCAGCTGATCTCCATTCTGGAGTCCAGTGTTAGCATAGTAAGGATCGCTACTGTTGGTGACAACAAAATTATAACCACCGTAGATATTACTTGTATCGCTACCGTACATGACTCCTAACAAGGCATTTTCCGGTCGCTTGTTCTGGACGCTGCGGAATTTATTAGTAGCTGCTAATGGTCCCTGCTGCTGCGCCACTGGATCCAATGACCAATCTTGTTTGTAGCACGCCATCACCCGGTCGGGCTTTACTTGCCCAGCAGCGGGAGTGGAACTTTCAAACCTCACTCGCCAATAGGCAGTATTGGCAGAGAAAAATCCTAAATTTTTTCCGGCATTGCGGGCAGCCTCGACGGCATCGCGCATTTCTTTAGACCAGTATTCATCGTGACCTACGGACAGGAATACTTTGTGATTGAGCAATCTTTGTCCGTTGGTGTGAACCTGCATATTGTCTGTGTAGGTAACATCGTAACTTTGAGATTCCAGCCAGCGCACCATATTGTATTCCCATCGCAGAGGTGTGTCGGCCTCATAGGACTCTTGATAGGTTGCTTGGGAGAAGGGTCGGTCATAGGAAACCTTGAAAGCCCGCTGACCGCCAATGCTGTTAAAGCTGTACAAGCTATAGCCTCCTGTCGTGCTATATGCTAGGACACAAGAAATGGCGCTCTGGAATACGATACCAGCAGTGCTGCTATCATCGCGGACGACAAACCAAACGTGCGCCACTTTGCTAGTTGCCTGGTCGGTCAGCTTGGCTATATAAATACCGCTTGTCCAGTTATTGCCTACCTGCAGGACATAGGAAGTAGCCCAGTTACACTCGACCAGGCGGGTATTGGAGTCTAGGGTACAGGCAGGTTGGGTCGCGCCATTGAGCGGACCGCTGCTCGCCATTAGCCTTCCTCCCGTGCCACCATAGTAGCCCAAGCGGTACACGTCGATGGTAAACTGTCCGGCTTGTCCTAGAGAAACCTTAATGTCCAGCGCTCCCCCTTTATTAACACTGGTCGCCGAGGCATAGCCAGCAATTTCGCCACTAGCTCGGTTGACAAGCTTCCAGTTAGTCGTACCGGAATTTCGGTTTTCTAAATAGATAGGATTGGGGTTCGCTGGAGTTGCTGTAGCCGAGAATGTGATATTGCCAATGCCTGCTACCGTCGCGGTTACTACCACTCCTTCAGGTCCGGTAGGAACTGCTCCCAGCGTCAAGGTCGTACTTGCTTGACCGCTAGCATTAGTTACTGCACTGGCGGGCGAGACTGAACCTCCACCACTGCTAACGGCAAAGTTTACTGTGATTCCTGGCTGAGGATTGTTTTGAGCGTTGACGACTTTCACGACTAGGGAGTTGGGGAGAGTTGCCCCCGTCGCGCCACTCTGATTGTCTCCACTAACTTTAACCAAGGTACTGCCGACGACAAAGGTGATATCACGATAATAGTTAGTATTTCCGTAAGAACTGGTTGGGAAAGAATTTGGGCTCAGATTGTACACCCCATTATTGCCGTCTGCCACTGAACTGAGATCGCCATTGGTTATAGAACTGCTTAGTCCATTAGAAGTGGCGACATAATAGGTGTTTACGTTGACAGAGACTACATAGGTCGTATTAGCTTGAATATTAACTGGCGTTTCTAAAAGCTGCTCCTGCCAGCCAGAAGCAGTCTCACTAGAGAAAGTGACGCTTCCCAGAAGCGTTCCCGTTGCCGTCCACAGCTTGCCAATATGAGTTCCTGTCTCGCTAGGGGCTTTCCAGAAGCGCAGGGCAGTAATTTGTCCTCCTTTAGCACTACGGAATTTCATGCCTAATTCATAAGGAACGCTATCAGTGAAATTTGGCAGGCTTGGGGCTTGATTCGTCAAGAGCTTTTGGCTGTTCACCAAGGAGGTGGCACTAGCAGAGAAGGTAACGCTACCTACTTGAGCTGCTGTGGCACTTACAGTATTGGTTACAGCACTTGTCGCACCAGGGCTAGCTCCCAGAGTTAGGGTGGTACTAGCTTTGCCATTAATATCGGTTACGGCACTTGCAGGCGAGACTGACCCTCCGCCACTGGTAACAGCAAAGTTCACTGTTACCCCAGATTGAGCATTACCAGCACTATCGTTGATTTGAACAACTAGAGGGTTGGGCAATAGGGTTCCGGCTGCACCAGTCTGATTGTCGCCGCTTATCTTTGTAATCGTCGGCAGGGCAACAGCCACAAAGTTGATATCACGATAATAGTTAGTATTTCCGTAAGAACTGGTTGCGAAGGCTCCCGGAGTCCCATTAAACACCCCATTATTGCCGTCTGCCACTGAGCTGAGATCGCCATTGGTTATAGAACTGCCTAGTCCATTAGAAGTGGCGACATAATAGGTGTTTACGTTGACAGAGACTACATAGGTCGTATTAGCTTGAATATTAACTGGCGTTTCTAAAAGCTGCTCCTGCCAGCCAGAAGCAGTCTCACTAGAGAAAGTGACGCTTCCCAGAAGCGTTCCCGTTGCCGTCCACAGCTTGCCAATATGAGTTCCTGTCTCGCTAGGGGCTTTCCAGAAGCGCAGGGCAGTAATTTGTCCTTCTTTAGCACTACGGAATTTCATGCCTAATTCATAAGGAACGCTATCAGTGAAATTTGGCAGGCTTGGGGCTTGATTGGTAAAGAGAACAGCCATATCTATAATTCCTACAAAGTTTAATTATTATTGTTTCTAAAAAGTAACTTCTTTAAGTAGGCTCACTGAGCGATCGCTTTTGAGTAAGCTTATTAACGAATGCTTCATAAGCCTCAGTCGTGGACCCTCGCTGAATATCTACTAGCTGTTTGTTGTACAAACAGAGGCACTACCAGAAGCAATTTCTACGAAAGGAATTTTTCTTTAGACCTCACACAAACTATCTCCAAAAATCTTCACTACATATTCCTGTTCCTGTTGAGTCATGTGATGAAACAAAAGTAGTAGCACGGTACGAGCTTGTGTTCGCTCTCAGAACCGCGATCGCGGTTCTTAACTCGTAGTAATTTAAAGAGCAACTTTATCGCCAATCGAGCTACAACCAACTTCGCCAAAAATTGCACTGGAACGAGTATAGTGTTTGAACTCTAACAAGTTATGGAAAGGATCTACCAAGAAAAACGTACGATGCTCTAAAGGAGAGTCAATAAAGCGTTTCCTAGGTTGCTGATAAAACTGCAAACCTCTTTGCTGAGCACGAACCAATAAATCTTCCCAACTACTTTCAATTGTAAAAACCAATCCAAAGTGACGGGGATATATACCCTTCTGCGGTACTAAAGGCTCATGGGTGACGTGGGCAACTAGCTGATGACCATGCAGGTTTAAAATGATCGCGGAAGGACTTTCCCGACCAATTTCACAGCCCAACCCCTCAGCATAAAAAGCCTTAGTCTGGAAAATGTCAGCAACTGGAAATGCTAAATGAAAAATAGTTTGGTTCATTCTGCCTTCGCTAAACTATATTAAATAGGTGATTATAGCTCTATCTAGTTAATACTACAGTTGTAGATAATAGCTAGAATAGATCGGAGCAAAGTAAATAACCCAAGTGCCCTCCTGATTGGTATGATGTATCAATAACGCGTAGATATGCCATCCGTACGAGCACAAGTTAATGAAGTTAATAACTGGGCGAATAAATTTGATGCAGTAGTTGAACGCATTGAGCCTCATTTTGCCCGCAGTGAAGCAAGAGATTATTTAGTTGGTTTACTTAGTCCAGTTGAACGCAAGAACGGATGGCAGATAGCGGAACAAGTGGGCAATCAGACCTCCTATAGGATTCAAAGTCTTTTTTAAAAATTAACTTAACAAGCGGCTTTCAAAACTTCCACTATGTAGTCTTGCTCCTGCTCAGTTATTTGATCGAAAAGTGGTAACAAAATAGTATCATTTTGTGCTTGCTCACTTTCATTAAGGCGATCGCAAGTTCCTGTTCCACAGTGGCAAGCTTCTCGTTCGCTTCCACACGACCAAGTTTCATGTTCATATGCTGGCTCGCGGTGAGAACACATAATCCCGCGTCGTGTGGCAATCCCAGCATCTAACATCAGTTGCATGACTTGCCGTTGGTTGCATTTTTCTGGTAGACGTACACAGTAACTTTGCCAATTACTTTTCACCCAACCTGGCTCTGTCGGCAATTTCAAGTCTGGCACATCTGCCAGCAGTTGCTGATATTGCTGTGCTAAGTAACGTCGGCGTTCGACAATCTCCGGTAGGCGTTTGAGTTGTTCCCGCCCAACGGCTGCTTGGATGTCAGTCATACGATAGTTGTATCCCAACATCGGGTATGACTCGAAGATCACTTGTTTAGCGCCGTGGCGTACGGTGTCGGGAACGCTCATACCGTGTTGCCTCCAGAGGCGAAACTGTTTGTCCCATTCGGGGTTGTTCGTGGTAAGCATTCCACCGTCACCAGTGGTAATTACTTTGCGGGGGTGAAAAGAAAAACAGGCTATATCTCCATGTGGCTTGCCGATTTTCTCCCACTCACCGCTCCAGAGAATTTCACTGCCAATTGCACAAGCAGCATCTTCAATTACTGGCAACTCGTAGCGGTGGGCAATGTCCAAAATAGCTTTGAGGTCGCAGGGCATCCCCATCTGGTGGACAATAAGAATGGCACGAGTGCGATCGCTAATCACGTCCTCAATTAACATCGGATTGATGTTATATGTTTGCGGTTCAATATCCACAAACACAGGAATTGCCCCACAGTAGCGGATACTATTAGCAGTGGCAATGTAGGAGTGGCTGACGGTAATCACTTCATCCCCAGGCTGCACACCTACTGCTAACAACGCTAAATGCAATGCAGTAGTGCAATTAGATACAGCGCAAGCATACTTGGCTCCTACATAAGTGCCGAATTCTTGCTCGAAGGCTGCGACTTCCGGACCTTGAGTCACCCAGCCAGACATAATCGCACGTTTAGCTGCCTCTGCCTCTGGTTCTCCCAGCAATGGTTTGGCAATCGGGAGATTTGGGATTTTTTCAGACATTGCTTGCTTCCTTTGCGAACTTTTGTTCACGCCACCAATTAACTAACCGCCGCAATCCCTCTTCTAGGGACACCTGCGCTTCAAAATCCAGCAATCTCTTCGCTTTGCTGACATCTGCCAATCGACGCTGCACGGCGTTAACTTTGCGTTCTGACCTGTATTCTGGCTTCAAGTCAGACCCCATCACCTTTGCTAAACCATAAGCTAAGTCATTTAAGCTACTTTCTACACCACTAGCAATATTAAAAATCTCATCTGTGACATCGGCTTTGGCAGCTAAAATATTGGCTCTGGCGATATCTTCAATATATACAAAGTCCATTGTTTGCTTACCATCGCCAAAAATAAGTGGTGGCTGATCGGCGGCAATGCGCTCCATCCAGCGGATCAACACTTCAGTGTAAACGCCGTAGATATCCATGCGCGGTCCGTAGACATTAAAGTAGCGCAATGCTACATAGTCTAGTCCGTACATATCGTAGAAACTACGTAACAATCCTTCATTAAAGGTTTTGGCTGCACCGTAGAGAGTGCGGTTGTTATAGGGATGGTGAGACTCAGTGGTGGGAAATTCTTCTGCCATACCGTAAATGGAAGCTGAAGAAGCTGCAACTACCTTTTTCACCTTGGCGTTGACTGCGGCTTCCAAAACATTGAAGGTGCCATCTGCGAGAACTTCCAGCGCCAACCGTGGTTCTTCGGCACATTGAGTAATACGGATCGCTGCTTGATGAAAAACTACATCCACACCTTGCATAATATCAGCGAGAAGTTGGCGATCGCGAATGTCACCCTCTACAATCACCAAAGGTCCCTGTGCTTGTGCCTCAGCTAGGTTGCTACGTTGTCCCCGCGTGAAATTATCCAAGACAATAATCTCAGCAACTCCCTCTTGGACTAGCAAATCGACGATATGGGAGCCTACTAAACCTGCACCACCTGTAACTAATACTCGATTATTTTGCATTTTCTGTAATATCTTCTGATGTTTTAGAGTTCTCTCGCCAACGTAAAAACCGAGCTGGGACACCAGCTACAACGGCAAACGGCGGTACATCCTTAGTGACAACTGCTCCAGCTCCAACCATGCTGCCTTTGCCAATAGTAACCCCAGGAAGGATGACTGCATTCACGCCGATATCCGCTCCCGTTTCAATTTTTACCGATTTGATTTCCAGGTCTGTTTGGATGATAGGAATATCAATTGGCAATCCTGTATGAGTTGAACCCAGCACTTTTGCTCCTGGTCCCCACCCCACATAATCCTCAATAATCAAGTCACGAGCATCAAAATAACTTTGGGGACCGATCCAGACGTAGTTACCAATAACACACCTACCATCGAATCGCCCTTGAATATAGCTGTGCGAACCAATAAACACTCGATTGCCAATCTCAAATGTTTCTAAGTGCTTGAAGCCTACACCGCTACCAATATGAATGCTCTGTCCGCATTGACGTGCCATAGTACGCCAAATGACTCGTCGCATCAGTGCATCAAAGGCACCTTCACCTATGGTAAAGCGATCATACAATTCGCTCAATCCGTTGTTGCTGTACTGTTGGCGTAAATACTCTGCCATTCCCACTTCAAATTCTGGGTCTAGCTGCAATTCTTGTAAACCGTGTACAGCTTTGATGATTCTACTTTCAGGGGAATCAGACATTAGATACTCTCACGCACTGCAGTACTGATAATTTTCAAATCCTCTTGAGGAAGTTCTGGATACATTGGTAGTGAAAGCACCTCATTTGCAGCTAACTCAGCACAAGGAAAGTCACCAGGTTGATATTTTAGCTCGGCATAAGCTTGCTGCAAATGTACGGGAATGGGATAATGAATGCCTGTCTGAACTCCCTGCTCGTGTAGCCTTTTTTGTAGTGCATCCCGTTGCTGCGATCGCACTGCGTAGATATGATAAACGTGATGGCTATAAGGCAAAACAGTCGGAGTTTTCACGCCCGATGGCAATAATTCGTCGTATAGTGCTGCATGGACCCTGCGAGCCTCAGTCCAGCCGTCTAAATAGCGTAACTTCACCCGCAAAATTGCTCCCTGCAAGCCATCCATCCGGTAGTTATAGCCCTTGAGGATGTGGTGATACTTGCATTCTTGACCCCAGTCACGCAACATTCGTAAAGTATGAGCATACTCGGGATTATTGGTGACAACCATGCCTCCCTCACCGTAAGCTCCTAAGTTCTTACCAGGGTAGAAACTAAAACACCCTAAGTCACCGATACTACCAACTCGCTGACCCTTGTACTCAGACCTGTGCGCTTGTGCAGCATCCTCAATTACGGTTAAACCATAACGACGAGCAATCTCCAAAATCGGCTCCATGTCTGCTGGCTGACCGTACAGATGTACAGGCAAAATAGCTTTCGTTCGTTCAGTGATTGCTGCTTCAATCTGCGTAACGTCTATTGTATAAGAAACAGGATCGATATCCACAAACACAGGTGTAGCACCTGTATAACAAATCGCCGCTACCGTGGCAACAAAGGTGAAAGGTATGGTGATAACTTCGTCGCCAGCACCAATACCAGCTGCTAGTAAAGCTAAATGTAGAGCGCTAGTGCCGGTATTAACAGCAATACCATAATCAGCGTCGCAGTAAGCGGCAAACTCTTTCTCAAAAGCCGTTACCTCATCTCCCAAGATGAATTGAGTATTTTCCAGGACTTTGGAGACGGCAGCATTAATTTCATCTTTAATATTGCCGTATTGAGCTTTTAAATCTAAAAATGGGATCACGCCACTACCCTCGCTATATCCAGTTCAACTAATCCACCTTGTTTTTTCATCGACTGGGTTGCAGCTTCTAAGATCCTAACTACTCGCAGTCCTGCTTCCCCATTTGTGATGGGGCGTTCGCCTTGGTGAATGCAATCAATGAAGTGTAATGCCTCAGTTTGCAATGCTTCAGTCACATCCAACTTTGGTGACCACATATCACCTGTGCGATAGCCAACCAGCATCTGGTACAAGTTTTCAGAATTGCCATTTACTGTAATTCCCTTGTCATATACCTTGATTTTTTCACTTGGCTCCAAATCGTCATAGCAGATCATCTTTTGACTTCCACCGATCAATGTACGACGAACTTTTACTGGTGCTAGCCAATTAACATGAATGTGAGCAATCAGGTTGTTCTCAAAAAACAACGTCAGGTAAGCAATATTTTCTGGCTCACCAGGAACGTGACTCATGCCTGTAGCCGAGACAGCAAAAGGCTTTAATTGCAATACATAGTCCATGATTGACAGGTCATGTACTGCCAAATCCCAGATCACGTTAACATCGTGCTGGAATAGTCCCAGGTTGACACGCACAGAATCATAGTAATACATATCACCTAATTGACTAGCAACCAGTTCCCGCATTTTGCGTACTGCGCCTGTATAAACAAAGGTGTGATCTACCATTAAAACTAAGTTACGCCGTTCTGCCTCCTCAATCAGTCTTACTGCTTGCTCGGAGGTAGCAGTCATTGGTTTTTCTACTAATACGTGTTTACCAGCTTGTAATGCTGCTAAAGCTAAATCAAAGTGAGTAGAAACTGGCGTAGCAATCGCGATCGCGTCAATCTTTGGGTCAGCAAATAGGTCTTGACTATCTGTAGTCACCTTTACACTCGGATATCGAGAATGAACCTTAGCCAGCCTTTCTGGTTTAAAATCACTAACAGCTATAATCTTCGCTCCTGGGACCTCAGCAAAATTGCGTACTAAATTAGGACCCCAATAGCCGTAGCCTATTATACCTATATTAATTGTATTGGTTGTGTGGCTTTGCTTACCTGGGGAGATACTTTCACTACCTGGGTAAATATTTACGTCAAAGCCATTTTTTAAGTTATTACGAGTGTTTGTCATTAAATTAGAACTACCTAAATAATTATGCGGTCATTAGTTGTAATGTCCCACTTCTGCTTCACCCATCAAAACTGCATACAGTTTTGATGGGTGTGGTCACTAAAGCACCCATACACTTACGGAGAACTTGATTGTTAGCTAATAAGAGCAAGGCTAATTGCTATAGTTGAAATCGTAAAAGGATGGTCTAGCTATAGCACTCCTTTTAAGGGATGACTAACAGTTTCTACACCTTGCTAAAAGCAATCTTATCAACTGCAAACTTTCTCAGTAACTTCATTTCTCCGGTTTTTAGATCAACACTGAATAGAGAATTAGTTCCTTCGTATTGAGGATCGGCTAGTGCAAACAGTTGGTTTGATGGAGAGAAGGTTAGACTTGCCAAGTCATTTTTCAAAGGGCCATTGTTGAAGCTTAATTTTACCAGCGTGATAATCTTTCCTCTGCCAGTAATCGGAGATTTGTTCTGCAAATCTAACTGCACTAGAATTGGGACACCTTCAGAGTCAAGAGTGGTAGCGTAAATTTTACCATCCGGGGATTGAGCGAGATTGCTAAATCGTTGATTTGGTAATAAATACGGTAGCCCTAAAGTAGTACCAGAGTCCACTTGACCTGATCTGGAGTTAATAAGTGCCAACTCAAAAGGCGGTTGACCTTGGTTTTGACTAACTATGCTGAGGATCTGGTCGTTTTGGATTGCTAGCAGACTTTCGACTGTATTATTCTTTTTAAGATTTTTAGATTTCAAGCCTTTTTTAGACTTTGTGATATCTTGACCAAAGAATATGAAGCGACTGAAATCGCCCTTCTTAGTAGCTGCTGCCGCGGCAACAACAAATGTCCCATCTGATAGGGCAGTGAAACCAGTTATCCGTTCGCTAGGCTTCTTGACAACTAAGGCTTTATTCACAGTCTGAGTTCGTTCTTGCTGGTTTTGAGCAATTTGTTCGAGAATTTCAGCAGTTGTCAACTCCTGACCTGTTACTAAATCTATAGACTGTAAGATTATTGCTGGAGTTTTGTTAGCTGCTGAGGCATCAGCTTGGTCTTCGGTTATACTGCTGCTAGCTGGAGTCAGACGTACTCCATAAATAACGAGCCGTGCCTGCTGTGCAACAGTCTTAGCTGCAAGGTTGGAGAGTAGAGTTGTAGTGGCGCTAGCTAGCGCTAGCAACCCAAATCGTCGCCGTTTTAGTTTTAAATTCATATACTTAACCTCCAATGTACAATTATGTTAATTCTGGAGCTTTGGTTTCATGTCTGCTAACAAATTGATAGGGATTTTTTGGTCAGCTTACGCAGTACTCTTGCCGAGCAAGCGGCATCGGGCAGTGAAAAAAGAGCGGCAAAACCACCTACATTAAAATAGCGAAGACTCTCCTACGTTTTAAACAGATGCTGCGATTTAATCAGACGTTGAGACAATAGATATCTCTATTGGTGCGAAAAACTTTATCGTTTTTCAAGGTGTTGGACACATTGGTGCCATCTATTAAACCGGCAATAATTGATCTGACATTTTTTAGGCTGGAACCCTTGAAACTTCTGGATTCCTTTTTGAGACTTACATTGCCGGGTTAATAGTATTTTATGCATTAGGACAATGCATCATTACTTGTTTAGCACTATCCCCAAAGTTAACTAATGTGCTATTTCCCTAACCTTGGTAGGCTGTCATTTTCACTTCTTTTGGGAATCAAGAGCGTCACTTATTGCACGAGCGGGTACTCCAACTACCGTTGTGTCATTGGGAACATCATGAGTCACTACTGCTCCAGCCCCGACTATGGCATTTTCTCCAATTGTGACTCCTGCCAAAATAGTGGCATTGCTGCCGATAGAGGCGCGGTGTTTCACTAGAGTTTTTACTAGATGCCAGTCAGCATCAGTTTTTGGGCTTCCGTCTTGATTCGTGGCGCGAGGGTAAAGATCATTAGTAAACATTACTCCGTGACCAACAAACACTTCGTCCTCAATAACCACGCCCTCACAAATAAAAGTATGCGATGATACTTTACAACGAGCCCCAACAATGGCGTTTTTCTGAATCTCAACAAAAGTACCAATCTTAGTTTCATCACCAATGGTGCAACCGTAAAGGTTCACAAGATGGGAATGGAAAATCTTAACGTTGTTACCCAATTGTACGTCATGATTTATTGCCATTATCTATTTGCTGTCTTACTAAAGGTGGAATTAAATAGGTATTCCTAATTGACTGTCTATCTTTTGAACATTTCCCCAAACGGCATCTTCTAAATAGGTACACTCATCGGATTGCCATTGGTACTCTTCTCGTTCAATGTCGTGCATACTTACATCAAAGGGACAAATATCTCTGAGGTTTTCTAACAAATTATTGCCGCGACGTTCAGAGAACCATGTGGTTAAGGTGTATGACCCCATGTAGAGCCTAAATTTTGGTATCTCGCATCTTATAATAAATGTTCCAGCCTCTCGCCGGAAAGACGCTTTGGGATCAAAAAACCAGAAAATACAAATGGGTTGTTGAAGTTCACTGACTACCTGAAAAGAAAAACACAGACTTTCGTGTGGTTTAGATACCTGTAATGCAAACTCAAAAGTAATAGGTTTTCCCCAGCAATGAAGCCCTTGCCCTTCTGAAGGATGTACGCGAGCCCAAGCTACGTAGTTACCTGTTTTGTTCAAAGGAGCTTCGTAATAAGCTAGTTCATCATTTGAGGCTTTTTGTCCTGCAAGGTATAATTGGACTGCTTTGTTTGTTTTACCGTCAAACTGAAGTTCGCCTTTTGAAAGCAATACACAACGTTTAGTTAATTGTGTAACAGCTTGCATACTATGGCTGACGAACAAAACTGTTCGTCCTTCTTTAGTTGCTACATCCCCCATCTTACCCAGGCACTTTTTTTGAAATGCTGAATCGCCTACTGCCAATACTTCGTCTACAACTAATATCTCTGGCTCTAGGTGGGCTGCAACTGAAAAAGCAAGACGTACGTACATTCCAGAGGAATAGCGCTTTACTGGAGTATCTAAAAACTTCTCTACCTCAGCAAAGGTAACAATTTCATCAAATTTTTGCTTGATCTCGGCTCTACTCATGCCTAGAACAGAACCGTTAAGGTAGATGTTTTCTCGTCCAGTCAGTTCTGGGTGAAATCCTGTTCCTACCTCCAGTAGGCTTGCTACCCGCCCTTTGATTGCAATGCGTCCTGCCGTCGGTTCAGTAATTCGACTTAAAATTTTTAATAATGTTGATTTACCTGCACCATTGCGCCCAATAATACCGATAGCTTCACCTTGTTTAATCTCGAAAGCAACATCCTTCAATGCCCAAAATTCCTCGCGGGTTGGGCTAGATATTTTTGTAACAGAAGGTTTGAGAAGTTTCTTAGCAAGAGACTTACCTCCATTAGCGATGACATCTCGCAAAGCTTTGTAACGATGAAGGCTGGAGTCTTCTTGCTGGTGACTAATGATATATTTTTTGCTTAAATTCTCAACTTTAATGATTACGTCAGACACTTGCTCAACCCTCTCTAAATTGTGTCAGCAAAAGTACGCTCCATTCTGCGAAAGTACCAGATCCCACTAATAAGTAGTAGCGCAACTATTCCCACTGACAACACAAAACCCGGTAAATAAATGTTTGATTCTCCTCCTAGAATTGCCCAGCGAAAGCCATCAATGACTCCTACCATTGGGTTCAAGGAGTAGAGCAAGCGCCACTGTTCCGGGACAATTTTGCTAGTAAAACCAACAGGTGAAATATACAAACCAAACTGCACGATAAACGGCACAATATAGCGAAAATCTCGATACTCTACATTAAGTGCAGCTAGCCAAAGTCCTGCACCAATTGCAGCAGCAAAGGCTATGAGAATGAATAAAGGTAGTGTCAAAATACGCCAATCAGGAACGAAGTTGTACCAAGCCATCAACGCTAGCAAAATCATGCCAGAAACGAGAAAATCCACGAAGCTGACAATTACAGCACTAGTAGGCACAATTAAACGGGGAAAATAAACTTTAGAAATTAAATTGGCATTGGCGATCAAGCTATTGCTTGATTCTGAAAGTGAATTGGCAAAAAATTGCCAAGGCAACATGGCTGCAAAGACCAAAATGGGATAAGGCGCTCCTTCAGAGGGCAATTTTGCTAGTTTGCCAAATACTACAGTGAATACTACCATTGTTAACAATGGTCGAATCAGCGCCCAGATAATTCCGACTACTGTCTGTTTATAACGTACTAGGATATCGCGCCAAGCCAGAAAGTAGAATAACTCTCGATAGCGCCACAGATCCTGCCAATATCGTTGCTCTGCTCGACCAGCCTCAATTACTAATTCTGCCGGTTTATAATCGTTCATAGGTATCTTTTAAGAGAAAGCTAAGAGAATGTTAGCTATTTTTGCCGCAGCGCGCATCGCATTTACTTAAGCTAGTCTCTGTTAACTACGTGAATGCGATCGCTTCAGGTAAAGTCGTTAGCGTGTAATAATTGATTGCACTAGACCTCTCTAGTCTCTCTGATAAGATAGGTTAAAGATCGTAGTTACGTTGTCTTCATTGCACAAAATACTTGGTAGCAACTAGGGCAACTTACTCTACAAACTTGTATTGCTTCGCAACACTGTGTCCTGTCATCCGCGCGTTTCGCCGTGTAAACTCTCCTACAGTAGGGTTGCCTTCAGGATTAATTACTCCTATTGCTCGTTGCCAAAGTTCATAAGCAGGAACCGAAATCTGATATGTGCGATCACACTTACGAACACAATACCAATTTGTTTCTTGGCACTGCTCACACCAAAAAGCTTCTAGCCATTCACCGTCTAAAACTACTGTAGCTTGAGTTGCAATCATCATCAGAGCGGTATGTTTTCCTACTCCATGCTGTTGCAAATGCTGTACTTTATCAGCATAAATTCCATACTTGCGACTAGCGCTGTCCAAATAACAACCATGTATGGGACAATAGATAGCTCGACGCTTAGAACGCTTCCGGTTTCTATCACACCTTTTTTTCATCTTTAAACTCCTCTACCCCTACCACTAAGTAATATTAATTTAAGACTCCTGAGAGCTAAAAAATAGTCAAAACTTCACTATTAGCCACAAAAATAACTATTCTGTGTCCGACCTCCTTTACGGCGATCGCAAAGTAAGGTTACGTTAGCGAGACTGAGATCTAAAAGACCGTCAAAGCCCCACCATTAGCCATTGCCAGAAATATGTTTCTGCCAACAATTGAGCCTACTCAACTGTCTAGTAGATTTTATTTTTGTAGTTTTCAGCTACAAAATGCTTTTAAATAGTAATTAATAGTAAAAATAATTTTCTACTACGGTCGCAATCGTTAGCTACTTTTAAGAGCCTACTTAACTATTAGCAACAATCAATCTTACGTTTAGAAGACTAAAACTTAAAATCCTATTAAAAATTACTTACTTCCTCTTCTCTATTGCATACTTAACAATACAGGAATAGTAGTCAGCATTCAATAGATTTATGTAGACTTTATGTAGACTTTATGTAGACTTTATGTATAAAAGTGAGATTCGCCCCCACAGAAGCGAGTGAGGAAATATTCCTCCGAGCCAGCATCCAAGGCTCGTTTCTATCCCGATAGGGGCATAACAGGCAACTGATATGTTTTACAGTTAAATGGTAAATGTCCAACCAGGCTGCTAACCATAAAGCGGCAGGAGGCTAGGGAAAGATTAGAAAGGTTAATCAATAAACCATTAATGAGGCTTTGTTATATTTAGCTTGCCGGAAGTGGCTATTATACCGCAGCTGAGGTAATGAGAGATTGACCACTGATTTTCAAGTCTTGCTCTTAGCGAAGGGTATAAATATGTCTCCGACTTCGACCTCCTCTACAACAAGCGCAGACCAAGGTTAGGTCGGAGAGACTGAGATCTACAAGACCGTCAAAGCCCCACCGTTAAGGCACTAGTATTAATACTTTTGTGCCAAATAATTTTATATTTTTGGTTTTGAATTTGGGAATAAAAGTTTGAGAGCAATGGAGCTAGGTTAGTTTCAACTATTACAAACTAACAAGCCAACAAATAAACATTGTCTTAAAAAGCAGGTTACACCTTTAGAGCTAAAACTAAGCCTTCAATGCTTAACTTTGTTTATAGACATTACGTAGTTAGGACAATGCTATGCCTCCCTTTTCATCCAAACATATATTCTTACTGTAATACCTAGACATTAAAGTATCATAGTTTACAGAGTTATACAATAATAAAGTAATAAACTTTAACTTTTGCAGAGGTAACATTACGCAGTTAGGACAATGCTACTTCTCCCTTTTTATCCAAATATATATTCTTACTGTAATACTTAGACATTAAAGTATCATAATTTACAGAGTTATACAATAATAAAGTAATAAACTTTAACTTTTGCAGAGGTAACATTTTTGATATTTCCTTTGGCTAAAGCTGAGAGGATTCTCAAATGTTATTCTATTCGCAGGCAGCATCCGTGCTTTTTCACCTTCTTTTTTCTGAGTAATGTTCTATACCTGTTGAAATGTGGGCAGAATATCTGCTGTTATTAGATTCTGTCTGCAAACTACAAAATCTAAGTTTTGAGCTGTTAATTATTACTCAGAGTTAAGTTTGTATTTTACGTAAAAACTTGGATATTGGTAATAATCATATACAAAATTGAGTTCGCAGACACGCCCTAGAGTAGTTGTTTGGCAGCAGGTGAGGGAATGGTATTAGGACCAGTGTATTGTCCTGATTGCGGCAGGGAAAATGTGGTAAAAAATGGCAAGACTAACGAAGGCAAACAGAGGTATTTGTATCGCCATCAGGATTGCCGTCTCGCAGAGCCGGAACTATTCGTACCGAGGCTATTCGCCTTCCCTCAAACAACAGATTACGGAGATAGCAGCCAACGGCAGTGGGATTTGGGACACAGTGCGGGTACTGAAGATTAGCCCTATGAGGGTAGTCGCCGAGAGCCATAAAAAATGGGGTGTGTTGTAAAGTTTTGTAAATAGAGACAGTTGAAACCAATAATTTGCTGCCGATTTTGAGCAAAAACTAAGTTTAGTCGAGCCAGAAATTCTTGAGGCGAGCTGAGGATAACTGCAAGTGTTTACTCAGTCACGGCGAGCGATTCTGTAAGTAATAGATAATGGCATTGGGATTCCAGCAGACGATTTACCGCATATCTTTGAACGGTTTTATCGCGTGGATACAGTGCGATCGCGTTCTTCTGGTGGTTTTGGTTTGGGGTTGCGCGATCGCCCAACAAATTGTAAAAACTCACGACGGGCAAATTACTGCCACTAGCGCAGTAGGAGTTGGTACAACCTTTCAAATCCAGCTTCCGCTTAGGGGGTGAAAGCAGTTTGACGGACGGGGAATTGCAATTTTATGGATCGCTTCTCCATCACTTGAACATTATCTGCCATCCAAGCTTTGCCAAAATCAACCAGTGGGTACACGCAATCGTCATCTCTACTCCAGACATACAGCGTATCTGCGTGCCAACGATATCCCAAGTCTCTCAGCGCATAGCCCAAGTTACTATAGAGCCGATTGCTGTCTTCATCCTCTCCAATTAGAGGCAACATCATAAAATTTAGCCACAGATGTCTGTTTTGCTCCAGAGCCGCCAAAATGAGTTCTGAATCAAAGTTATGCCAACATCCCGATTGCAGCATTAACGCTTCCATTAATTGCTGAGGAGTGCATTGTCCAACGGGAAGAGAAACCAGTCGCACCTCAGGCTGATCTTCGTGGCGTGACTCTTGATTAGTTCTTCGTTCTTTAAGTGTCTTGCGGCGTTTATTACGGGGTTGATCTGCAAAAATCCATACTCCTCGCCAGTAGTTTGTAGGAACTCCAGAAGTTGGCGATGGTCCTGGAATATCCTTAAATCCGGCTAACAACCGCTCTCTACGATCTACCTCGTCCTCCGCTACCCAGTCTGAGCGCTATATACACTCCAAGATAAATCCGGTGGTTAGACAAGGATTGAGATCGCCATCTATCATCGCAATTGCAACGATCTCTGTCTTCAAACCGAGACAACCACGCAGAGACAGCTTTTCATTTAGCAAGTGGATCGCCTTCCGGTAATCGCATTTCCTTCATTAGTCGCACCCGCTCAGAGGGACTCAACATAATTAGCAGAGAGCCAAATAGTTAATTTGTACCACAACTATACTTAAGTGATTCACAGTATTTCACGAACTGTTGTGCAGAGTGCATAAGCGATCGCGGTAAATAACCCCGCTACAACAGACGGCTTCCCAGACTACGGCTATATTGAGACATATAGATGAACATTTAATTAGTGGTTGGTTATGATCTCAGTTTCAGCAATAGTTAAAAGAAAGTAATATAGATTCAAACGAAACAAGAGCGATCACACTATCATTTCATCTTAACTACTGCTTTTTTGTCCCTCCCCAAGTCTACCTCTTTGACACATTTATGTCATATTTGTCAATCAAACTAAGAATAACAAGAGATTAATAAACTCTTGGAGAAAACTTAAGGTAGCGAAAATGATTGGCAAACTGCTATTGCTTACTCTCATTGTCGATCGCTACCAAAGGTTGCTTGCGGTTCACTTACTTATTTTGTGGAAAGCTGTGATTAATAGTGGTCGAGCGATCGCTTATGTCTAACAAAAAAAGTCCTGTGCAATTACAGCCAACAATTCAATTGCTAATTGCAGGTGCGAGTGTTGTCAGTTTTGGCGTTGCAGGGTGTACTCCACAACCAGAAAAGGTGCAAGCTTTAAGTAGCACACCTTTAACACAAACCCAAACGGCGACTAATTCCAGTCGTGCTGGTGCAGATGTTCAGGCATTAGTCAAGCTTGGTCCCAGAGTTGCTGGAACCCCAGTAATGGATAAAGCCAGCACCTATCTGATTCAAGAGTACCGCAAGGCTGGCTACGTAACTGAAGTCCAAACCTTTAGTTATCCAAAGTTTCAAGACTTGGGATCGAATATTATTGTTGGTGGCACAACAATTAAGGGTCGGGCGCTGAATGGATCGCAGGCTGGAAAGATTACCGCGCCGCTTGTTGCAGTGCCTAATGTGGGGCGAATAGCAGACTTCGCGGTTGTTGATGTCAAAGGTGCGATCGCTTTAGTTGAGCGTGGCGAGATCCGCTTTCTGGAAAAAGCTCAGAACGCACAGAAGGCTGGTGCGATCGGTTTAGTTATTGTCAACAATCAGTCAGGCAATTTCCCTGGTGCGCTTGGTGGTGAAACTAAAATTCCTGTTTTCGCGCTTGCGGGTGAGCAAGGTACTTTGAGCGATCGCGCCCAGAAACAACGCCTTGAAGTCACTCTGAACGTAAATACCCGCCAAGCTAACGTCACTGGACGCAACGTCATTGCCCATCTCAAAGGCGTGACTCAGCCGAGTGTACTGTTAGGTGGTCACTACGACTCAGTGCCAGATTCACCAGGCGCAAACGACAACGCTTCCGGTACAGCAGTTGTCCTTGACATTGCCCGTAACTTAGCTGGTACACCGCTTGCTCGTCAGACTTGGTTTGTAGCTTTTGACGGCGAGGAAGATGGTTTACATGGATCAAGAGCATTTGTCAGTAAAGCTGAACCCCAGTTCCTGCAAAGTCTCAAGGCTATGCTGAACTTCGATATGGTTGGTGTAAATAATAATCTCCTTGTGGGTGGAACCGAGAACCTAACTACACTTGCCCAAGCAGCTAATCCTGGAGTTTCTACTTTTGGCGGTAGAGGTGGCAGCGATCACGCGCCTTTTGCAGCAGCAGATGTGCCAGTGTTGTTCTTTTACCGAGGTCAGGAGCCTAACTACCACAGTCCGAACGACAAGCAAGTAGATCCAAAGCTGCTAGATGAAACTACTCAGGTTGGGCTTGATATCGTCAAACGGATATTGATATCTGACCGCGCCCCTTCAAAGTAGAG
Organism: Gloeocapsa sp. UFS-A4-WI-NPMV-4B04; assembly: GCA_019359535.1. Classification (GTDB taxonomy): domain Bacteria; phylum Cyanobacteriota; class Cyanobacteriia; order Cyanobacteriales; family Chroococcidiopsidaceae; genus JAHHHE01. The sequence goes on from JAHHHE010000005.1 coordinate 61,717, forward strand.
AAAACCCCACTACTACGCAGCTAAAAGGGCGCGAAGACGGCAACGCCCGCTCGCTGCTTCACTACTCACTTTTTTAACCCCTAAACCTAAAATGTCTCGTAATTTTTCTTTACAAAAGTCAATCACTTATTTTTCTTTATTGTTTGTTGGGGCTGCGGGGAGTTTTTTGGCGGTGCAACTGCGACCTACAAACGCCCTGCTAGTTGAACCAGTGGCTCAGTTACCTGCGGCAATTCCTGGCAACACGACGAATTCTAACTTTATTGCTGCTGCTGTTGAAAGGACGGGACCTGCCGTAGTGCGAATAGATTCAGAGCGAACAACATTCAGAAATCGCGCTACTCAACGTGGAAATCGGACTTTAAGCGGCACTGGTTCAGGCTTTATTATCAAGTCGGATGGCCTAGTGCTGACGAATGCTCACGTTGTAGATGGTGCTGACACTGTAACAGTGACATTAAAAGACGGGCGTAACTTTAAAGGTCAGGTTTTGGGTGAAGATGAACTCACAGATGTCGCAGTAATTAAAATCCAAGCTAGCAATCTACCAACTGTTGAAATCGGGAACTCAGAGCAACTGCGGCCAGGGGAATGGGCGATCGCAATTGGTAATCCCTTGGGTTTAGACAATACTGTCACAGCAGGTATTATCAGTGCTACAGGTCGCTCTAGTAGTGATGTGAGAGTACCAGATAAGCGCGTTAGTTTTATCCAAACAGATGCTGCAATTAATCCTGGTAATTCTGGTGGGCCGTTGTTGAATCAACAAGGTCAAGTTGTGGGCATGAATACTGCGATTATTGGCGGCGCTCAAGGATTAGGATTTGCGATTCCAATTAATAGAGCGCAGGAAATCGCCAATCAATTGGTTGCTAAGGGTAAAGTCAATCATCCTTACCTGGGAATTCAAATGACAACCCTGACACCCGATATCAGAGAAGCCCTCAACAGGGAATCAAACGTGCGTGTACAAGTAGATCAAGGTGTTGTGATTGTCGGAGTTGCTGGCGATTCCCCAGCAGCAAGAGCTGGATTAAGAACAGGTGACGTGCTTCAGCAAATTAATGGTCGAGATGTTAAAACGGCTGAGGATGTTCAACGGGCGGTAGATAATAGCTCAATTGGTGTCAGTGTACCTGTAGAGGTTATTCGCAATGGGCGCAGTTTAACTGTATCCGTAAGCCCTGGTGAATTTCCCGAACAAGCAGGTTAAAACACTTAATGAAGAATTACTAATACACAAGGGGCGATCGCTTTCAATGTTAACTAGCTGAACCAAATCAAGCTAAGGGTGATCGCTCATAGATTGCAGTTCTTCATCCCTAAATCTCTGTAAATTACAAAAGCCAGCATCAAGGTGCTGACAATCAATGTTTAAATTCTTTCATTTAAGTGCTGCCTTAGCTGCTATTCTTAGCAGCCAAATTCCTACCAATTTGCTAGCAACGCAGCAAGACGCTGTTAATCATTCGCTCCAAAAAAATACTTTAATGTCAGTAGTGAATGAAACATCAAATGCTTATCCTGCGTTTACTAATGCCGAAAATTCAATACTTACTGCTGCTCCTAACAATACTCCAGAGTTTACAGATAAACTAGGCTCGACGGGAACTATGTTAGCTATAGCGGCAATAGGTGGCGGTGCTGTAGGACTCATTTTGAACGCAAAAAAAACTAAAATCAAAACAAGTTCAACACTCAGCCCTAAAAGCCCAGAAAACACCGTCCGCATTGATCAAGCTAGCCGTAAACTTCAGAAGGAACTTTTAAGACTTTTACACGACGATCGCAATACAGCAAACCGATTGCTATCTCAAGTTAAGATCAACAATCCTAACAAGTCAATTAATTGGTGCATTGAAAAAGTAATTTATGATTTAGAACGCGATCGCGGCGCTTATTAAAAGATGTTTAGATAGTCTACGATACGGGTCTAAACGCACGCAGGCTACACCAATGACTATCACTAATCTTTCAGGTTTGTTTCAAACAATTCGAGGACTTGTTGCCAAGCATCGAACGCAGCTTCAAAGTTAAAACTTGGGTGCCTGACTGCCTGACACATCTCAGTAAATCAAAGGCAGTCAAGGCTTACAGGTTAAGGAACGAATTCGAGTAAACCAAATCTGGTCATAGAAATCTCGCTCGGCGCGATTCGAGGCAAAACAGGG